>NZ_JBFBAE010000002.1:176398-476265 GCF_040689465.1 Amycolatopsis sp. NPDC051373 | reverse complement strand
CTTCCGGATGGGGCAGTCGGATCGGCCGGGGGCCGCTCGGACTGCCCCATCCGGAAGCCGGCGCGATCTCGCGGGTGGGTTGAGTCGGCGGGGTTGGGTTCTCGCTCACGGCGGGAAGCGTGCACGTGCGCGATCGCGGCCGTGGCGTTGGCCGGCACGGCGGACAGTGGCACACGGTCCTGGGGGCGCCGGGGGCCGGCGAGAGAAGCCGTCACAGTGGAGAGGTCGATCCGCAGGCGCTCGTCGTAACGCAAGTCCGCCGAAGGATCGTGCCAGAGGCCCTGTTCCTTCGCGTACTTCTCCACGGCGGCGACGTGGTCCGGCGTGCGGCCGGTGAGGCGCAGGTAGCCGGTCGTCGCGGCGTCGATGGGGAACATCGCCGCGGTGGCGCCGAACTCGGGGCACATGTTGGAGATCGTCGCGCGGTGCGCGAGCGGGATGCGCGCCACGGCGTCGCCGGTGAACTCCACGAACTTCCCGACCACGCCGTGCGCGCGCAGGGTTTCCACGACCGTGAGCACGAGGTCGGTCGCGGTCACGCCGGGGCCCAGCTCACCCGTGAGCTCCACCCCGACCACGGGCGGCACCAGCATGCTCAACGGCTGGCCGAGCAGCGCCACCTCCGCCTCGACGCCGCCGACACCCCACGCCAGCACACCCAGCGCGTTGACCATCGTCGTGTGCGAGTCGGTGCCGGCGCAGGTGTCCGGGAACGCCCAGCCGTCGCGGCGTTCCACCACGCTCGCGAGGTACTCGAGGTTGATCTGGTGCATGATCCCGGTGCCGGGCGGCACCACGTGCACGCCGTCGAGCGTCTCGCCCCACTTGAGAAAGCGGTAGCGCTCGGCGTTGCGGGTGTACTCGATCTCGACGTTGCGGCGCAGGGCGTCGGCCCGGCCGGAGACCTCCGTGGCCACGGAGTGGTCCACAGTCAGGTGGCTCGGAATCCGCGGGCGCACGCCGCGGGGATCGCCCCCGGCCGCGGCGACGGCGTCGCGCAGCGCGGCCAGGTCCGTGAGCACGGGCACGCCGTTGGTGTCGTGCAGGAAGACCCGCGACGGGGAGAAGGCGACGACGTCGTGGGCCGCGTCGGACCCGCCGTGCACCAGAGCCGTGATGTGCTCGGCCGTGACGGTGTGGCCGTCTTCGTGCCGCAGGAGGTTTTCCAGCAGGATCTTGTGGCTCAGAGGTAGCCGCTCGGAGCCGGGGACGGCGTCGAGGCGGTGCACCCGGTAGCTCTCGCCGCCGAGGTCGAGGCGGGCGAGGCTCCCGAAGCTGTCGGGTCCCGAGGTGGCTGCGGTGCTCGGCGCCGGGGTGTTCGGCGCGGCGGTATTCGACGCTGTGCTCAAGGCACTCCTTCCATACAGCTTATAGGCTATAATAAGCTCGGAAGTGAGACCAGTGGCCCTGGCGGAGCGTCCGGGGCCCGTCCCCGAATCCCCGAATCCCCGAATCCCCGAATCCCCGAATCCCCGAATCCCCGAATCCCCGAATCCCCGAATCCCCGAATCCCCGAATCCCCGAGGAGCCCAGCGTGCCCACCCTCTTCGACCGCATTCTCGACGCGCACCAGGGCATCCGCCCGCAGGTGCCGGTGAGCACGCTCGAACGCAGCCGGCTGCTGTCGGACGAGCTCGAATGCGATGTGTGGCTCAAGACCGAGCACCTCATGCCCACCGGTTCGTTCAAGGTGCGCGGGTCGGCCAACAAGATCCGCGTGCTCGGCGAGAGCGCGAAGCAGACCGGTGTGATCACCGCGTCGACCGGCAACCACGGCCAGGGCGTGGCCCGCGCCGGCAACCTCGCCGGCGTCGGGGTCACGGTGTACGTCGCCTCCTACACCACGCCGGCCAAGATGGCCGCGATCCGGGCGATGGGGGCCGAGCTCGTGGTGGTCGAGGGAGGTGCGCTCGGCGCCGAGCAGGAGGCGCGCCGGCAGGCGGAGCGCCTCGGTAAGCCGTATGTGGCGCCCTACAACGACCTCGACACCGTCGCGGGCCAGGGCACGCTCGGCGTCGAGCTGGCCGAGCAGGCGCCGGACCTCGACGCCGTGTTCATCTGCACCGGGGGCGGTGGCCTGATCGGCGGCACGGGCACGGCGCTGAAACAGCTGAGCCCGCGGACGAAGGTCGTCGGCGTGTGGCCCGAGGCCTCCACCTGCATGCTCGACTCGCTGAAGGCCGGCGAGATCATCGAGACGCCGGAGTTCCCCACGCTGTCCGACGGTTCGGCCGGCGCGGTGGAGCCCGGCTCCGTCACGTTCGGAATCTGCCAGGAAGTGATCGACGAGACGGTCACGGTCACCGAGCCGGAGATCGCCCGCGCGATGCGGAAGATCGCCGAGGGGGAGCGCTGGATCGTCGAAGGCGCCGCCGGTGTCGCGGTCGCGGGCCTGATCCGCACGGCCGAGCAGTACCGGGGCAAGAAGGTCGCGGTCGTCCTTTGTGGACGGAACGTGGCGCTCGAGACGTTCCTGGGCGCGATGGCTCTCGCGCAGGAGTGAGCCGGGCAGGGTGGCGGGCCGGCGGCTCGCCACCCGGGCCCTTCAACCGGGCCGCAGGCGCCCGGTCACTCCGGGACCACGGCGGCGGAGCCGTCGGAACGGGGGTCGCTACCGGCGGTGAGGGTGCCGTCCGGCGCGATCGAGACGACGTTGGTGTGGCCCAGGAACTCCGTGCGCGCAGGGACTTCCCGCAGCGGGAAGCCGTCGGCGGCGAGGTCCGCCACGGACTCGGGCGCGAGGTCGGCTTCGTGGTGCACGGTGTCGGAGGCCTGGCCCTCGGCCCGCGCGCCGACGACCCAGCGCGGCGCGCTCACGGCTTCGGCCGGCGAGTCGCCGGCGAGCAGCCGCAGCAGCACCTGCGCGTGGATCTGCGGCTGGCCGTGCCCGCCCATCGTCGAGTTGACCCAGCGGACGCGGCCGTTCTCGTGGGTGACGAGCACGGGCATCAGCGTGTGCTTGGGCCGCTTGCCGGGCGCGATGACGTTGGGGGAGCGGGGATCCAGCGAGAAGCTCGTGCCGCGGTTCTGCAGGATGATGCCGGTCTCCGGTTCCAGCACGGCGGCGCCGAAGCTGTCGAACACGCTCTGGATGATCGACACGGCGTAACCCGACGAATCGGCCGCCGCCACGCCCACGGTGTCACCGCGCGGGATCGAGGGAGCCGCCACCACATCGGCTGGGCGCGGGTCTCGCAGTCCCGCGATCAGCTCGGCGAACCCGTCGTTCGCCACGTCCGTGGCGGCGAAGGCCGGGTCGGCCAGCAGGGTGTCTCGCACGCGCGTGCCATCGTGGAACAGCCGGCCCAGTACGGCGGCCGGGGCCGTCCACGGAGTGGTGACGAAGCCCAGTTCGGTGAGGGCCCGCACGGTCCGCAGCAGCGCGAAGCCCTGCGTGTTGGGCGGGCTGGTGTGCACGCGGAAACCGCCGAGCGGTGCGGAAATCGCGGCCGTGTCCCTGGCGACGTACCCGGCGAGGTCGGCTGTCGTGAGTGGACAGTCGAGGGCCTGAAGACCACGGGCCAGAGCCGCGCCCACGGCGCCTTCGTAGAACTCGCCGGGCCCGCCGGCCGCGATCGCGCTCAGCGAATCCGCGAGACGTGGCTGCACGAGCAGGTCGCCTTCGCGAAGGGACGCACCGAACACCGTGCGCGAGCCGGCATCGGCGTCGAGGAGCGCCCGGTCCGTCACGAGCGCGGCGGCGAGCGAGCGCGCCACGGGGACGCCTTCGGCCGCGTACCCGATCGCGGCGGCGAACTGCGCGGACCAGTCCAGCGCGGCTCCGTGACCGCGCAGCGCCTCCCAGCCGCGTACCGCGCCGGGCACGGTGATGGTGTCGGGCCCGCGTTCCGGCAGCCGCTCGCCGTGGCGGGCGCGCAGTGCGGCGAGGTCGCGGGCGGCCGGCGCCGTGCCGGTCGCGTTCACGCAGGTGATCGAGCCGTCGGGGGTGCGCACGAGGGCCACGAGGTCACCGCCGAGAGCGGTGTTGTGGGGGTAGACGACGGTGAGTGCCGTGGCGGCCGCGAGCGCCGCGTCGATGGCGTTGCCGCCCGCGCGGAAGGCCTGTTCTCCCGCACGGGTGGCGAGGGTGTGCGGCGAGGCGATGGCGCCGGTGATCGGGGACAAAGCAGCTCCTTCTGCGCGGCGGGCGGGTGTGCGCGGCGAGGCCCGGGGCAGTCCCGGCCCGGCGGGGTAAGCTGCGGTCACTGTAGCAGTGACGACAGAAACGGCACTAGCTGAATTGGATACTTCAGAACCGCGCACCCTCGCCAGCCGGGTGAACCACGAGTGGACCCGGCTGAGCAAGACCGAACGCGTCGTCGCGCGGTACCTCGTCGCGTCGCCGCCGCAGCGGATCATGCTGGCCACCGCCGGCGACATCGGCCGCACCACGGGCACGAGCGACGCCACGGTCGTCCGCACCGCGCGCCGGCTCGGGTACGCCGGTCTCCCGGACCTCAAAGCCGCGCTGGGCGCAAACTTCACCACGACCGCGCCACCGCAGATCAGCGAACGCCTCCAGCTCTCCCGCACGGCGCGGGACTTCTCCGCCACGGCGGAACGGGTCCTGGGTGACGCCCGCGAGCGGATCACCGGGCTCGGCCGCAAGACCGACCCGGCCGCGCTGGCGAAGGCGCTGCAGCTCATCGCTCCCGCGGCCACCGTCTTCTGCTACGGCTGGGGTGTCAACGAGCTGAGTGCCCGCTACCTCGCCCTGAAGCTGAACCGCATCGGCAAGTTCGCGGTCTTCTCCGGCGCCACCGGCTTCACCCTCGCCGACGACCTGCTCAGCCTCTCGGCCCGCCACGCCGTGGTGATCTTCGCGCCCGGCCGCGCCTTGCCGGAGCTGGAGCTGCTCGTGGCTCACGCCCGCGCCGCCGGGGCCGGGCTGATCCTCGTGACCGAGAACCTCGGCGAGGAGCTCACCGGTGCTGTCGACGTCGTCCTGCGCGACGAGGCGTCCGCGGGCGGGCTCACCGCCGAACCGCTTGGCGGGATGCTGCTGGCCGACATGCTCGTGCTCGCCACGATGGCCGTCGGGCGCGACCCCGCCGTCGACACCTACGAACTGCTCACCCGCCTGCGCCGCGAACTCGCCCCGGAAGCCTGACCCGTCCCCGAAGGAGAGCCATGCCCCTGATCGCCGACGCCATCCTCGACCAGGCAAGGGAAACGGTCACACGTCACCTCGCGCCGACCCCGCTCCTGCCCTTTCACTCCGCCGGACTCGACGTGCCGGTGTTCCTGAAGTACGAGGGCGCGCAGCCCACCGGCTCGTTCAAGGTCCGCGGCGGCGTCACCGCCCTCACCGCGTACGCCGCCGACGGCACCCCGGTCGTCACGGCGTCGGCGGGCAACCACGCGCTCGGCGTCGCGCACGCGTCGCGGCTGCTCGGCGCGCAGTCCACAGTGGTCGTTCCCGAAGACGGTTCCCCGGCCAAGATCTCGGCGCTGCGCACCTACCCGGTGGACCTCCTGCTCGCGCCGGGCGGCTACGACGGCGCGGAAGCGAAGGCCCTGGAGCTCGCGGCCGGCGGGATGAAGTTCGTGTCCGCCTACAACGACCCGTACGTGATCGCCGGCCAGAGCACCCTCGTCGGCGAGGTCGCCGACAGCTTCGACGAGGATTTCACGATCGTCGTGCCCACGGGTTCGGGCGGGCTGCTGGCCGGCACGGCTCTCGGCGCCCGTCGCGCGAAACCGGACGTGCGCGTGGTCGGCGTCGAGTCCGCGGCGTGCCACGCCGTGTCCGCGGCGGTCGCGGCGGGACACCTCGTGACCGTGCCGGTGGGGGACACCATCGCCGACGGGCTGGTCGGCAACCTAGAGCCGGGCACCATCACGCCGGACATCGTGCGCGAGGCCGGCGTCGAGCTGGTCGACGTGGACGAGCCCGCGATCCGCCGCTCGGTCCGCGAGTTCGCCCTCACTGCGGGACTGGTGGCGGAGGGTTCGTCGGCCGCGGCTCTGGCCGCGTTGCGGGCGGGCCTGGTCCCGCTCGACCGGCCGATCGTGCTCGTGGTGTCCGGGCGCAACATCGCGGCCGAGCTGCTTGCCACGATCCTCACGGAGGGCTGATCGGGAGTTCCGACTTTCGTGGGTGTGCCGGGTTTGTCCTGGGCCGCCACACTGTGCGTTGCGAGACGGTCACCGTCGGTCCGTCCCCTGATACATCCGTGAGGAGCCCCGATGAAGGTCAGGTCGTCGTGGAAGGCCGCGCTGGCGGCGGTCGGAGTGCTGGTGGCGGGCCTGTCCGGGGGCCCCGTCGGCGCCACGGCCGCCGTGCCCGGGTCCGGCGCGCCGGTGTTCTGGCGGGTGCCGGTGACCGCGGACCAGCTGGCGGGGCTCGCGCGCGCCGGGTTCGACGTCGCCGAGTCCGACCGCGAGGCCGCGTACGTCGTGGGGGACCAGGCCGTGGCCCGGAAGCTGCGGACGCTGGGATATCAGCCGTCGTACTTCGACACCGTCTACAAGGACGTGCCCGCCGCGTCAGCGCGTGCGGCCGCGGCCGACACCTTCTACGGCGGCTACCGCACCGTGGCCGCGCAGGAAGCGCACCTGACCCAGGTCGCCTCGGCGCACCCGGACCTCGCGACCGTGTACACGCTCGGCCCGTCGTGGAAGAAGACCAAGGGCCAGGGCGGCCACGATCTGAAAGCCATCTGTCTCAGCAAGAAGCAGGCCGGCGACTGCACGCTGTCCACGACCTCGGCCAAGCCGAAGTTCGTGCTGATGGCCCAGATCCACGCGCGCGAGATCTCGACCGGCGAACTCGCGTGGCGCTGGATCGACTACCTCGCCGACGGTTACGCGAGCGACTCGACCGCGAAGTCCATTCTGGACACTACCGAGGTGTGGGTGATCCCGATCGCCAACCCGGACGGCGTGGACATCGTGGCCTCGGGTGGCAACTCGCCCAAGCTGCAGCGCAAGAACGCCGACAATGCCCGCGGCGGCTGCTCCGGCACCAACGTCGGCATCGACGTGAACCGCAACTCCTCTTATCAGTGGGGCGGGGACTCGAACTCGCCGTGCGCCGAGACCTACCAGGGCGCGAGCGCCGGTTCGGAGCCGGAAACCCAGGCGCTGGAGAAGTTCTTCCGCGCGATCTACCCCGTGCAGCGCGGCACCGGCAACAACGACCCGGCGCCGGCGACCGCGCGCGGCACGATGATCACGCTGCACAGCTACGGCAACGACATCGTGATCCCGTGGGGCTTCACCCAGGCGACTTCGCCCAACGACGCGCAGTACCGCAAGCTGGGTGCGAAGTTCACCGCCTCCAACGGTTACCTCGTGGGCACCAACCGCGAGACCGTCGGCTACGACACGAGCGGCACGACCGACGACTTCACCTACGGCACCCTCGGCGTCGCGAGCTTCACCTTCGAGGTCGGTGCGTCGAGCGGCACGTGCGGCGGGTTCCTGCCGAAGTACTCCTGTGTGGACAGCACGTTCTGGCCGAAGAACAAGGGCGCGTTCATCACCGCCGCGCAGGCGGCCGCCGCGCCGTACCGGCAGTGAGTACGAGCTACCATCTCCGTTCACTTCTGTCGTAACTCGGCACGAAGACGGCCTGAAACCGGGAACTTCCGGACGCCGACACTGTGATCTGTGGTCGGAGTCACCTTTTCTGACTCCTGACACGACAGAGGCTAACAGTCTACGGTTGGGTCATTCACCGGCAGTCGCCGACGCCGGGACGACCTGATCGGGGAAGATCCATGGCCGAACCGACCGTCTTCGTGCACGGGTTCCTCGACGATCGCCGGGTCTGGGACGGGGTCGTCGAGGCGCTCCCGGTCGACGGCGAGTACGTGGCCCTGGACCTCGCCGGCAGCGGCGACCGTGCGGCGGAGGCCGGGCCGTTCACCTACGACCGGTTCACGGCCGACGTTCTGTCCACTGTGGACGCAATCGGCGGCCCGTTCCTGCTGGTGGGCCACAGCATGGGCTCGGCCGTGGCCGAGCTCGTCGCGGCGGCACGGCCCGAGCTGACCAGCGGGCTGGTGCTCGTGAACCCGGTGCCCCTGGCGGGCACTCGCCTGCCCGACGAGGCCGTCGAACCGTTCCGCTCGCTGGGCGAGGCCGGAGCCGAGGCGCAGCGCGCGGCGCGGGCGAACCTCTCGCCGAACCTGAGCGCCGAGACCTCCGAACGCATCGGCGCGGCCGGCCTGCGCCTGCGTCCCGAGGTGGTGCGCGCGTTCGCCTCCTGCTGGAACAACGGCGCTCCGGAAGGGCACGCGCCGAGCGGGTACCCGGGTCCGGTGCTCATCGTGCGCGGCGGGGACGACCCGTTCGTCACGGCGGACCTCGTGGCCGGCGCCGTCGCACCCCGCTTCGCCGCGCCCGTCACGGAGGTGGTCGGCGGCGCGGGCCACTGGACGCACGCGGAGGCACCCGCCCGTCTCGCCGAGCTGATCGCGCGCTTCGCCGGTGGCCAGGCGCGCGGCTGGGCCGCGGGCTTCTCGCGCAAGACCGCCGACGCGTTCGGCGAGACTTTTGCCGAGGACGTGGTCCTCGAAGCCGGCACGCTGCTCGAGCCCGTCGAAGGCCGGGAGAACGTGCAGCGCGTGATGGCCGCCGCCAGCGGGACCTACGAGTCGCTGAAGTTCACGCACCAGACCGAGTCCGGCGCGCGCACCTACCTCGAGTGGGAGGCCGTGGCCTTCGGCGGCGCGACCCTGCTCGGCGTCACCGTGCTGACGAAGGACGACGCGGGCCGGATCGTGCACGCGGCCATCCACCACCGCCCGCTCGGCGGCGCGCTCAAGTTCTCCGCGGAGCTGGGCAGGCGCCTGCCCGACCTCCCGGGCGCCCACTTCCACCAGGAGGCCTGACATGACCACACGAAGCGACATCGAGTTCGCCGGCGAGGACGGCGTGACCCTGCGCGGCTGGCTGTTCGTGCCCGACGCGCCAGGGCCGCGGCCCGCCATCACCATGGCCCACGGCTACGCCGGCGTGAAAGAGCACGGCCTCGAGCCCTTCGCCGAGGCGTTCGCCGACGCCGGGTTCGTGGTGCTGGTGCACGACCACCGCACGTTCGGCGCCAGCGACGGCACCCCGCGCCAGGACGTGGACCCCTGGCGCCAGATCGCCGACTGGCGCCGTGCCATCACCTTCCTCGAAGCCCGCCCCGAGGTCGACCCGGAGCGGATCGGCTTGTGGGGCACCAGTTACGCCGGCGGCCACGCGATCGTGCTGGGAGCCACCGACCGGCGGCTCAAAGCAGTGGTCGCGCAGGTGCCGACGATCAGCGGGGTCGAGCAGGGCCGGCGCCGCGTGCCGCCGGACGGCGTCGCCGCGCTGGAGCGCGCGTTCGCCGAGGACGACCGCGCCGTCGGGCGGGGTGAACCCCCGCGCAGCCAGACGATCGTGAGCGCGGACCCGGCCGTGCCCGCCTCCTACCGCGCGCCGGACGCGGTCGGGTTCTACCTGCAGGACATCCCCGAGGGCATCTGGGAGAACCAGGTCACCGTGCGCTCCACGCGCGCCGCGCGGATGTATGAGCCGGGCGCGTGGGTCAGCCGTGTGTCGCCGACGCCGCTGCTGCTGGTCGTCGCGTTGAACGACACGATCACCGTGACCGACCTGGCGCTCGCCGCGTACGAACGCGCCCTGCAGCCGAAGGGGCTCGAACTGATCCCGGGCGGGCACTTCGACCCGTACGTCGCCGAGTTTGCCCGCTCCAGCGCCGCCGCGCGGTCCTGGTTCGAGCAGCACCTGTCCTGAGGAGCCCGCCGTGCCCCAGCTTTCCCTGTCGCGAGACGGCGACGTCGCTGTGCTCACGCTCGACAACCCGCCGCAGAACCGCATCGGCGTCCCGATGACGACGGAGCTCGTGGCCGCCGTCGACGAGATCACCGGCAGCGGCGTCCGCGCCGTCGTGCTGCGCGCCGAAGGCCCCGACTTCAGCTACGGCGGCGACATCGTGCCGTGGGAAGGGCAGGACGGGCGCGAGCTGCGCGCGTCGTTCGAGCACTTCCTGCGCGCCTTCAACGCGTTCGAGCAGCTGCCGGTGCCGGTGATCGCCGCGGTGCACGGGTTGTGCTTCGGCGGCGGCTTCGAGCTGGCGCTGCGGGCCGACGTGCTCTTCGCCGGCGAGTCGGCCCGGTTCGGCCACCCCGAGCAGATGCTGGGGATCGTGACGCTGCTGGGCGGGATCCACCGCGTCGCCGCGCGGGCGGGCCGGGCGCGGGCGATGGAGTGGGCGCTCACCTCAGAACCGGTGCCGGCGGGCGGTGATGGCCGAGGCCGGCGTCGTCAACCGGGTCGTGCCGGACGAGCAGGTGTTCACCGAGGCGCTGGCGTTCGCGCGCCGTGTGGCGCAGGGCCCGACCCGGGCGCACGCCGTGCACAAGGCCCTGCTGCGCACGTGGGAGGTCGGCGGCACGGCGGCCGCGGACCAGGTGCTGTTCGACCTCTCGATGCCCCTGTTCGAGACCGACGACGTGCGGCGCGGCCTGGCGTCGGCGATCGCCGCGTACAAGGCGGGGCAGCCGCGGCCGGTGCCGACGTTCGACGGGCACTGAGTTGTTCAAGGGGCGGGGTGCTTTCAAGGACAGCGACGCAGCCGAATGCCGTCCGCCTGCGTCGCGCGGGGCGGAATGCCGTTTCTGTCTTACGTGCAGCTCGGAGGCGGTATAGTCAAGCCGACAGAGTTGACGACGTGATGGCTCTGCCGGGAGGAGTACGGATGAACTGGCCGGCGACGGATCGCTACGAGCTCGAGGTGAGCCCGGGCGGGCTGGGCTTCGTGCACGACCTGCTCAACACGCTCTCGGCCGGCAAGCCCCGCGAAAAAGACCTGCTCGCCGAGGTCGGCGACGCGCAGAAGTGGCTGGACAGCGCGCTGGAGCGGTGGGCGGGGGCCACCGAACGCCCGGCCGAACGCGTCGAGCTGTCCGGCGACGACGTCGAGCGCCTGCGCGACCTGCGCGAAGAGCTGCGCGACTTCACCGACCACGACCCCGAATCCGGCGCGGCCCTGCTGCACAGCGCGCCCGTGCTGCTGCAGCCCGGCGCCGACGGCTGGATCCGGCCCGAGCCGCGCGGCACCGGCTGGCGGCGCGTGGCGTCGATCGTGCTGATCGAGGTGCTGGAGGCGCAGCGCGCCGACCGCTGGCGGCGCCTCAAGACCTGCCGCAACAAGCGCTGCGCGGTCGCCTTCTACGACCGCTCCCGTAACAACAGCGGCGTGTGGCACAACGTGCAGATCTGCGGCAACGCGGTCAACCTGCGCGCCTACCGCGCCCGCCGGCGTACCCAACAGGGCACCTGACCCGAGATGGGTGCCCCGGTCCGGCAGGCCCGGGCACCCGTCTCGGTCAGTACGGCATCTCGTGGATGTCGGTGATCTGGTCGGCGGCGTTCACAGCGGCGTCGGCGAAAAGCCCGCTGCCGCTGTACCGGCTCAGCACGCTCTGCAACTCGATCCCGGTCGAGCACTCGGTCGGCGGGCAGGTCTCGAACGGGAAGCCGGCGCGGTCGACGGACTCGATCGTCGCGTTCGGGGCCAGCGGCAGCCGGTGCGGACCCGGCACGTCGACGAGGCGCGGGCCGGCCCCGCCGTTCGGCGCCAGCGTGACCAGGAAGAACTCCGCCATCCCGCTCGCGCGGTCGTAGCGGGTGAACCGCACTTCGAGGCTCTTGCCCGGGAACTTCAGCCCGGCCGCGGCCGCTGCTACCGGCTGCTGGGACTGGCCCGGCTGCTGCGTGGAAGAAGACGGGCCCCGCGTCGCGCTCGGGGCCGCGGAGGGGGACAACGGGGCTGACGGAACCGGTGCCGGCGGTGCGGCGGGCGCACCCGAGCACGCGGTGGCGAGCATCGCCGCCGAGACGGAAGCGGCGGCGAGAGCGCCTCTGAACACGGTTGTCCGCGTCATGTGATCATTCCCCCAGGATTCGCGAAAAGCTTGCTGTCGCGGGCAAAGACGGCTGTGCGCGCCCCGCGTTGCGGCTGTGATCAACCCGTGACGCACGGGTGCCCTCGCGGTGGCCGGCTGTCCGCTCTGTCCGGTGTGGACTGCGCCGGTCGGACGAGCCCGGCCACGGTTCCGACGCCCGTCGGGGAGTGTTCAGGTCGAGTTCGCCCCGAACCAGTTCCGCGACCGTAGGTTTCGGCCGTCCCACGGGCTCTCTCGCGCGTGCCGGCCGTTACCGGAGGTTCTCACCCATGTCCGATCTTTCCCGAAGAGGTTTCCTCGGCGCTGCCGCGGCGGTCACCGGTGCCGCGGTCGTCGGCGCCGGCGGGCTGGCCGCCAACGAAGCCAAGGCGTCGCCCCGGCCGGCCGTCCCGTCGAAGCGGTACGGCGACCTGCGGGACATCAAGCACGTGGTGATCCTGATGCAGGAGAACCGCAGCTTCGACCACTACTTCGGCTCGCTGAAGGGCGTTCGAGGCTTCGGCGACCGCTCGGCGATCACGCTGCCCGGCGGCAACTCGGTGTTCCAGCAGCCGACGACGGCGCCCACCACCCCGGCCGGCGGTACCCAGTTCCCGTGGAAGCTGTCCGACGCCAAGGTGTCGCAGTACCCGGCCAGCCACCAGCCGCCCACCTCCGAGGTCGGTGCGCAGGGCTACGGCGGCACCTCGCACAGCTGGGACGACCAGCACGGCGCCTGGTACGGCGGCCTCATGAACGGCTGGTACTACGCCAAGGGCGGCCCGACCACGCTCGGGTACCTCGACCGCTCGGACATCCCGTGGCACTACGCGCTGGCCGACACCTACACCGTCGGCGACGCCTACCACTGCTCCGTGCTCAGCGCGACCGGCCCGAACCGCACCTACCTGTGGAGCGGTTCGATCAACGCCGCCAAGAAGCACGGCGACTACGTGGCCTTCAACGGTGGCGACGAGCTCGGCAAGCACCTGCTGTGGGAGAGCTACGCCGAAACCCTGCAGAAGACCGGCTACAGCTGGAAGGTCTACCAGGGCTCCGACAACTACGGTGACAACGGCGTCGAGTACTTCGACACCTTCGCCAAGCTCGACCCGTCGCAGGGCGGCACCGCCGCGCCCGGCAACGTGTTCTACGACAACGGCGTGGCGATCGTCCCCGAGCCGCACACCGGCCTGAGCGCCAACGCCGACAACCTCACCGACGCCCTGCGCGCCGACGTGGTCGCGGGCAAGCTGGCGAAGGTCTCGTGGATGGTCACGAACCAGGCCTTCTCCGAGCACCCGGACGGTTCGCCGAACGACGGTGCCTACTACGTCAACAACGTCCTCGAGGCCCTCAACGCCGACCCCGAGGTCTTCAACTCGACGCTCGTGATCATCGACTACGACGAGAACGACGGCCAGTTCGACCACGTGCCGCCGCCCGTGCCCGCACCCGGCGCCGACGAAGACGAGTTCTACCTCGAGGCCACCGGTGCGCTCGCCAGTGCCGTCCTCACGAAGCCGATGCCCGTGGGCCTCGGCTTCCGCGTGCCGCTGCTGCTGATCTCGCCGTGGACCCGCGGTGGCTGGGTGACCTCGGAGGTCTCAGACCACACCTCGGTGATCCAGTTCCTGGAGAAATGGACCGAGGCGCTCGGCAAAACCGCGCACTGCCCGAACATCAGCGCGTGGCGCCGCAGCGTGTGCGGTGACCTCACCGGCTCGTTCGACTTCCACTCGCCGGTGTACGGCCTGCCGCGGCTGCCGAAGACCACCGTGATCGGCGACCCGGCCGGCGGTTCGTACCAGCCGCCGGTGACCACGAACAAGATGCCGAAGCAGGAGGCGGGCACCAAGAAGGCCCGCGCTCTGCCGTACCAGCCGAACGCGAATCTCGACGGGTTCTCCGGTGCAAACGGCGTGACGCAGGCGAAGCTGTCGTTCAGCAACAACGGCAAGCACGTGCGCAAGGCCAGCCACTTCGCCGTGTACGACAACACCCAGGCGACCCCGTCGCTCAAGGACTACCCGGCGAAGTTCCCGGGCCAGTACACGGTCGCGCCGTCGAGCACGATCTGGGACAAGACCGTGCCGGGTTCGGTGCAACTCGCCGGCAACCGCTACGACATCACGGTGGTGGGCCCGAACCGGTTCCTGCGCCAGTTCACCGGCGACCTCGACGCCGCGGGTCAGACCGCGCAGGTCACCGCCGCCTACTTCGACGGCATCCTCGGCTTCGGCTCGCGGCCGCGGCTGCTGCTGGAGCTGGAGAACAACGGTTCGCGGCCGGTCACCTTCACCGTGAAGCACAACCAGTACTCGGACGACCGCCCGAAGACCTACCGCGTGTCCGCGCACGGCCGCACGCTGCACTCGGTCGACCCGTGCGGTTCGGACCACGGCTGGTACGACGTGACCGTGACCCTGGACGGCGACAAGTCCTGGTCGCGTCGCTACGTGGGCCACCTCGAGGACGGTTCGGACAGCATCACCGGCTGACGCCCGAGGAATGGCAAGGGCGCGGGTGCGCGAGGGAAGGCTCGCGCACCCGCGCCCACACCAGGTCATCGCCCGGGCCCGCCGCGGCGCACCCGCCACAGCGGTGGAGTGCCCGTTTCTCGTGGCGGACTGCCCGAAGGACACGTGCGTTTCCCGGCCGCGTGTCACGTGGCCGAACAGCCGGCCTCAGCCGGGACGGCCGCGGCTCAGCTGGTGATCTCGATGTCGGGCAGCTCGTCGAGCTTGCCCCTCGGCAGCTCCTCGACGGCGGCGAACACCTTCTTCTGGTGCTCCTTGATGCGCTCGTCGAGCAGGCGGCTCAGCTCGAAGGCGAGCCGGCCGGTCTGGCGGACGGTGAGATCGTCGACGAGCGGGTGGACCGCCGAGGTGATCACGATGCCGTCGGGGCTCCCGTCGGCCGCCTGCGAGACGCCGATCGAGTAGACCTCGCGCGGGTTGGCCTCGCCGAGCACCAGGTGCTTGCGGATCTTGCGCAGCAGCCCGTGCCACTCGAACACCTCGCCCTGCACACCGGTGGCCTTGAGGTCGTCTTCGGTCAGGCCCATGCCGCGTTCACCGGGGCGGAAGCAGCGCGCGTAGGAGTTCAGGGCCGAGACCCACAGCGATTCGATCAGCACGGGGTCGCGTTGTGCCTCGCCGCGTTCGAGCTCGACGACCAGGCGTTCGCAACAGCGCAGCGTGAACTGCAGGTCGTCGAAGATCGCCGCGAGGTCGGCCAGCGCGAGCGCCAGCGGAGTCCTGAGCTGGCGCGCGTTCTTGACCGGTGCCGTGGGTTGGGACATCCCGGGACGCTCCTGTCCTGCCGGTACGAGTGTTGCCGCCATCACACCGCACCTCGGCACGGGTGGGTGTCTCAATGTGCGACAGGATCGTCAGCCCCGGCTCAATTTTTGGTCCCGGCTCCGCCAGGACGTGCGAGATCGCCTTTGAGTCGATGTTTCGTCGGCGCGGTCGGATCGGCCTGGCGGCCGATCGAACCGCCCCGACGAAACACCGACGCGATCTCGCTGGTGGGTTGCGTCGGTCGTTCTGTTGTTGAGGTAGTTGTGTGGTGTTGATCGCGCTGGGCTGGCGAACCTTCGTCGTAGGTAGTTCTGTAGAAGAACGAAATATCGGCGAAAGGGGCTGTCGTGGCGGTGCTGGTGGAGCGGCCACGGCCGCGGGTGGTGCGCGAGCACCGGCTCGCGGGCTGGTTCGCGGTGGGCGCGGTGTGCTTCGGCGCGTTCATGGGCCAGCTGGACGCGAGCATCGTCACGCTCACGTTCCCGGCACTGCAGCGCGACTTCGGCGAGCCGCTGGCGGCCGTGCAATGGGTGTCGCTGGCCTACCTGCTGACGCTGGTGGGGCTGCTCGCCGCGGTCGGCCGGCTCGCGGATGCGTACGGCCGCAAGCTCACCTATGTCTACGGCTTCGGCGTCTTCACCGCGGCGTCGATCGCGTGCGGGCTCGCGCCGACGCTGACGTGGCTCGTCGTGTTCCGGGTGGTGCAGGCGCTCGGCGCGGCGATGCTGCAGGCCAACAGCGTCGCGCTGGTGGTGGGCAGCGTGCGCCGCGAGAAGATGCGTGCGGCGCTCGGGGTGCAGGCTGCCGCGCAGGCGCTCGGCCTCGCGCTCGGGCCGGCGGTCGGCGGCCTGCTCGTGGACACCGTCGGCTGGCGGTGGGTGTTCCTGGTCAACGCGCCGGTCGGCGTCGTCGGCCTGATCGCCGGGCGGTACCTGCTGCCGCGCACCCGCGAGCGCACGCCGCTGGGTCGCTTCGACGGCGCGGGCGTGGCATTGCTGGCCACGGCGTCGACCGCGCTGCTGCTGGCGATCTCGGGCCTGTCGGGACTGGCGCTGCCCGGCTGGGCCGTGCCGGCGCTGTTCGTGGCGGGTGTGGTGGCGGCCGCCGCGTTCGTGCTGCGGGAGAACTCGGCCGCGAGCCCGATCCTGCGCCTGGCGGTGCTGCGGCCGCCGGTCGTGTCGTTCGGCCTGGCCGGCGCGCTGTGCGGGTACCTCGTGCTGTTCGGGCCGCTGGCGCTGTTGCCGCAGGTCCTGGGGGCGCACGGCGCGACGGGCGCGGTGCTCACGAGCCTGCCCGCCGGGTTCGCGGTGGCCGCCGTGGCCGCCGATCGCGTGCTGCCCGCGGGCCTCGGCTCCCGCGTTCGCATCGGCGCCGGAGCGGCGCTGGCGGCGGTCGGCTGCGCGGTGCTGGTGGGGGTGTCCGGTCCGTGGGAAACAGGCGTGTCGCTGTTCGTGGTGGGGCTCGGTCTGGGAGTGTTCATCCCGGCGAACAACTCGGCCGTCATGGGCGCCATCCCCACCCGGATGTCGGCCACCGGAGGAGGTCTGGTGAACATGGCCCGCGGACTCGGCACGGCGCTGGGCGTGGCACTCGTGACGTTGTGCCTGCACACCGGGGGAACCAGCGGCCGCTCGCTCGCGCTCGCCGTACTGGCCGTGGCGGCCGTGCTCGCCGCCGGCACGGGTCTCGCCGCCGGCCCTCGCGCACCCCGCACCGTATGACGCCCGAGCCGAACCTCGCCGACGTCGTCGCCCGCCTCCGGCGCGCCATGCGCCGCGCCGCCCGCACGGCCGACCCGGACAACACGCTGTCGGTCGCGCAGCTCGAACTGCTCTCGTGCCTGGCCGAGAACCCCGGCGCCCGCCCGAGCCGCGTCGCGCAGTTGCTGAAGCTCGCGCCGAACTCCGTCACGACCATGGTCACCGGGCTGCGAGCGCGTGATCTGGTCACGCGCACCAGCGGCAGCGAGGACCGGCGGACGGTCGAGCTCGAACTGACCGAGAGCGGGCGCGCGGCCGTGGATCGCTACAAGCACCACAACGCCGAGATCCTCGCCGCGGCGATCGACCGGCTGCATCCGGCGTGGCGGCACCTCATCGCGTCGGCGATTCCGGCGCTGGCCGAGCTCGTGGGCGCCATCGACCAGCTCGCCGAGACCGGCGCGCCGCACACCGAGCGTCCCTGACGGACGGTCAGGCGCGGGCGATCGCCAGCGGTACCAACAGTTCTTCGTCGGTCACCGAGCCGTGCTGGCCCGTCATGCGGCTCAGCCGCGGCTCGGCTTCGGTGCGGACGACGGCGGTGGACCCGCGGGCCGCGACCACGACGTCGCCGATGCGGGGGAGCACGGCGCCGGCGACGCGCGGGCCGAACCAGCCCGCGGCGACGGCCTCTTCGCGGCCCAGCACCCACGCGCGGTCGCCGAGGGTTTCGCGCCACGCGGCTCGCACGTCGCGTGCCGCGCCCTCGACGGTGTAGACGTGGCGCGCGCGGGCCTCGCCGCCGACGGTGCGGACGCCGGCCCGCAGCACGGGTTCGGCGTCGTAGTCGACGCGCTCGCCGACGGTGACCATGCCGTGGTCGGCCGTCACGATCAGCGTCGCGCCGGCCGGGAGGCTGCCGGCGATCGTCTCGGCGAGGCGGTCGACGTAGGACAGCTGGTAGAGCCACGGAGTGCTGCCGGGGCCGTGGACGTGGCCCAGCAGGTCGAGGTCGGCGTGGTAGGCGTAGCAGAGACTCCGCGGGTGTTTCAGCGCTTCGGCGACGGCCGCGGTGAGGTCGCCGAGCGCGTGCACGCCCTGGAACTGCCCGCCGCGCAGCGCAGCCCGCGTGAGACCGCTGTCGCGCTGGTCACGAGGCCCGACCACGCGCACGGCGACGCCCGCTCCTGCCGCGCGTTCGAACGCCGTCGGGCGCGGCTGCAGCTCCTCCGGAACGACGCGGTCGCGCAGGTCGATCGGCTTGCCGCCGGTGTGGCGGCGCCAGCCGAGGACGTTGAGCACGTCGCGCCCGGCCTCGAACGCGTACCCGACCACGCCGTGCTCGCCCGGCGTCAGGCCGGTGCCCAGCGACGCGACGCTGGTCGCCGTGGTGCTGGGGAAGCCGGCCGTCAGCGGCCGGGCGGACAGCTGCGCCAGAAAGGGCGCGGCATCGGCGTGCGCTCGGAGCGAGGTCCAGCCAAGCCCGTCGACGAGCAGCACGCACACGCGGTCGGCGGCGGGCAGGCCGAGCGGGTTGCGCTCACCGTCGACGCCGAGCCCGGCGAGCGCCGAGGGGACGACGTCGGCGAGGGTGCCCGCCGCGTACCGCTGCGCGAGATCTTCCATGCGCCTCACCCTAAGGCGACAGGACCGGCGTAAGGATTCGGAAACGGGGCCACGCGGTTTCGTGGCGTACAAAGGGACCGTAGAAGGGGACTCAGAGGTGATGCCGGTGTCCGTCGTGCGACGTGAACGCGGTCGTCGCTGGGCGGTGGTCGCCGTCGTGGCGATCGCGCTGGTGGCGCTGCCGTCGCTCGTCGCGGCGCTGCGCCCCGCCGGGCCGGCCGCCGACGCCGGGCACCTGCGCGACCTGGTGCTGGGTTCGGCCGCGAAGCCGTATCAGGGGCTGGCGCAAAGCCGGGGCTCGCTGGCGATCCCCGAGCTGCCGGACCTCGCCGACGTGTCCGCCCTGTTCTCCACCACCACGACCACGCGTGCCTGGTACGCCGGGCCCGACCGCTACCGCGTGGCGGTGCTGACCATGACGGGGGAGCACGACGTCTACCACCTGCCCGAAGGCGAATACACCTGGGACTACGGGGCGAACATGCTGACCCAGCTGACGGGCGACCCGGCCGTTCGGCTGCCGCGCGCGGGTGACCTGCTGCCGCCGGAGCTGGCGCGGTGGGCGCTGCGGTCCGCACCCACGGACCCGGTGAGCGCGCTGCCGCCGCGCAACGTCGCCGGCATCCCGGCCGCCGGGTTCCGCCTGGTGCCCGCCGATCCGGAGACGACGATCGGCGGCGTCGACGTGTGGGCCGATCCGGGGAGCGGGCTGCCGCTGCGCGTCGAGGTGACTGCGCGCGGCCAGCAGGCGCCGATGCTCAAGACGGAGTTCGAGGACGTCGAGCAGACCGCACCTGTCGTGAGCACGCCGGTGCCCGCGCCGGGCAGCGGCTTCACGGCCACCAACGCGCCGGACCTGACGAACGCGCTGGGCGCTTTGGGCCGCGTCCGCCTCCCCCCGACGCTCGGCGGCCGGCCGGTGCGCACCGCGAACTTCGGTGGCGTGCGGGGCGCCGCGCTCTACGGCTCGGGGCTCGCGACGTTCGCCGTGGTCGCCGTGCCGCGCGCGGTCGCCGACGGCGCGGCGGACGCGGCCGGCAAAGCGGGCGGTACCGCGATCACCCTGCGGCAGGGCACAGCCGTGCAGCTGTCGGTCACGCCGCTGTCGCTCGCGATCGTGCGCCCGCCGAGCTCGCGGCGCGGTTACCTGCTCGCCGGGCTGGTCGCGCCGTCGGTGCTGGCCGCGGCCGCGGCCGATCTGGCCACGCTGCGCCGGAGCGGCCGATGATCGTCACGAGGGGGCTGACCAAGCGGTACGGCCGGACCGTGGCCGTCGACGCGGTCGACCTGGAGGTCCGCGAAGGCGACCGCTACGGCTTCCTCGGCCCGAACGGGTCCGGCAAGACCACGCTCGTGCGGATGCTGCTCGGGCTCGTCTACGCCACGAGCGGCGAGATCGAGCTGCTCGGGCAGCCGGTGCCGAAGCGGCTCGCCGACGTGCTGCCCGACGTCGGCGCGCTCGTCGAAGGCCCGGCCGCCTACGGGCACCTGTCGGGCCGGCGCAACCTGGCGCTGCTCGACGCCGCCGGCCGCCACCGCGGCAGGCGGACCCGGCGGCGGCGCATCGAGGAGGCCCTGGAGCGCGTGGGGCTCGCCGGCGTCGACGGGCGGCCGGTCAAGGCGTACTCGCTGGGCATGCGCCAGCGTCTCGGCCTCGCCGGCGCCCTGCTCGACCGCCCGCGGCTGCTGGTGCTCGACGAGCCCACCAACGGCCTCGACCCGCAGGGCATCAAGGAGATCCGCGAGCTGCTGCTGGAGCTCAACCGCGACGGCACCACCGTGTTCCTCTCCAGCCACCTGCTCGCCGAGATCGAGCAGCTGTGCACCCGCGTCGGTATCGTCGACCACGGCCGCCTGGTGCTCGACGGCGAAGTCGCCGCCCTGCGCGCCGCGACCGGCCGCGTCCTCCTTCGCACCCCGGACCCCGCCGCGGCCGCCGCCGTGCTCGACGGCCACCTCGAACACCGCGACGGCGAACACCTCGTGGTCCGCTACGCCGACGCCGCGGAACTCAACACCCGGCTCGTCAACGCGGGCGTGCGCGTGAGCGACCTGCGGGAGGAGCACCGCACTTTGGAACAGGTCGTGCTCGAGGTGACCGGCCAGGGTTCGGACCGCTTCGGAGGCACGCGGTGATCGGCGTCGAACTGCGCAAGCTCGCGTTGCGGCCGCGCGTGTGGGTGAGCGTGCTGCTGTTGTGCCTGCTGCCGGCGATCGTGGCGGTGTTCCTGGCGACCGCGGACTTCGCGCCGCCGCCGGGGCAGGGCGGGGCGTTCCTGTCGGCGGTGGTGAGCGACGGGTCGCTGTACCCGGCGGCCGCGCTCGCGTTGGTGCTGCCGCTGTTCCTGCCGATCGCGGTGGCGGTGGTGGCGGGCGACTCCGTGGCGGGGGAGGCCTCGGGCGGCACGTTGCGGTACCTGCTGGCGCGCCCGGCCGGGCGCACGCGCCTCTTGACGGCAAAGCTCGTGGCGCTCGCGGTGTACGTGACGGCGGCGATCGCGATCGTGGTCCTCACGTCGCTGGTGATCGGGATCCTGTTGTTCGGCACGGGCGGCGAGGTCGGGGCCGGCGGCCAGGCGACCCAGGTCGTGACGTTGTCGGGCACGTCGCTGAGCTCGTCGTCGCTCGCGTTGCGGTTGCTGGGGGCCGTGGCCTACATCGTGTTGTCGATGCTCGGGTTCGCGGCGATCACGATGTTCCTGTCGACGCTCGCGGACTCGGCGCTCGGGGCCGCGCTAGGCGGGCTGGCCGTGCTCATCACCAGCTCGGTGCTGGAGACGCTCGACGCGGCCGCGCCGGTGAAGCCGTACCTGCCTACGCACTACTGGCTCTCGTGGCTCGACTTCTTCCGCGATCCCGTGCTGTGGCACAACATCGACCGCGGGCTGCTGCTGCAGGCCGCCTACATCGTGGTGTTCTTCGGCGCCGCGTGGGCGAACTTCGCCACCAAGGACGTCACCAGCTGACCGGCGTCACTTGCCGAGGTCCGCGCACGAGGCCGGGGTGCTCAGCGGCGCGGTGCCGATCGCGTTCAGCACGAGACCGGTCACGGCCGGGTCCGTCGGCAGGTCGCCGTGCGCGGCGGTGTCGGCGGGGCACACCTGCTGCAGCGCCACGTTCACCGCGCCGTCGAGGCGCGCCGACTCCGGCGGCGTCACGGTCCGGTCCAGCCGCGTCCACACCGAAAGCCACGGCAGGCCCGGCGGGATCGGCGGCAGCTGCCGCAGCAGCGCGCTGCCGGGCGTGAGCTGGCGGCAGGCCGTGGGACACGCGCTGGGCGCCAGCACTCCGCCGGCGGTCGCGAGTGTGGTGCCGTGCATCGGCGCGCCGAGCGTGATCACGCGCCGCGCCTGGTGCTCGCCGCCCTCGCGCGCGACCCACAGCCGCGCGACGACCCCGCCCGCCGAGTAGCCGATCACGTCCACCGACGGGGCTCCGCCGGCATACGCGCGTTCGACGGCGTCCGTCAGCACGTCCACCTGCTGCAGGAGGTCGCCGGTGCCGTCGCCGGGGAGGGTGAGCACGTCGGTGTCCCGGCCCGTGGCCCGGTGGATGCGGTCGGCCAGCTGTTCGAGTGAGTCCCGGCCACCGCCGTAGCCGGGCACCAGGAGCACCGGCCCCGGCGTGTCCTGCGCGGGGCTCCCCTCGCGGGGAACGCCGGAACTCCCGCCGACGGATACCGCCGTGACCACGCCGGCGGCCACCACCGCGAGCGCCACCCCGGCGACGAGCAGCCGTCGCCGCGGGCTCAGCCCTCGCACCCCCGGCCACCTCATGGCTCCATGATGATCCCCGGCGTGCGGGACCCCCGTGAACTCAGTGGTCGGGCGTGACGATGCCGTACTCGTGGATCTTGCGGTAGATCGTCGCGCGCGAGATGCCGAGCAGCTGCGCCGCGCGCGGTTTGTTGCCGTGGGCCTCCTCCAAGGCGCGCACGATCGCGTCGCGCTCGATCGACTCGAGCCCCTTCAGCGGTCGTTTCGCGATGGCCTGATACTCGGCGGGCAGGTCGCTCGGCTGGATCGCGCCGAGCCGCCGGTGCTGCGCGACCTTCTTGAGCACCTGGTAGAGCTGCGCGGTGTTGCTCGGCCAGTCGGCGCGCATCAGCAGGTGCAGCGCCGTCGGCGAGCACGAGAGCCGGCTGCCGCGCGAGAGCTTCGCGAGGAAGAACGGCACGAGCTCGGTGAGGTCGTCGATGTGGCGGCGCAGCGGCGGCACGGTCACCGTGCGCGGGAAGAACGCCAGCGACTCGGCCAGGTCCGGTGTCGTCTCGGCCTCCGGGGCGAGGGTGACCGCGAGCCACGGCGCGTTGGCGCCGTACGCGGTACGCACTTCTTCGAGCACAGCGGAGAACGCCTTCAGCTTCTCGCCGCTGAGCGACTCCAGGTGCTGCACCACGAGCGTGTCGACCGGATCGTCGATCAGGTCGCGCCGGAGGTCGCAGAGCCAGTCGTCCTCCGCCGCCTCGCGCGCGTCGAGCGTGTGCAGCCGGCCGGTCGGGTTGCGCCGCTGGTGCACGCCCTTCGCCAGGCTCAGCTTCCCGGTGCCCGGCTCACCCGCGAGCACGAGCCACTCGCCGCGGCTGTAGCCGGCGTCGACGTCGTGCGTGCAGCGCAGCCACGACGGCGCGGAACCGACCAGGCCCGGCAGGAACATCGGCAGCATCGGCACCGGCACGCCACTCGACTCGGCCTCCGAGACGATCAGCTTCACCGAGAGCACGCCGCCCACGACGTCGTCCTCGTGCTGGCCCGGCACGCGCCGGCAGTGCATCTTGACCTTGCCGCCGCCCGAGAGCGTGACGGTCGCGGTGTTGCGCCGGTACTCCGAAAGCGCCTGCGCGGCGTGCCCGAGCAGGATCGACTGGTCGGCGGAGTTGAGCAGCTGGCGCGCGCTGTCGTTCATCATCACGATGTCGTCGTTGAACGCCATCACGATGCCGGTCGTGCGGCGGCACGCCTGCAGGTAGGACTGGAAGAGGATCAGCTCGCGCAGGTTGCTGTGGGTCAGCAGCGCCTGCTGGATCTGCTCGGCGGTGCTGCGCGCGAGCGCGATCAGCAGCCCGCCCGCGTCCTTGCGCCAGCACGTGAGGTCGACGGCGCCGATCATCTTCCCGGAGATCGGGTGGTGGATCGGCACGCCCGCGCACGCGAGGTTCTCCAGGTGCTCGGCGTAGTGCTCGTGGCCGAACACGTGCGTCGGCTGGTCGTCCTCGAGCGCGGTGCCGATGCCGTTGGTGCCCACGAACTTCTCGCCGTAGCTGAAGCCGGGGACCAGTTCCACCCGTTCGAGGTGGCGGTGCAGGTCGGTGTCTCCGGTGCGCTGGCTCAGCACGGTTCCTGTGGGGTCGGCGAGGATCATGCTGATCGGCTGCCCGTCCAGCTGGTCGCCGAGCCGTTGCATGACGAGTTTCGCGCTGTGGATCAAGGGAGTGTCGAGGTTGACCTCGCCGAGGTAGGGCAGGTCGATGCGATCGGCGGGCACGCGGAAGTGCCGCGACCGCCACCACGAAGCGAGGATCGCTTCGCGGACTTGGTCCGGCTCAACGGTTTCCGACGTCAGAAAGCGGATCCGGGTCCTGGCCAGACCGTCTTCGTCGGGCAGGATCGCGGCCGGATTCGGTGCGACCTGGCGGGCGGGTGGACTCTTCACCACGGCTCGACCTCCTGTCGCTGCCCACGTCGTTGTGTCGCAGTACCGGGTCGTGCCCAGCTTAGGACACGTGTCCAGCGCGGGTCTCACCTTGAGACGCGCTCCTCGCGCGCGTGGGGTTCTCATGGGGGAGTCCGGACGAGCGCGCAGGAGGACCCGAATGGATGAACAAACCGAGGAGACGTACAACCCCTGGACGGTTGTCGACCTGGTGTTCCGCCACCTCGTGGACATCGGACTGCACCCGACGCTCGGCTCCGGCGGCCCGCCCGGTGAGCCGGCCGCGCAACTGCTGCGTGCGCTGGGGATCACGCCGACGGCCGAGGGCGACGTGCGGCTGCAGCACGAGAAGGAGTCACAGCTGGCCGCGCTCCGGGCCGCGATGATGGAGGACGACTGAAAAAATCTCCGCGGCTTGTCTCGTATTGAGACTCGCGGTTCGGCGGGCCGCCCCCTTAATCATGTTCGCAGGACTTCACGCCCCGGTCCGACCGGGTGAACCGGGTACCGCGGTTCGGGCAGGGCGCGCCAGCAGCCGTCGTGGCGCGACGGGTAAGGAGAGACCATGAGCCGCCAGAGCGTGGCGAAAGCCCACCAGAAGATCCAGGAGCTGTCGTGGGAACCGGTGTACCACCAGCCGGTGTCGCACTACGGAACCGATTACACGTTCCACAAGGCCAAGAAGAAGGACCCGCTCAAGCAGGTGCTCCGTTCCTACTTCCCGATGCAGGAAGAAAAGGACCACCGCGTATACGGGGCCGAGGACGGCGCCATCCGAGGCAACATGTTCCGGCAGGTCCAGGAACGGTGGCTGGAGTGGCAGAAGCTGTTCCTGTCCATCATCCCGTTGCCGGAGATTTCCGCGGCGCGGGCCATGCCGCTGCTGTTCCGCACGGTGCCGAACCCGGAACTGCACAACGGCCAGGCGATCCAGATGATCGACGAGGTACGCCACTCGACGATCCAGCAGAACCTGAAGCGCCTGTACATGAACAACTACATCGACCCGGCGGGTTTCAACTCGAGCCTGCGCAACTTCCAGAACGACTACTGCGGCACGATCGGCCGGCAGTTCGCCGAGGGCTTCATCACCGGTGACGCCATCACCGCGGCGAGCATCTACCTCACGATCGTGGCCGAGACGGCGTTTACCAACACGCTGTTCGTCGCCATGCCCGCCGAGGCCGCGGCCAATGGCGACTACCTGCTGCCGACGGTGTTCCACTCGGTTCAGTCCGACGAATCTCGCCACATCAGCAACGGCTACGCCACGCTGTTGATGGCACTTTCCGACGAAAGCAACCACCAGCTGCTCGAGCGCGACCTGCGCTACGCGTGGTGGAACAACCACCGGGTGGTCGACGCGGCCATCGGCACCTTCATCGAGTACGGCACGAAGGACCGCCGCAAGGACCGGGAAAGCTACGCGGAGATGTGGCGCCGGTGGATCTACGACGACTACTACCGCAGCTATCTCGTCCCGCTCGAGAAGTACGGTCTGGTCATTCCGCACGACTTGATCGAAGAAGCGTGGAAGCAGATCTGGGACAAGGGCTACGTGCACGAAGTCGCGCAGTTCTTCGCCACCGGGTGGCTCGCCAACTACTGGCGCATCGACCCGATGACGGACGAGGACTTCGAGTGGTTCGAGTACAAGTACCCGGGCTGGTACGACAAGTACGGCAAGTGGTGGGAGAACTACAGCCGCCTGTCGGTGCCGAACGGGCACAACCCGATCGCGCTGGAAGACGTCGACTACGTCTACCCGAACCGGTGCTGGACCTGCATGGTCCCCTGCCTCGTGCGTGAGGACATGGTCATGGCGGAGGTCGACGGGCAGTGGCGGACGTACTGCCACGAAGCCTGCCGGTGGACCGACGTCGAGGCGTTCCGGCCCACGTACCAGGGTCGCGAGACCCCGAACATGGGCCAGCTCATCGGGTCCCGCGAGTGGGAGACGCTCTACCACGGCTGGAACTGGGCCGATGTGGTGTCCGACATGGGCTACGTCCGGGACGACGGCAAGACCCTGGTCGCCCAGCCGCACCTCGACCTCGACCCGAAGAAGATGTGGACGCTGGACCACCTGCGCCGGTGCCCGCCGCTGCAGAGCCCGAACGTGCTGCTCAACGAGATGACCGCCGAGCAGCGGGCCGCGTTCCAGGACGACTACAACCGCCAGGGTCCGGCGGGACGGCCCGCAAGGGCCGCGTCCTGATCGGACAGATGACCGGTCTCCGCCGGCGATCGGGTGCCGCCTGGACGGTGGTACCCGATCGCCGACGGTGGCGACCCGGGATGTGTGCGAACTCCGGCGTTCAGGCAGGGAAGCGATGGGAAACAAGCACCACGTCCGCTTCGAACCGGTCGGCATCGAGATCGAGGTCGACGAGGACCAGAACATCCTGCGAGCGGCTGCCGAGCAGGGCGTCATGCTCATGCACGGATGCAAGGAGGGGCAGTGCGCCTCCTGCAAGTCGTTCATCCTCGACGGCGACGACGTCGACCACGACCGGTACTCCACGTTCGCGTTGCCCGACTTCGAAAAGGAGGAGGGCTTCACGCTGCTGTGCCGGGCGCACGCGTACGAGGACCTGACGATCGAACTGCTCAACTACGACGAGGAGATGATCCACTCCGGACTGCCGATTCAGGAGGCGGTCGCGGAGGTGGTTTCACTCGAGGAGGTCACGCACGACCTGCGCCGGCTCGTGGTCCGGCTCATCGACGCCGAGTCGTTCAAGTTCTTCCCCGGCCAGTACGTCGACTTCGTGGTCCCAGGACACGAGGCCACCCGGTCGTTCTCGATGGCGAACACCCCCGGCCGGGACTCCCGGCTGCTGGAGTTCGTGATCAGGATCTACCCGGACGGGTTGTTCTCGCACTTCCTGGACACCGCGGTGTCGGTCGGGGACCGGCTCGACGTGTCGGGTCCGTTCGGGGTCTTCACCCTGCGGGACGCGCCCGAGCGGGATCTGGTGTTCCTCGGTGGCGGCGCCGGCATGGCGCCCATCCTCTCGCTGCTGCGGTCCATGGCCGAGCGCGGCATCGAGCGGAAGGCGACCTACTACTACGGCGCCCGCCGCAAGAAGGACCTGTGCTTCGAGAGCGAGCTGACGGCCCTCGAGGACAAGATCCCGGGTTTCCGGTTCGTGCCGGCCCTGTCCGAACCCGAACAAGGTGAGGACTGGGACGGCGAGACCGGCCTGATCACCGACGTGGTGCGGCGGCTCGAGACCGATCTGGGCCGCACCGACGTCTACGTGTGCGGGCCGCCGCCCATGGTGGAGGCGGCCCTGGAACTGCTGCCGGCGCTCGGCGTGCCGGAGAAGCGGATCTACTACGACAAGTTCACCACGACCGGCGATGCGGACGAGACGTGAGTCCGGCTGGGAAACCGACGCAACGACGAGGCCAGTGCCCGACGCGAAGGAATTGGAACCCATGACAACGACGGCTGAACGCAGCGTTCCCAAGCCCGTCTTCACCGATGCCGAGGCGGGCGCCCGCGAGTTCCCGGACTCCGAGGCGAGGCAGTTCAACTACTACACCCCGAAAAAGCGCAAGCAGAGCCACTACGAGGACGTCACCGTCGAGGTGCAGCCCGACCCGCGGCACTACTTGAGCCAGGGCTGGCTGTACGGCTTCGCCGACGGCAAGGGCGGTTACCCGCTGGAGTGGACCGCGCTCAAGGCCTGGGGTTCCGACCGGCCCGTGCCCGTGCGCAGCCCCGGCTCCGGCGGCCAGGGCTACCCGTGGCCGGCCCACGGCTGGCACGAGTTCCGCGACCCCAACGAGGAGTGGGAGCTCACGCTCTACCGCTACAACGCCAACGTGGTGCGCCAGCTCAACCAGAACATCGACGCGGCACGGCAGTCGAAGGCGTTCGAGCAGTGGAACCCCAACTGGGTCAGCTTCGTGTCGCAGCACATCGGCGCGTGGATGCACGTGGACCACGGCCTCGGGCTCTACTTGTTCGCCAACGCCAACCGCCGCGCTCCCACCAACATGCACAACAACGCGATCTCCGTGAACAGCATGCACCGCATCCGCGCGGCGCAGGACCTGGCGCTGTACAACCTCACGCTGTCCGAGGAGATCGAGGGCTTCGACGGCAACGCGCACCTCGCGACGTGGAACGAGGACCCCGCGTGGCAGGGCGTGCGGGAGACCGCGGAGGCGCTCACGGAGATCTGGGACTGGTGCGAGGCGATCTTCGCCGCGAACATCGTGTTCGAGCCGCTCGTGGGCGAGCTGTTCCGCAGCCGGCTCGTGCAGCAGGCGGCACCGGCGAACGGCGACTTCGTGACCCCGACGCTGATCGGTGCCGAGGAGTTCGACTTCTCCGAACGCGACCTGCGCTACACGAAGGCGATGTTCGAGCTGTTGGTCAACGACAGCGAGTTCGCCGACCACAACCGCGCGCTGATGGACCAGTGGCTCGCGGCGTGGGTGCCGAAGTGCCTCTCGGCCGCACGCACGATGCAGCCGCTGTGGTCACAGCCCGACGCGAAGCCCATGCGGTTCGAAGACGGTCTCGACCGCGCCAAGAGCCGCTTCGGCGGCATCCTGTCCGACCTGGGTCTGCAGGCACCGAAGGAGCTGAGCCAGTGACTGTCTTCAAAACCGCGGAAAGCCCGTTCAAGTCCGACAACACCGCGTCGAACATGTGCGGCTTCACCTTGATGAACAACCAGGTCGGCGCGATCATCGCCGAGGTGGTGGGCAAACTCGACAACGTCACCGTCACGCCCCTGCCCTCGATGATCCGCGTGGACGCCGTGGGCCGCATGGACCTCATCTTCGCCGAGGTGGACGAGGCAGCGGGCGAGGAGGAGGGCTGGTTCGACTCGGCGGAGTTCGAGGAGAGCATGTCCACCCACTACGGGCGCATGGTCCACCTCGACGACCGCACGATCATGTTCGCCAACCCCGAGGACGCGGCCGAGTACCTCGACTTCGACCTCGTGGCGCGCAAGTAACGGCACCGATCGCAACACAACAGCACAACTCGGGAGAGCACTCGATTCAGTCCGGGAGGAGCACCGTGTACGAAAAGGACGGCGAAAAGTACTTCGTAGTCGACGGGCATACCCACTTCTGGGATGCCAGCCCCGCCAACTGGGTGTCGGGTCAGGAGGAGTACGCGAAGGGCTGGATCGAGTGCTTCCACGCGTACCAGAGCCTCGGCCCGGCCGAAACCCACTGGCCGATCGAGAAGTTCCAGAAGTACGACGAAGAAACGATGATGTACGACCTGTTCGACGCCGGCCACGTCGACGTCGCCATCTTCCAGCCCACGAGCCTGCGGCAGTGGTACCGCGAAGGGTTCAACACCACTGAGGCCAACGGGGCGCTGGCGGAGAAGTACCCGGGCCGGTTCGTGGTCAACACGAACTGGGACCCGCGAGATGGCGAGCCGGGTCTGAAGGCACTGGAAGAGCGAGTCAAGCGCTGGGGCTGCACAGGTGCGAAGCTCTACACCGCCGAGTGGCACGGCGACTCGCGCGGCTGGAGTCTGAGGGACCCGGAGGCCTCGCGCTACCTGGAGAAGTGCCAGGAGCTCGGCGTGAAGAACATCCACGTCCACAAGGGACCGACGATCTGGCCCCTGGACAAGGACGCGTTCGACGTGAAGGACGTGGACTACGCGGCCACGAACTTCCCGGGGCTCAACTTCATCGTCGAGCACGTGGGGCTGCCGCGGATCGAGGACTTCTGCTTCATGGCCACGCAGGAGCCCAACGTCTACGCCGGCCTGTCGGTGGTCATCGGCGGGCTCATGCACGCGCGGCCGCGGTTCTTCGCGAAGGTGATGGGAGAGCTGCTGTTCTGGGTCGGTGAGGACAAGATGCTCTTCGGCGCCGACTACGCCATCTGGGAGCCGAAGTGGCAGGTGGAAGGCTTCGTCGACTGGCAGATGCCCGACGGCGAGGAGTTCTCCGACTACGGGAAGCTCACGGTCGAGACCAAGAAGAAGATCCTCGGCCTCAACGCGGCCCGCCTGTACGGCCTCGAAGTGCCCGAGGGGCTCGACCTCAAGGCACCCAAGACCGTCGAGGCAGTAGGGGTTCCGTCGCCGTGATGGCGCCCGGTTCCGCCGGCGCGCGCACCGACCAGACCGCCGCGATCACCGCGGCGGTCTGGTCGGCGCTGGGGACCGTGCGCGATCCCGAGCTCGACCGGCCGTTGACCGACCTGGGTTTCGTGGCCAGCTCCACAGTGGACCCGGGTGGGGAGGCGGTCGTCGAGCTGTGCCTGCCGACGTATTTCTGCGCACCGAACTTCGCGTTCCTCATGGTGGCCGACTCCTACGACGCCGTTTCGGCGGTGCCGGGGGTCAGCCGCGCCGTGGTCCGCCTGAAGGACCACTTCGCCGCCGACGTGATCAACAAGGGGGTGGCGGCGCGGGCCGGTTTCGTCGGTTCCTTCGGCGACGAGGCGGCCGACGAGCTCGACAGCCTGCGCGCCGACTTCCTGCGCAAGGCCGTGCTCGCCGGCACCGACCGCGTGTGCCGGTCGATGGTGTCCGGCGGCGTGGCCCGGGAACGCCTGGCGGAGCTCACGCTCGCCGACGCGCCGCCGACGCCGGATCGCGAACGGCTGCGGGAGCGCCGCCGTGAGCTGGGCCTGCCCGGCGGTGACGCGGACCCGCTCGTGCTGGACCCGGGCACGGGCCAGGCCGTGCCGGCGCCCGAGCTGCACCGGCACCTCGGGGTCGCGCGCCTCACGCGCGTGAGCCAGGACGCCAACTCGGGGGTGTGCCGCGGGATGCTGCGCGCCCGCTACCCGGAGGCCAGCAGCATTCCCGAAACGGAGGAGACGCCATGAAGGCGGTCCGGTTGCAAGCTTACCACCAGCAGCCCGTCCTCGAAGAAGTGCCGGAGCCGAAGGCCGCCGGGCCGCTCGACGTGGTGGTGAAGATCGGCGGGGCCGGTGTGTGCCGCACGGACCTGCACATCATCGAGGAGCAGTGGGCCGCGAAATCCGGCGTCGCGCTGCCTTACACGATCGGGCACGAGAACGCGGGCTGGGTGCACGAGGTCGGCTCGGCGGTGACCAACGTGGCCGTCGGCGACACCGTGATCCTGCACCCGACGCCGACGTGCGGGCTGTGCCACGCCTGCCGCGCCGGCAACGACATGCACTGCGAGAACAACGCCTTCCCCGGCATCGACACCGACGGCGGGATGGCCGAGTACCTGCTCACCTCGGCGCGGGCGTGCATCAAGCTCGACCCGGACACGCGCCCCGAGGACGTCGCGGCGCTGGCCGACGCCGGCATCACCGCTTACCACGCCGTGCGCAAGGCGGTGCCGCTGCTGCCCCCGGGCACGGTGTGCGTCGTCAACGGCGCGGGCGGGCTCGGGCACATCGGCATCCAGTCGCTGCGGGCGCTCACCGCGACGACCGTGGTGGTCGTGGACCGCAATGTCGAGGCGCTCAAGCTCGCCGCGGAGCTCGGGGCCGACCACACCGTGGTCGCCGACGGCACCCACGTCGACGCGGTCCTCGACCTGACCGGTGGCCACGGCGCCGAGGTGGTGCTGGACTTCGTCGCCGAGCAGGGCGCGCAGCAGGACGCGTTCGCCATGACGCGCCGTGCCGGCTCGCACTTCGTGATCGGTTACGGCAGCAACATCGACGTGCCGACGATCGACATCATCTCCACGGAACGCAACATCGTGGGCAATCTGGTGGGCACCTACAACGACCTCGTGGAGCTGATGGTGCTCGCGCAGGCGGGCAAGGTCACCTTGCACACCAGGCAGTACCCGCTCGACGCGGCACTCGACGCGCTGGCCGATCTCGACGCCGGCCGCGTGCGGGGCCGCGCCATTCTCGTCCCCTAGCCGATCCGGTCCCATCACACAGGAGGAGCAGCATGGCCAAGGAACTTCGCTTCGGCTCGGAAGCCCGCGACCTGCTGGTGGCGGGGGTGGACAAACTCGCGGAGGCCGTGAAATCGACGCTGGGCCCCAAGGGGCGCAACGTGATCATCGAGAAGATCACCGGTTCGCCCGTGGTCACCAACGACGGCGTGACGATCGCGCGTGAAGTCCACCTGCGCAACCAGTTCGAGAACATGGGCGCACAGCTGGTGAAGGAAGCGGCGATCAAGACCAACGACGTGGTGGGCGACGGCACCACGACCGCGACCGTGATCGCGCAGGCGATCGTGAGCGAGGGAATGCGGGCCATCGCCCACGGCGGCAACCCCGTGCTCGTCAAGCGCGGTATCGACGCGGCGGTGGGCCGGCTCGTCGAGCACCTGGAGACGATGGCGCACCCGGTGAAGTCCGAAGAGGACTACGCGCGGGTCGCGGCGATCTCCGCCAACGACGACGGGGCCGTCGGCTCGGTGATCGCCAAGGCGCTGCACACCGTGGGGGAGAGCGGCGTCGTCACGATCGAGGAGTCGCCGCGCATCGGCATGTCGGTGGAGTTCGTGGAGGGCTTCGAGTTCGACAACGGCTACCTCTCGCCGTACCTCGTCACGGATCCCGGGCGCCTGGAAGCGGTGCTCGACGACCCGTACATCCTCATGTGCAGCGAGAAGATCAGCAACGTGCAGCAGCTGATGCCGGTGCTGGACAAGGTGATGCGCAACCCGCGCCCGCTCGTGCTGATCGCGGAGAACGTGGAGGGCACGGCGCTGTCGATGCTCGTGCACAACCACGTGAACCGCACGTTCCAGGCCGTCGCGATCCGTGCGCCCGGCTTCGGCGACCGCCGGCTGCACAAGCTGGAGGACCTGGCGGCCGTGGTCGGCGGGGCCGTGCTGTCGAAGCACTCGGGGTTCTCGCTGGAGACGATGAAACTCGAGCACCTCGGCCGCGCGAAGCAGGTGCGGGTGACGGAGAACGCGACCCAGATCGTCGGGGGCGCGGGTTCCGCCGAGGCCGTCGAGTTCCGCGTGGGCCAGCTGCGCGCCGAGCGCGACCGCGCGCAGTTCGGGGTCGACGAGGACGTGCTGACCGAGCGGATCGGCGCGCTGACGGGCAAGGTCGCGGTGATCCGCGTCGGCGCCGCGACGCCGGCCGAGCTCAAGGAGCTGCAGCACCGCGTGGAGGACGCGCTCTCGGCCACCCGGGCCGCGATCGCGGAGGGTGTGGTCGCCGGCGGCGGCGCGACCCTGCTGCACGCGGAGAAGGTGCTGACCGGTCTCGACCTCGAAGGCGACTACGCCATCGGCGCCGACATCGTGCGGCGCGCGCTGAGCGCACCGGCAATGCTGATCGCCAGCAACGCCGGGTACGCGGCCGAGGAGATCGTGGAGCAGACCCGGAAGCTCGGCGACGACGAAGGGTTCGACGCGTTGGTCGGACGCTTCGGCGACCTCGTCGAGCTCGGCATCATCGACCCGTTGCGGGTGTGCCGTTCGGCGCTGCAGAACGGCGCTTCGGTCGCCGGCCTGCTGCTGACGACGAACTCGCTGATCGCCGAGGAGCAGACGCCGTGGGGCGGCAGCGCGGCGCTGATGACCGAGTTCGGGCCGCTCGACGAAGGCCTGCACCAGCCCTCGCCCGACGCGAGCACTCCACAGTCGCTCGGGATGGGGCCGTCGGTCGGCTGATCTCCGTTTCGACCACGCAGCTGATCCGGGCCGCTGATCCGGGTTGCTTGACCCCCGCGCACCTCACCCCCGTACGGGTGCGCGGGGGTCTTCCCGTTGAGTGGCACGGAAAGCCGCGAGTGCCCCGGTGAGCGCGAACCGGCCGGGTCCGGTGAACGCGACCACCAGCAACGTCCAGCAGAACAATGCGGCCTGCTCGCCGCCGTTCTGGATCGGCAGCACGTCGTTCGGCGCGTGGACGGTGAAGTAGGCGAAGGCCATCGACCCGGAGCCGATCAGCGCGGCCGCGCGGGTGCCGATGCCGAGGAACACCAGCGTGCCCGCCACGAGCTGGATGAGCGCCGCCCACCAGCCGGGCCACGAGCCGACCTGCGCGGGGGCGTGGGCGCCCAGGAGTCCGAAGAGGGTTTTCACGCCGTGGCACGCGAAGAGGAATCCCACGACGATGCGGAACAGTCCGATCGCGTGGTCGCGGATCGCGTCCAGCCGGTGCATGGTACCTCCACAAAGGACGGTGCCGGGGCGCGGCGGGGCCGACACCCCGGTCGGCTGCCGTAATGGTCCAGACCTATTGGTGCGTGGGACCAGGTATACCGGCTGTGACGTCCGACGCGGTACCTGCGAAAGTGTGGCCTCGCGCGTTCGGGGGTGCTCAGGCGTGCCGCGGTGGCCAGCCGGACTCGAGGAGATCGAATACGGCGTGCATCGCGGCGAGGGGGTCGGGCTCGGTACCGGTGAGGTCGGGGATCTCCAGCACGTAGCGGGCCAATGCCCTGGTCGCCATGTCGGTCGCGGGCACGTCGCTCGCCTCGGCGATCGCTTCGGTCAGCGCGGCTTCGCTCTGGACCCAGAGCTTGCGCGCGTACCCGCGCAAGGCCGGCGTGGTGACGATCAGGGTGCGCTTGCGTTCGTACTCGGGCGGCAGTTCGGCGGCGAACGGCCCGCGGTTCGCGAAGAACCGGCGCAGGGCGGCGAGGACGGACTCGCCCGCTTCCCGTTCGCGCACGGCGGCGACGAGACCTTCACGGCGTTCGGTGCCGTCGTCGAAGATCAGGGCTTCCTTGCCGTCGGGCACGTGGGCGAACAACGTGGCGACGGAGACGTCGGCCGCCTCGGCGATCTGCGCCACGGTGACGTGGTCGTAGCCGTGCTCGAGGAACAGGCGCGCAGCGGCGTCGTCGAGCGCCTGGCGGGTGCGGGCCTTCTTGCGTTCGCGTCGACCGGGGGTGGCGGGCATGAGGCTCACGATAGCTGAAGCGACTCTGAAATTGTAATTACTATGAAATAAGAGTGACTACAGAAATGAGGGCACGCCATGGCCAACCAGTCGACGATCGCGCTGGTGACCGGCGGCAACGCCGGCATCGGCTACTTCGTCGCCGAGCAGCTCGCCACGACCGGCGCCGCCGTGGTGCTCGGCAGCCGCGACCCCGCGAAGGCCGCCTCCGCGATCGGGGCGATCCAGGCGCGAGTGCCCGGCGCTCGGGTCACCTCCGTGCGCCTCGACCTCGCCGACCTGGCCTCGCTGAAAGCCTCGGTCGACGCGCTGGACATGCCGCGGCTCGACGTGGCCGTCCTCAACGCGGGGGTGCTCCTCGAAGGTCCGAAGCGGCGAGAGACCCCGGCCGGCCACGAGCTGACGTTCGGCACCAACCACCTCGGTCACTTCGCCCTCACGGCCCTGCTGTGGCCCCGGTTGTCGGCCGGCCGTGTGGTGACCACGGGCAGCTTCACGGCCCGCTCCGCTCACCTCGACCTCGACGACCTGCAGAGCACCCGCGCCTTCGCGCCGAAGCAGGCCTACGAGCGCGCCAAGCTCGCTCAGATGCTGTTCGGCTTCGAGCTTGCCCGACGTCTCGAGGAGGCGGACAGCGGTGCCCTCAGCGTCGTGGTCCACCCCGGCGGCGCCCTGAACGCCCTGACTCCCTCACGACCGCCGGTGCACTCACGCACCACCGGGCAGCTGCTCCGTGCGGTGCCCGCCGGCGTGCTGCTGCAAGGAAAACACGCGGGCGCCCGGCCGTCCGTGCACGCGGCGCTCGACCCGTCCGTCCGCAATGGACAGCTGTGGGGCCCGCGGTTCTTCGGCCTGCGGGGAAAACCGCGCCTCGAAACTCCGAAAGGACCGCTTGCGGACTCCGCGACCGGCCGTCGGCTGTGGGACCTGAGCGCGGAACTGACGGGCGTGGACCCGGACTTCGTGACCGCGCTCTGACGCGTGATCGGCGCCGGGTGGCGCCCGACGCGCGGTTTGTCTTTCCGCACCGCGACCGTGACGGGCAAGGTACCAGGAGTGGCGGCCCCAGGCGTGGTGGCTCGGGAAACGCCGGTCACCGGGGCGGCCCGGTGACCGGCGTTTCGCGGCAAGGGTTCAGGACGCAGGTGTCACGTCGATGAGGATCTTGCCCGTCGCGCCGTTCTCCGAGGCTTCGTGGGCTTGTGCCGTCTGCTCCAGGGGGAAGCGGTGCAGCGGCAGGCCGCGCTCCTCGCCCAAGCGCAGGGCGCCGTCGGTGAGAGCCGCGGTGACGTCCTCCGCGCCGGCGCGGAGCTTGTCCAGGCCGACGGTGTAGAGGACCAGGAACTGGTAGCGCGAGTTCAGCCACAGGTTGCGGCCGAACTCGAGAGTGATCTTGCCGGTGCCGCGGTCGTCGCCGTAGGCCGCGACGGTGCCGCGGGTGCGCAGGACCTCGGCGTGCAGCCCGGCGTTCGTGCCGGCGGCGACCTCGACCACGAGGTCCACGCCGTCGGGGGCGATCGCCCGGATCTCGGCCGCCAGGTCGCCGGAGGTGTAGCGGAGCGCGTGGTCCGCGCCGGCCGCCCGGGCCAGCGCGGCCTTGGCCTCGGTGCTCACGGTGGTGAGCACCGTCGCGCCGGCCCAGCGGGCGAGCTGGATCGTGGCGTTGCCGACGGCGCCCGCCCCGCCCGTGACCAGGACGGTGCGGCCCGCGAGCGCGCCCGGGGCGAGCCGCGTCGGCCCGTCCTCGGCGACGGTCAGGGCGCGGTGCGCCGTGAGGGCGGGGATGGCGAACCCGGCACCCTCGTCGAAGCCGACCGCGTCGGGCAGTCGCACGAGCCGTTCGGCCGGCAGCACGGTGTACTCCTGCGCCGTTCCGGACGCGGGGGAGTGGGCCGCGGCCAGCAGCACCCACACGCGGTCGCCCGGCGTGAACTCCGTGACACCCGGCCCGACGGCGTCGACCACGCCCGCGCCGTCCTGGTTGGGCACGGCCGGACCCGCGAGCTCACCGGGGCCGCGGCGCGACTTCCAGTCCGTGGGATTCACCGCCGACACCACGATCCGCACCCGGACCTCGCCGGTGCCGGGCTCCGGGACCTCCCGCTCCGACAGCGACAACACTTCCGGCCCGCCGTGGCGGGTGAACGTGACAGCCTTCATCTCTCGTGCAAGCCCGCGCCCCCGCGGGCGTATTCCGCGGCCGCCGGAATTTCCTCCCGCCGGGGCCGCCTCGCCCGGCGCTGTGGCGTGGGGTTTACCCCACACCGGCCGCTGACCGGCCGTGGTGGCTGCTCGATGGCTCCGCGGCCTTCCACGCGCAAGGCTGAAGGCACGAGCCCACACCCGGACCGCTGACGGAGGAGAGAACCATGGCCGCCCTCGAAAAGCCGGACGTGCGCCTCGAATCAGCGGCCCAGGAACTGGCCGGCGCCACAGCGAACCCGCCGTTCCGCTACGAGCTCGGCCCCGAAGCGGCCCGCAAGGTGCTCGACGGCCTGCAGTCGGGCGGCGTGGCGAAGCCCGCCGTCGACGAGGAGCGGCTCACAGTGTCCGCCGCCGTCGGCGATGTCCGGGTGCGGATCGTGAAACCCGACGGCGCCGACGGCACTCTGCCGGTGATCCTCTACGTGGACGGCGGCGGCTGGATCCTCGGCAACGCCGGCACCCACGACCGGCTGGTGCGCGAGCTCGCGACCGGCGTCGGCGCCGCAGTGGTGTTCGTGGAGTACACCCCGTCGCCGGAGGCGCGCTACCCGGTGGCGATCGAGCCGGCCTACGCGAACCCGCAGCGGATGGGTCGCGAGGGCGCCGGCAAGGGCATCGAGGAGGCATACAGGGCCGTCGCGGGCGACTCCGTGGGCGGGAACATGACCGCCGCGCCGGCCTTGATGGCGAAGGAACGCGGCGTCGTCACCTTCGTGCAGCACTCGACGTACTACCCGGTCACCGACGCGGGCATGGACACCGGCTCGTACCGCCGGTTCGAACACGGTCCCTGTCCGGCGGCGAAGGCGATGGCCTGGTTCTGGGACGCCTACCTCCCCGAGCCCGCCCAACGCCGGCAGATCACCGCCGCACCACTGCAAGCGAGCCTCGACCGGCCGGCCGGGCCGCCGCCCGCGTTCCTGCTGGTCGACGAGTACGACGACGTGCTACGCGACGAAGGCCAGGCCTACGCGGCGAAGCTGCGGGACGCGGGCATGGCCGTGACGACAGCGCGCTACGACGGCATCCTCAACGACTTCATGATGCTCGACCCGGTCCGGGACACGCACGCGGCGAAGGCCGCGGCTGCGCAAGCGATCGCGGTCCTGCGGGAGGCCCTGCACTGACAGGGCGTGCCGCCGCCCCCCCGCACAGCGGCGGCACCCGCGGTCCGGCCATTCCCCCCCTCATGGCCGGGCCGCGGCTCGCGGCTCGGCGAGGGTGACCACGCCGCCGCGAGCGTGGGTACGGTGAAGGCCTCCGACACCGTCGGGAGGGTGCCGTGGAATCTCCCCGTGAAGTGCTCGAGCTGATCCTGCACACGGTTCCGCAGCCGGTCTGGGTGATCGACCACGGCGGGGCGATCGTCTTCGCGAATCCCGCGGCCGTGGCCTTGCTGGGCTACGACGACCTGGCCGAGCTGCGCGGGCGGCAGAGCCACGAAACGGTGCACCACCACTATCCCGACGGCTCGCCGTTCCCGGCTTCCGAGTGCCCGATGCTGCGGTCGCGCCAGGCCGGGGAAACCGTGCACAGGGACGAAGACTGGTTCTTCCGGCGGGACGGCTCGATGTTCCCGATCGAGTGGTGGTCGGCCCCGCTGGACCTGCCCGGCGGCCGCGGCGCGGTGCTCGCGTTCGAGGAGACCACGCAGCGCCGTGCGGCCGAGCAGGCGGTACGCGAGCGTGACGCGGCGCAGATCCGCGCGGCCGAGTCGCGCGCCACCGGACGGCGCATCGTCGAGAGCGCGACTGCGGCCCGCCGGCAGCTGGCCCGCGACCTGCACGACGGCGCCCAGCAACGGCTCGTCGCCCTGCTCATCGACCTGCAGCTCGCCCGTGAGGAGTTCGCCGCCGCCCCGGACCGTGTGCCCGGCCTCCTCGAGGAAGCCGTCGAGCACACGCGCGCGGCCATCAGCGAGCTGCGGGAGCTCGCCGCCGGGATCCACCCGGCCGTCCTGTCCGCGCGCGGGCTCCGCTTCGCCGTCGAGACCCTCGCCTCGCGCGCGGCCCTGCCGGTGGTGGTGACCGGCTCGGTCGAGGCGGAGCTCGCGGAGGGAGTCGAGGCGTGCGCCTACTTCGTCACCGCCGAGGCCCTCACGAACGCGGTCAAGCACTCGCGCGCGTCGCAGGTCACGGTGACTCTGGCGGCGAGCGGGCCCCTGCTCACGGTCGAGGTGCGCGACGACGGCGTCGGCGGAGCCGTCGCGGGCGGATCCGGTTCCGGGCTCGCCGGGCTGGCCGACCGCGTCGACGCCCTCGACGGGCGGCTCACGCTGTCCTCCCCACCCGGCGCCGGAACCGTGCTGCGCGCGGAATTTCCCCTCTGAGCACCCGAACTGTGGGGACACCCCCATGGCGGGGCCGGGTGCGGGCGGGGACCCTTGAGCGATGTCGCCCACCGCCCTGATCGTCGACGACGACACCGGCTTCCGGCGCGCGGCCGGGCGTCTGCTGGCCGCTCGGGGCTTCGAGGTCGTCGCCGAGGCGGCCGACGCGGCGCAAGCCAAGGAAGCCGTGCGCACCCACCACCCCGACTGCGTGCTCCTCGACCTCCACCTCCCCGACGGCGACGGCCTCTCGGCCGCCCGCGCGCTCGCCGTGCTCCCCGGCCCGGCGCCCCGCATCCTCGTGACCTCGACCGAGCCACCCGGCTTCGTCGCCGCCGACCTCGCCGCACTCGGGATCGTCGGCTTTGTGGCCAAGGACCACCTGGCGACCGCCGACCTGGCGGCGTTGTTCGGTTTTTCGGCCGCCTGACGGCCGGCGCCTGGTCAGCCTCGTTCGTCGAACGGTTCGTCGCTCCAGCGAGGCCGGGCCGCGACAGCAAGACCAGTGTTTCGGCGACGCGGTCGTGACTCCGTTCCCCCGTCTCCCCGTGATCGTCCACACCGGACTGGATCAGCTCCGGCTCCTCGTCCCACAGCGGCTTGACTCCGGCGAGGGCGGGCGGGAAGGCACGCCCGCCCTCACCCTCACGATCGACTGTCCGGACGCGGGATCGCAAACGCAACCGACATTTCCGGCGCCCTGCCACCAAGGGACGTCAGTTCTGCAGGTACCGCAGCACCGCGAGCACCCGCCGATGCCGGCTGCTCGCCGACTGGTGCAGCCCGAGCTTGCTGAAGATCCCCGTCACGTGGCGTTCCACCGCCGGCACGGTGACCACGAGCTTCTCCGCGATGCCGACGTTCGAGTGGCCCTCGGCCATCAGTGCGAGGACGTCGCGCTCGCGGGGGGTCAGGTCGTCGAGGGGGCTGCCGACGCGCTTGCGCCCGACCAGCCGGGCGATCACGTCCGGGTCGAGAGCCGTGTTGCCCTCGGCGACGCGCCGCACGGCGTCGACGAGCACCGCCGGGTCGGCCACCTTCTCCTTGAGCAGGTACCCGACGCCTTCGGCGCGGTCGCCGACCAGCTCGAAGGCGTAGCGGTCCTCCAGGAACTGCGAGAGCACGATCACCCCGACGCCCGGCTCGGACGACCGGATCTCCAACGCCGCGCGCAACCCGTCGTCGGTCAGGTCCGGGGGCATGCGGATGTCGGTGATCAGCACGTCGGGCCGGCGCGCCCGGACCTGCCGCAGCACGTCCGGCGCGTCCGCGGCCACGGCGACGACCTCGAAGCCGGCGCGTTCGAGGACGCGCACGATCCCTTCCCGGACCAGGGCCTGGTCCTCGCCGATGACCACCCGGATCCGTTCAGCCACCGGCTCACGGTACAGGGGCGCGCCCGTCCGGGCCTGCCCGTGGAACCCGGGCGCCCGGGCGCGAGTGCAGCGCGTGCCGGTGCGGTGACCGGCTGCTGCGCCCCCCCGGATCGACGTGGCGCGCCCCCTTGAGTTTCGGCTAACGACGAGTTACCGTCCGCCTAACCAGTATTCACCTCCCGCAAAGAAGCAGGTGGCCCATGTCCGAAGTGGCGACCAACGCCCCGGCCGGCGTGGCCGGGTCCGCCTACACCCGAAGAGAGCGCGGTCTGATCATCGCGGCCGCGGTCAGCGGCTGGGGGATGGAGTACTTCGACCTCGTGATCCTGTCGCTGGTGGCCGGCGACGTGGGGAAGACGTTCGGCGTCTCCACGGCCGCCGTGGGCGCGGTCTTCACGGCGCAGCTCGCGGCCACCGCGATCGGCGGCATCCTGTTCGGCCCGTTGGCCGACCGGTTCGGCCGCCGTCGCGTGCTCACGTGGACGATCTGGGTGTTCGCGATCGGCACGGGGCTGGGCGCGCTCGCGCCGAGCTTCGGGCTGTTCGTGGTGTGCCGGATGATCGCCGGGATCGGGATCGGCGGCGAGTGGGCCATCGGCTTTGCGCTGCTGAACGAGGCGTGGTCGCCCAAGCGCCGCGGCCTCGCGGGCGGCATGGTGCAGGCCGCGATCTGGCCCGCGTACGCGATCGGTATCTTCGTCGCCGGTGCCGTGCCCAACTGGCGCTGGGCGTTCGCCATCGGCGCGCTGCCGGCGCTCGCCGCGGTCGCGATCCGGCTCGCCTGCCCGGAGTCGAAGCAGTGGCTGGAGCTGCAGCGGGCCAAGGCCGAAGGCCGGCAGGCCGGCACTGTCGTCGCACGGGAGTCCGCGACCGCCGGGCTCGCAATGCTGTTCAAGAAGAACGCGCTGAAGATGGTCGTGCTCGGCACCGTCGTGGTGTTCGGCGCGCAGTACTCCTACTACGTCTACTCGTCCTGGATGCCGACCTTCCTCAAGACCGGCCTGCACCTGGGCGCAGGACCGACGCAGACGGTGCTCTACGTCAGTGCCGCCATCTCGCTCGTCTCCTACATCGCGGCCGGCGCGCTCGGCGACCGGTGGGGCCGGCGCAAGGCACTGCTCGCCTTCGCCTCGGTGCAGCTGGTCGCGTTCATCGCCTTCGCCGTGCTGATCGCCACCGGCGCCGCGACCGGGGCGGTGATCGCGATGTACTTCGTGATCTCGTTCGGGCTGGGCTACTTCGCGGTGTTCGGCACGTGGTTCGGCGAGCTGTTCGCCACGCCGATCCGGGCCACGGGCTCGAGCTTCTGCTACTCGGTGGGCCGCGGGATCGCGAGCTTCGGGCCCGGGATCGTCGGCCTGCTCGCCGCCCGCTACGGCCTCGGCGGCGGCATTTCGACCGGCCTGTTCGCCGTGGCTCTGATGATGATCACCGCGCTGTTCCTGGCCGACCGCTCCGGCCGGGCCATCACAGCTGTGGAATGAGTCGGGAATGAGGAAGGGGAACGACTTGCAGCACCTCTGGAGGGACCACGTCGACGAGCGCCTCGCGCTCGAGGCCCGCGAGTTCACGCGCGAGCACGTGGCCCCGGTCGCGGACGCCCTCGATCGCGACGACCGCTATCCGCTCGACCTCGTGCGGCTCACCGCCGAACGCGGCTGGAACTCGATGACGCTCGACCCGCGCTACGGCGGCGAGGGCCGCCCGATGACCGAGCTGCTCGCCGTGCTGGAGGAGCTCTCGGTCGCGAGCGCGATCCTGGGCATCTCGCTCATCACGATCTTCCAGAGCCAGCGCTGCATCGAGCTCTACGGCGAGGAGTCGCTCAAGGAGCGCTACCTGCCGCGCTACGCCGGTGGGCTGCCCGCGTCGTTCGCGCTGACCGAGGACGGGCACGGCAGCGACATCCGCACGCTCGACACCAAGGCCCACCGCACCGACAAGGGCTGGGTCCTCAACGGCGAGAAGGCCTTCATCACCTCCGGCGCGGCCGCGGAGCTGTTCGTGGTGCTCGCCGAGACCGATGTCGGGGTCTCGACGTTCGCGGTCACCAAGGACACCCCGGGCGTGTCCAGCTACCAGGGCCACGAGGCTGAGACGTTCGGGCTGCGCAACGGCCCGCACGTCAACCTGGTGCTGGAAGACGTCGAGGTGCCCGCCGACCACCTGATCGGCACCGAGGGCCGCGGCCTCAAGCAGGTGATGGTCACCCTCGCCAACTCGCGCACGCTCGCCGCGGGCATCAGCCTCGGCATCGCGCGCGCGGCGTTCGAGGGCGCGCTGCGGTACGTGGACAAGCGCTCCGCGTTCGGCACGAAGGTCCTGGATTTCCAAGGGATCCAGTGGTACTTCGCCGAGCTGGCCGCGCAGATCGACGCGACGCGGCTGCTCACCTACGAAGCCGCGCGCGACCTCGACGCGGGCCGCGACATCGCGCGCTCGTCCTCGTCGGCGAAGCTGCTGGCGGCCTCGCTCGCCACGAAGGTCGCCTCCACGGCGGTGCAGGTGTGCGGTGCCCACGGCACGCGCGAGACCCAGCCGTTCGGTCGGTACCTGCGCGACGCGAAGGCGTACGAGGTGGCCGGGGGATCGGCAGAGGTGCTCAAGAACACCGTCGCGAAGAGCCTGGTCAAGGCCGTCAGGGTGGAGGATCGGTAGATGTTCGCGGCAACACTGAAGCAGCGGTGCGAGACCAGCGGTGACGCGCCGTTCCTGCTGCAGGACGACAAGGTGATCAGCTGGGCCGGGCTGCTCGACGTGGTCACCCGCACCGCGACGCTGCTGCAGAGCAACGGTGTGCGGGCCGGCGATCGCGTGCTGCTCGCCTGCGGCAACACGCCGACGTTCCCCTACCTGTGGTTCGCGCTGCGCTGGCTCGGCGCCACGTGCGTGCCGCTGCACAACCAGGCGACCGGCGCGCACATCCGCCAGGTCGTGGCCGACGCGGGCATCGAGTTCGCCGTCGGCGACACCCCGAGCATCGCACGGCTGGTCGCCGACGCGGGCTTCGACTCCGGGCACACGCTGGGCTTCACCACAGCCGACGAGCTGGAGCACGCCGTGGCCGGCCTGGCGCCGCACCCGATGCACGAGGCGGAACTCGACGCCGAGAGCAGCCTGCTCTACACCTCGGGCACCACCGGCCCGCCCAAGGGCGCGGTGCTCTCCGACGGCGCGTTCCTCGCCGGCGGCCGGGAACTGGCCGACGCGATCGGGATCCGCGCCGACGACCGGATCATGGTGGCGCTGCCGCTGTTCCACACCAACCCGCAGGTGTACGCGGTGATGACCGCGATCGCCACCGGTGCTTCGCTGGCGCTGCTGGAGAAGTTCGAGCCGGCGAAGTTCCTGGACCAGGCGATCCGGTACGAGGCCACGGGATTCACCTACGTCGGCACGATGCTGGCGATGCTCGTGCGCAAGCTGCCCGAGCACATCCCGCCGCACAAGCTGCGCTTCTGCACCGGCGGCGGCGCACCGGTCGGGCTGTGGACCACGATCGAGGACCACGTGGGCGTCGAGGTCCACGAGCTCTACGGCATGACCGAGACCGGCGGCTGGGTCACGGCCAACCGCTCCGGGCAGCGCCGCCGCGGGACCTGCGGTACCGTCCGGCCCGACATGGACCTGGCGATCCTCGACGTGAACGACGTGCCTGTGGCACCCGGCGAGCCGGGGCAGATCTGCGTGCGCCCGCGTGAGGCCTTCGTGCTCTTCGACGGTTACCACGGCAAGGCCGAGCTGACGCTGCAGAAGTTCCGCAACCTGTGGTTCCACACCGGGGACATGGGCGCGGTCGACGACGAGGGTTACCTCGTGTTCCACGGCCGGGCCGACGACATGATCCGCCGAGCCGGCGAGAACGTGCGGCCGGCCGACGTCGAGGCGGCGATCGCCGGGCACCCGGCGGTGGACGAGGTGGCCGTGGTCGGCGTGCCCGACGAGGTCGTGGGCCAGGAGGTCCGCGCCGTCGTGGTGCCGCGCGGCGAGTTCGACCCGCTCGGGCTGCCCGCGTTCCTCGACGGCAAGCTGCCGAAGTTCGCGTGGCCGCGCTACATCTCGGTGCGTCCCGCACTGCCCAAGACGGCGACGCAGAAGGTCCGCTCGGCCCTGCTGCGCACGCACGAATCCGACGACGTCGACCTCCGCGGAGCCCGCCCATGACCGAACCCGTGCTGTTCGAGGTGACCGACGGCGTCGCCGTGCTCACCCTCAACGCGCCGCGCAAGCGCAACGCCATCGACGGCGCGCTGGCCGGCGCGCTGATCGACGCCTGCGAGCGCATCGATGCCGACCTCACGATCGGCTCGGCCGTGATCCAGGGCGCCGGCGGGTACTTCTGCTCGGGCGGCGACCGCGACGAGCTGGCGGCGATCTCGGCCGCACCGGCTTCGGACGAGGGAATCCGCGCCACACAACGGATCTACGACGCGTTCCTCCGCTTCGGCGCGCTGAAGGTGCCGACGGTCGCCGCCGTGCGCGGCGGGGCCGTGGGCGCCGGGATGAACCTCGCGCTGGCCGCCGACGTGCGCGTCGTCGCCGAAGACGCGGTGCTCGCGTCCGGCTTCACGCGCCTGGGGGTGCACCCTGGCGGTGGGCACTACACGTTGCTGACGCGGGTCGTCACGCCGGAGGCCGCGACGGTGCTCGGCGTGCTGGGCGAGTCGGTGGACGGCCGCCGCGCTGTGGAGCTCGGGCTCGCCTACGAGGCGCGGCCCGACGAGGAGGTCGAGCCCCGTGCCCTCGCGCTCGCGGCTCGTGGTGGCAGCGACCCGGCCCTCACTCGGGCGGCGATCCGCAGCCTGCGGGCGGAGGTCGGCCCGCCGGCGTTGAGCTGGCAGGCGGCCGTGCCGCTGGAGCAGAGCGCGCAGCTGTGGTCGTTCGCGCGCAAGGGCTCCGACCGCTGGAAGGGCACCGAGCGCGCGAGCGGCTGAGCCGCGCGCAGAACCTGTGGCCGCGGAACCGGACGGGCGCGGCCGCTGGAGAAGCCGAAGGGCGACCGGCTGAAACACCGATGGCGGGGAAGGACTTTCCGGAGGGGGAGGGTCCACCCCGCCATCGGTGTCCGTCCACTGTGTCTGTTCAAGACAGAGGGTCCGCCTCAGACCGCCACGCTCGTCAGGGCCGCCAGTGCGAGTCCGACTGTCCACTCGGGACGCTCCGGCACCGCCGCGAACCGCCTCGACCGCGCGACGGCGTCGATCAGCTCCATCACCGCGAGGCTTGCGGTCTCGGCCACCGCTTCCTCCACGCCAGGGTTCACCGCCAGCACCGCGCCCACCCAGTAGTCCAGGTAGCGCTTGCGGTCGCGGCGCACGGCTTCACCGAGGTCTTCGGGCACATGGTGCTCCTCGGTCATCCACACCGCGATCAGGTCGCTCTTCGCGATCGCCGTGCGGACGTGCGTGGTCACCAGCCGTTCGAGCACCTCGTGCGGAGTCCCGTCCGAGGCCATCGCCAGCGCGCCGCCCCAGCACAGCTCGTCGGCGATCTCCTCGACCACGGCGGTGAGTACGGCCGCCTTGCTCGGGAAGTGGCTGTAGATCGACGGTCCCGCGATGCCCACGCCCGCGGCGATGTCGTCGATGCCCACGGCGTGGTACCCGCGTTCGCGGAACAGTCTCGCCGCCTCGTCGAGGATCGCGCGGCTGCGCGTGTTCTCCGCCGCGGCCGGTGACTCCCGGTCCACCACGCGGATTTCCGGCAGGCTCTTCGGCGGTTCGGGCGCGAGCAACGTGGCCAGCAGCACGGTTTCCAGCGTCGCCGCGTGGGCTGAGAGGCGCCGCCGCGGCAGCGCGGGCACGCTGTTGAGCAGGCCCAGCGCGGCGCGGATCCGGAACTCCGCCTGGCTCGTGGTCAGTTCTGCCCGTGCGTCCACCAGCACCCGCAGCCACAGGCCGACACCCTCGACGCGCACGGCCACCAGCTCTTCGCGGACCTCGCTCGTGAGGTAGTGGGCCTCCTGGTGCCACAGGCGCACCACGTCCGGGCGCTCCAGCACGACACCGACCACCGAGGTCGCCAGCCGCCGCAGCACCTCGTCGGTTTCGCCGCCTTGGGCCAGCGCGAGCACCTCGCGGTTGCGCCAGGTGAGCACCATCTCCCGGATGGGCTCGGCGAGCAGCCCGCGCTTGTCGGGGAAGTGCTTGTACACCGCGCCGGCGGTGATGCCGACCTGCTCGGCGATGTCCGCCACGGAGACCCCGCCGTAGCCGCGTTCGCGGAACAGCCGGGCCGCGGCCGCGAGCAGCTCGGCGCGGCGGTTGGGACGTGCGGACGGCGAGGACTGCCGCTTCGTCCCGCGAACTTCCGCCCGGCTCACTCGTTCTCCTCATCGCGTCAGCACCCTTCCCACCAGGTTAGCGGGCGCGCGCCGGGATAGCTTCCACAACCGGGCTTCGCCGAGGCGCCACCAGGGCTGCTGGTTCTGGAACTGGACCTGCACGCGCACCTGAACGTCGAGTGGCACGACGAATGTGGTGTCGCTCGCCGACCACGTGCGGGGTGCCCGCGCTCAGGCGGATGAGGACCCGGAAGCCGTAGACCGCCTCGCCGCCCGCGGCGATCAGCAGCGGGGCGACCAGGGCGCAGAAGATCCCGGCGCGCAGGACCGCGTACAGGAGCAGCAAGACGACGCCTGCGGCCAGGAGCGCGAGCCCCGCGGTCGCGCTCAGCCCGACGTCGTCGAGGTGGTGGTTTCAGCCGTCGTTTCGGTGGGTTCCGATGGCGATTCGGTGGTCTCCGCCGGACTGCTCGAAGCTCCGAGCGGGGTGGTCAGGTCGATGGTGTTCGGTTCGAGTTCGTCCCCTTCGCAGTCTCTCCGGTCGCACAGCAGGTGACACCACGGTCACGAGGTTTTCACCACCTCGAGTCCGAAGTGGACCCCAGACCTCGTGGTCACTTGCCGGTGAGTCGCTCCACGAGCGGGGCGAACTCCTCGACGAACGCGCTGTTCACGGTGAAGTACGACACCCCCAGCTCGTCGCGGCGGCGTTCGAGCTCGGCGGCCATGGTGTCGAGGTCCCCGGTGAGCACGGTGAGCGAATCGCGCTCGATGAGGGTTTTCGCGTCGAGGCCGCCGAGGAACCGGCTGATCCACGGCGGCGCTTCGTCGCCCACCACGAAGATGTTGTGCGACAGCTCGAGGTCGTCGGCGCGCGCACCCGCGGCCGCGCGGATCTCCTCGACGTGGCCGGCCATCTCGGCGCGCGTGGTCAGCGCGCCGCCGGCGAGCGTGACGATGTCGGCCTTCGCCGCGGCCAGCCGGCGGGCCTTGGGGCCGCCGGCCGCGATCATCACCGGTGTGTGCGCGGCGCCGTCGAGGCGCCGGACGTGGTCGATGGTCTCGGACACCTGGTCGAGCCGGTCCTGGCCGGAGCCGTAGGGCAGGCCCAGCTCGTCGGCCGCCTGGCGCATCGTGGGCAGGCCGGTGCCGAGGCCGAGCTCGAAGCGGCCGTCGGTGAGCTGCGTGAGGCTGTGGGCCTCCCACGCGGCCGCGCGCGGCGTGCGCAGCGGACTGGCCAGCACGAACGACCCCACCCGCAACTTGGTGGTGACCGCCGCGGCGATCGCCAGCGACGCTGTCGGCGATGGCAGGTTGAGGTTGTCGGGTGAGAGCAGCGTCGAGTAGCCCAGCTCCTCGGCCCGCCGCGCCGTGGCCTGCCACTTCGCGCCGCTGCCGTCGGCCGCCGCGACGACTCCGAACCGGAACGCCTTGTTCGCCATGCAACACCCCCGTAGTCGATGATCCCGATACAACCACCGCCCGGGGTGCGGGTGCCACCACGGCACGTCCTCGCCGGCTCTTGCCGAACCGGCGAGGACGCCGCAGTCAGCCGCGCTGGTACTCCGTCCACGTACTTCGCGTCGAGCAGGCCCCTTGGCCTGCAAAGCCTGCTCGACCAGCAGCACGCTGTCGTGCGCGCCGGGGGTCTGCGTGCTGTCGGCGCGGCGCGGGTCGATCTGCGCGGCCTTGAGCACGGCCTCCATGCTCGCCGCGGGCAGCGCCTGCGTGGCCGCACCGGCCGAAACCGGTGCGGCCACGCCGAGCGCCACCGCCGCGAGCGCAGTCAGTGTGGCGACCTTCCTGAGCATCCCTGTTCCTCTCGTCCGCGGATGAATCCGGGCAAAGAATCATGGAACGGGATACAAGGGACGTACAACTCGAAGGTTCAGGCCGGGTTCAGTCGGCGATCAGCAGCCGGTTCACGGCGAGGGTGACGCCGCGCTCCTGCTGGCGGCGCACGAGCCACCGGCCCGGCGCCACGCCGCTGCCGCCGTGCTCGGGGTGGATCAGGTACGCGGGCGCGGAGTTCTCGAAGAGGGCGATGCCCAGGTTCAACGGGTCGCGGATCGACGGACTCCACTGGCAGGTGTCGGGATCGGCCACCAGTGTGTGCGGATTGCGCCCGTCCACACCGCGCACCAGTTCGACACCGCCGTGCGGCACGGTCTGCCACCACGCGTTGGTGCGCAGTTCGACGGTACGGGCCACGAGGGCGTGCGGGATCACGATCAGGTCGCCCTGGGCCTGCGGCCCGTCGAGCACCGGGACGGCGACCTGGCGTTCGAGGTGGTCCAGCACGTCGAGGCCGGAGCGGTCGAGGAGGTCGGCGAGGCTGACGCCGGTGGTGTCCATTGTGGATTTCGCAGCCATGGTGATCACCTTGGGTGTCTCGAAGGGCTGGAATTCAGAAGAGCGTCAGGTGCGGCGCAGCAGGCCGGTGTACTGGGCTCCGGTGAGCCCGTAGGACCAGCCGGCGGCGTCGACGGGGTCGTCGAACCACGGCGGCACGGACAGTCCGTAGCGGCGGCGCGTGCCGTCGCGTTCCACGGATCCGTTGACGGTGAGCAGCAGCCGGCGCGCGATCATGCCCGGCGCGCGGGGCACGTCGTAGAGCAGCAGTTCGGCGTCCCCGTTGCCCGGGTCCGGTGCTCGCGCGACGAACGTGAGGCCGGCCCGTTCGATGTAGCCGTCCCAGCCGAGGCGCTCGACGGCGCACCGGCGGACCTCGATGTTGCGTTCGGTGTTGACGGCTTCGGCCGTCACGTCTTCGATCACCCACGCCGGCACCGGCGTGCCGTGCCACGCATGAGCGCGCCAGCCGTCGGGGTAGGCGATGGCCGGTCCGTTGGCGGCATGCGTTCGCACCTCGCCGTACGCGGAGCCGGGCACGGGTTCGGTGCGGACCACCACCGGCCGCTCGGTGACCACGCACACGTCGTCACGAGGCCACCACCAACCGCACGAGCGCACGGTTTCGGACCACAGATCGAAAATCCGCTCAGGCTCGCGTCCGAAGTGGACACCGAGCCGGCGGTGGGCGTCGTAGTGCGCCACCCAGTGGGCTTCGTGCTGGCCGTACCAGCCGATCCCGGTCGGCGCGCGCAGTTCGGCCTTGATCGTGCCGGCGACGGAATCGAGGATGCTGCGCCGGACCGACCTGTGGATGCCTGAGTCCAGCAACGAGTCGAGGGAGCCGCGATCGAGCGCTTCCGAGGAATCTTCGGGCAGGACGGACGGTCGCCACGAGTTGTCGGAGAAGCGGATCCTGCGGTTGACCCGGGCGCGCAGATCCGACAACGAGCTGGCCAGGCGGCTTTCCAGCCAGGTCGGCGACCCAGCTGACAGTGGCCGGCTCGGTGGTAGGAGTTTCGCTGCCGCACCAGGGGAATCGACCCACACGAACGTCGGGGGAGGCTGATCGACGAGCTCGTAGAGCGCGCTGATCGCCGCTTCCGCGGCCGGCCGGTCGGCGGGCTCGCAGGACAGGGCGTGGCCGAGCCATTCCGCTCGGGCGGCCTCGGCGAGCTGCCACCGAACCCGTGGCGGGTCAAGGATTTCAGGGTGTTCCAGAGCGCGGGCTCCCGGCCCGCGAGGCGCGGTCATCGCGCGAGGGCGAGCACGCCCTTTCCATCAGACATACCGCGATCATGACAGCGATCGTGGTGACCGCGCAAGCGTTTTGGCCGCCGCCGCGCCGCGTTGGCGAGCGGCGGCGGCCCGGAAGGGTCACTCCGCCCAGGCGGAGTTCTCGATCACGTCGACGAAATCGGTGTGCTTGAAGCCGGGCACGAAGTGCTCCAGCACGTCGGCGTTGACGGTGCCGAACGTCGAGTCGGGACGGTGGGCGAACCCATCCTTGAACGCCTGCAGGATCTGCCGCTTGAAGTCCGGCCGCGGGTGCGCCGCGGTCACGGCCGCGCGGTCGTCGGCGGAAATGCGGTCGAGGTGCAGGCCGAGCACGTCGGTCTCGACGCCCGCGGTGGTGGCGGCGATCTCGGGCGCCATCCGGTAGGGCACCTCCGGCGTGGTGTGCAGCGCGATCGACGTCCACACCAGGTCGGCGTCGGCGGCCGGACGGCCGTGCGCGAGCAGGAACTCCCGGGCCTGGTCGGCGCCGTCGATCTCGAAGCGCTGCTGCTCGCTGCGCCACGGCGGCACGAGACCGGTGTCGTGGAACAGCGCGGCCACGTACAGCAGCTCCGGGTCGGGGTCGATGCCGAGGGCGCGCGCCTGCAGGCTGCCGAACAGGAACACGCGGCGCGAGTGGTTGAACAGCAGCTCGGTGGACTTCTCGCGGATCAGCGACGTCACCTCGGCGACGAGCTCCGTGTCCGGCACGGTGATCCCGGCGATCGTCTCGGTCATCACGACTCCTTGTTTGAAAGCGGTGTTGAAAGCGGGGGTGGTCCTCACAGCCTGTCGCGCGCGGGCCGCTGCGCGCAGTGGCCGGACCGGCCACGAACCCCACCGATAAGGACATCGCTCAGGCGTGCGAGATCCTCCGCAGCACGTCGGTGAACGCCTTGCGCTGCTCCGTGCTCAGCTCTCCCAGCACCGTGTCCTCGGTCTCGGCGACCAGCGGCGCGACCCGGCGCAGCACTCCGGCCCCGTCCCTCGGTGACCCGCAACAGCTTGCGGCGGCGGTTGCCCGGGTCGACGCGCCGCACGACGTAGCCGCGCTCCTCGAGCCGCGCGAGCAACGGCGTGAGCGTGGCCGTGTCGATACGCGTCGCCTCGGCGAGCGCCGCCTGGTCGAGATCGGGGGAGGACCGCAACACCCGCAAGGCGACGTACTGCGGCGGCGTCAGCTCGCGCACGGTCTCTTGCCAGCGCGCGGTGTAGGTGCGCAGCGCCTGGCGCAGCAGGTACAGCGGAGCGTCGTCGAGCGGGCGTTCGCCGCCCTCGGTGTCGTGGTCCGATCCGGTGTCCATGGCTCAAGGCTGCCTCATGCGGCGCGGGCGAACGCGGGCGCCAGGGCGAGGTCCACGGTCGCGCCGCCACTCGCCGGCACCGTCAGCGCCCGCGTCTGCGGCAGGAACCCTTTGGCGACGGCGGTCAGCGTCACGTCACCGGGGGCCAGGCCGGTCAGGTGGAACCGGCCGCGGCCGTCGGTGTCCGATCGCGCCATGACGGCGCCCTGTGGGTCCGTCACGACGAGGACCGCCGCGGGGCTGACGCGACCCGAGATCTCCCCGCCCGGCACGGCCTGTTCCGCTTCCGCGGCTGTGGCGCGGCCGCGTTCTCGCACGTGGCTCAGGAAGGCGGCACCCGCGGACCACGCCAGCAGCGTGAGGACCGGCACAAGCAGGTGGGCGCCCGTGGAAGTAGTCGAGGTCCGACAGCGCGCGCACCGCGGCACCAGGGGGCAGCACGGCCGACACGCACCGCGCCGGCTCCGGCAGGAGGTTCACCCCGAGCACGCCACCGCTGGTCGAGTTGCCGACGGTGAGCAGCAGCAGCGTCGACATCGGGATGCCGATCGCGCCGAACCACGTGCCCAGGGCCTTGGTCGCCAGTGCCGTGGCGGCCGAGAGCAGGCCGAGGGTCAGCGCGAGCGGCGCGAACGGCGCGGGCAGCGCGCCCAACACCGGCCCGGCCAGCGTGGCCGCGACGATCCCGGACAGCACCGCGAACCCCGCGAGCGCCGCCATGCGGTGGCGCAGCCGGACGCGCCGCGCGGCCGCGATGAGGTTCTGCGCCAGCGCGAACGACGCGAGCGTGACGCCGAAGGCCACGTAGAACCCCGACATCCCCTTGCTGTCGAACGCCGAGAGCGGCAGCACATCGGTGATCACCAGCGGCTGCCCCCGGTGCTGCGCGAACGCGCTCACCAGCTTCTCGGCCGCGGACACGGTCGTGGCACCGCTCGCGCCGGCGACGTCCAGCCGCAGGTGCCCGGCCTGGTCCGCCAGCGTCGCGACGGCGTCACCGTGGCTCAGCAGCGCCTCACCCGCCGCCTGGTCGGCGACGGGCACGACGGCCACGGCCGGCCCGGCCGCCCCGGCGAGCTGCGTCTGCAGCTGGGTCCCGGCCACCGCGACGGGCACCTGGTAGGGCCGCGGGCTGCGCTGGAACCCGACGTAGAGGCCGATGAACACGAGCACCAGCAGCAGCGAGATCCTGTGGCCGCCCCGCACCACCAGCGGTGCCGGGCGAGCACGGAAGTCTTCATGTTCGGTTCAACTATTCGTGCACGAATAGTAATGCGGCCGAGCAGGGCGTGACCGCGCGCACACCTCTTCCCGTAGTGAAAACTACCATGTACTGTCAGCTGTCATGAACGCTACAAGGCTGGACGGTCCACAGTGGACGCGGTGACCGTCACCGACTACCACACGGCGGGGGAGCCCTTCCGCATCGTCACCGGTGGGGCGCCGGAGATCCCCGGCGCGACAGTGCTCGAACGGCGCGAGGTCGCGCGGTCGACGCCGGGCATCGACGCGGTGCGCGAGCTGCTGGTGCGCGAGCCGCGCGGGCATTCGGCGATGTACGGCTGTTTCCTGGTGCCGCCGCAAACCGAGGGATCGTTGTTCGGCGTGCTGTTCTGGCACCGCGAGGGTTACTCCACCGCCTGCGGGCACGGCACGATCGCGCTCGGCGCGTGGGCCGTGCGCATCGGCCGCGTCGAAGCGGTGGCCGACGGCGTGACCGAGGTGCCGATGGACGTCCCGTCGGGCCGCGTCACGGCCGCGGTGACGTGCGAAGGCGGCGAGGTGCGGAAGGTGGCCTTCCGCAACGTCGACACGACCGTGCTCGGCCGCGACGTCGAGGTGGCCGCGAAAAGCGGGCCGGTCAAGGTCGATCTCGCTTACAGCGGCGCGATCTACGCGTGCGTGCCGGCTTCCGCGTTCGGCCTCGAAGTGGTCCCCGAGCACCACACCGAGCTCGTGGCCGCCGGCCGCGAGGTCAAGGCCGCGCTCAGCGGCACCGAATGGGCGCGGTATTCCGGAGACAGCCGGCTCAGCGGTGTCTACGGCGTGATCCTCTACGACGACCTCGGCGACACCGCGACCGGGCCGCACCAGCGCAACGTGACTGTGTTCGCCGACGGTCAGGTCGACCGTTCCCCTTGTGGCTCAGGCACTTCCGCTCGGCTGGCGCTGCTCGCGGCCGAGGGCCGGCTGCGCGAGGGCGACGTGCTCACCCACGGCTCGATCATCGGCACCACCTTCACCGGCCGGATCCTCTCGACCGCTGCGGACGGCAGCGTCGCCACGGAGATCGAAGGCACCGCACACCTGGCCGGCGAGAGCGTGTTCACGCTCGACCCGGCCGACGAACTGGGAACGGGGTTCACCCTGCGATGACGAAACTGGCCATCATCGGCGGAGGCAACATGGGCGAGGCGCTGCTCGCCGGACTGCTCGCCGGCACCGAACCGAGGTTCACGGCGGCCGAGGTCGTCGTGGTCGAGCTCGCCGAGGAGCGCGCGGCATACCTGCGCGAGCGCTACGGCGTGGCCACCACGGCGGACGCCGGGCCCGCGATCCGCACGGCGGAAACCGTGCTGCTCACGGTGAAGCCGTACCACGTCGACGACCTGTTCGCCGCGGTCGCGGACGACGTGAACGACAACCAGCTCTTCGTCTCTGCCGTCGGCGGGGTGCGCATCTCGCGCCTCGAAGCGCTGCTGCCGGGCAAGCCGCCGGTCGTGCGCTGCATGCCCAACACGCCCGTCTCCGTCGGCCGTGGGGTGGTGGCGATCAGCGCGGGCACGTACGCGGGCGAGACCGAGCTCGACTACGCGCAGTCGCTGTTCGACCCGGTGGGCAAGGTCGTGCGGGTCGCGGAAACCCGCATGGACGCCATCACCGCGCTGTCGGGCAGCGGTCCGGCGTACTACTTCTTCCTCACCGAAGCGCTGATCGAAGCCGGGATCCTGCTCGGCCTGCCGCGCCCGCTGGCCGAGGAGCTCGTGAAGGCCAACGCCGCCGGCGCCGCCGAGATGCTCCAGGTCCCGGACGCCGACGCGGTGCGCATGCGCGCGGCCGTGACCAGCCCTGGCGGGGCGACGATCGCCGCGATCCGGCAGTTCGAGGAACGCGGGGTGCGCGCGGCGGTGATGGCGGCGATCGAGGCGGCCCACGACCGGGCGGCCGAGATGGGACGCTGAGCCCGGGTCACTCCCGGCCGGGCCGGCGCGCTCGCATGTCGCGGGGCACCAGGGCGGTGCGCAAGGCGGTCAGCAGGTCGATGTTGTCCGAAACGGCCGCTGGGTCCTTGCGCGCCAGCCCGGCCGTTAGGCAGTCGACGACCAGCGTCGCCCCGAGTCCCTCGTGCGTCAGGCCGCTCACGGAGTGCACGGCCGTGAGGACGACGTCGACCTGGTCGCCGAGCGTGGGCCGCAAGGAGTTGGTCACGAGCAGCACGCGCGCGCCGACCGAGCGCGCGTGCTCGACGAGTGTCTTGACGTCGTGCAGGAGCCGGTCGGGCACGCACAGCACCACGACGTCGTTCTCCTTGAGGCGCAACAGGTCGTCGGCGAGCCGGAACCCCGTGGCCGACGTGCTCCAGGCCCGCCGGCCGAGCCGGTGCAGGCGGGTCACGAGGTACTGCATCGGCAGCTCGGACGGGCCGAGGCCGTACCCGAGGACCTCGGCCGCGGAGTCCAGCAGGTCGACGGCCGCGGTGAACTCGGGGTCGGCCAGCAGCCGGCGTGTCTCCGTGAGGCGCTCGACCGACTCGGTCAGCACCTGGTCGAGCAGGGCGTCGGTGTCGCCGCCGGTCCGCTCGATGCGCTCGCGCAGGCGCGTGGCCGGGTTGGTGTCGCCGACGACGTAGCGGCCCACCACGCGCTTGAGCTCCGGCAGGCCGGAGTAGCCAAGGGCCTTCACGGCGCGGACGACCGTCGCGTCACTCGTGCCGCTGAGCACGCCGAGGTCGCCGGCCGTGGACAGCAGGATCGCCTGCTGGTGGCTGCGCAGGTACTCGGCCACGCGCTGCTCGGCCGGCGACAGCCCGGCGAGCCGTTCCTCGACACGAGCGCTGAGCGAGTCGGACTGGTCGTCGTGGGCGGTCACGACCCGACAGCCTACCGAGCAGCGGTTTCGCTCCGCCGCACCGGACGGTCAGTGCACAGTGGACGGTGGCCGGTGCTGAATTTCCAACGCCGCGTTCAGGCGAGCTGCCGGCTGCCCAGCACGGCCCGTACGGCGCGCTCGACCAGGATCGGCACGAACGCCTGGATCGGCGCGTCGGTGAAGCGGGCCCGCTCGCGCTCCACGAGGTCGTGCACGGACTCGGCGCCGACGGTCGCGAAGTCGCGGGTGAGGCGGTCTTCGAGGTGCCCGAACGGGGTGTCCGGCCGGGTGCCGGGCTGCTCCGGGACCAGGGCTCCGAGGGTCTGCGTGCTCATGAAGCCTCCTGGTGTCACCCGATGGAGGTTTCATTGCAGTACACCCAAGTAAACGAAAGGTAAACGAAGGTCGTCGCGACGGTGTCAGCCGGCGGTGCTGTCCTGGGCTGTTGTCCTGGGGCGTCAGCCCGCGGTGGCGGCCGGCAGGCCCAGCAGCGTGTCGAGCTGCTCGGAGGTGAGCAGGCCGGCGTCGACCACGAGCTCGTGGATCGAGCGGCCGGTGGCCGAAGCCTGCTTCGCCAGCGCGCTCGCCGCTTCGTAGCCGATCACCGGGTTGAGCGCCGTGACGAGGCCGATGGACTCGCGGACCTGCCGGCGCAGGTGCTCGGTGTTGGCCGTGATGCCGGTGACGCAGCGGCGCGCCAGCGTCTGCGCGCCCGTACGCAGATGGTGCAGCGACTTCAGCAGCGAGTGGGCGATGATCGGCTCGAACGCGTTGAGCTGCAGCTGCCCGGCCTCGGCGGCGAGCGTGACGGTGGTGTCGTTGCCGATCACCTCGAACGCGATCTGGTTGACCACCTCGGGGATCACGGGGTTGACCTTGCCCGGCATGATGCTCGACCCGGCCTGCACCTTCGGCAGCCGCAGCTCGTTGAACCCGGCCTGCGGGCCCGAGGACAGCAGGCGAAGATCGTTGCAGGTCTTGGAAAGTTTCACCGCCACGCGCTTGAGCACGCCGGACAGCTGCACGAACACCCCGACGTCGGCCGTCGCCTCCACGAGGTCGGTGGCGGTGACGAGCGGCGTGCCGGTGAGCCGCGCGAGGTGCTCGCACGCCAGGCGCGCGTAGTCGGGGTGCGCGTTGAGCCCCGTGCCGATCGCGGTGCCGCCGAGGTTGATCTCCGTCAGCAGCGTCAGTGCTTCGGCCAGCCGTTGCTCGTCCTCGCCGAGTGTCACGGCGAACGCGGTGAACTCGCGGCCCAGCGTCATCGGCACGGCATCCTGCAGCTGGGTGCGCCCGATCTTCACGACGTCGGTGAACTCGCGGCCTTTCTCGTGCAGCGCGCCGCGCAGCTCGGCCATGGCGTCGAGCAGCTCGGTCGCGGCCGCGTGCACCGCGAGCTTCACGGCGGTGGGGTAGACGTCGTTCGTCGACTGGCCGAGGTTCACGTCGTCGATCGGGTGCAGCCGCGCGTAGTCCCCGCGCGGGTGGCCGAGGAGCTCCAGCGCCCGGTTCGTCACGACCTCGTTCACGTTCATGTTCGACGACGTGCCCGCGCCGCCCTGGATCACGTCCACGGTGAACTGCTCGTGCAGCCGGCCGGCCTCGATCTCCTCGCACGCGGCGACGACCGCGGCGGTCTTGTCCTCGGGCAGCAGGCCGACGTCGTGGTTGGCCAGCGCGGCCGCGTGCTTCACGCGGGCCAGCGCGACCACGAGCTCGGGGTGGGTCGAGAGCGGCAGGCCGCTGATCGGGAAGTTGGCCATGGCGCGGCGGGTGTGCACGCCGTAGTACGCGTCGGCGGGCACGGCCAGCTCGCCGAGCAGGTCTGCTTCGGTGCGGGTGGTGGTCATCGGGCACTCCTGGTGAACAACCCGCCGCGGTCGGCGGTCACGGCGCCGGCGACGACCGTCGCCACGGGCCGGTGGGTGAAGGACAGGCCCCCGAACGGGGTGTTGTGCGAACGGCCGGCGGTGTCGGCGGGGTCGACCGTCCAGCCCGCCCGCGGGTCGACGAGGGTGAACGTGGCCGGCTCGCCGACGGCGATCGGGCGGCCGGCGGACGCGGCGATGCCGCCGATGCGCGCCGGGGCGTGGGCCATGCGGTCGGCCACGAGCGCCCAGTCGACGCCGCGGCCGGTGTGCAGCACCTCGGACACCACGGCCAGTGCCGTCTCCAGCCCGGTCATCCCGAACGGCGCCCCGCACCAGTCGGCGGCTTTCGCCTCGGCCGGGTGCGGCGCGTGGTCGGTGGCGACGGCGTCGATCGTGCCGTCGAGCAAGGCGGCCCGCAGCGCCCGGACGTCGCCGGGGGAGCGCAGGGGCGGGTTGACCTTGAATTTCGGGTCCGCGCTCGCGGCCTCGCCGTCGGTGAGCAGCAGGTGGTGCGGCGTGACCTCGGCGGTCACGGCCCAGCCCTGCTCCTTGGCCCACCGCACGAGCGCGACCGAGCGCGCCGTCGACACGTGGCAGACGTGCAGCGGCGCCCCGGCGTCGGCGGCGAGCACGATGTCGCGCGCCACCACGGTTTCCTCGCCCGTCGCCGGCCACGGCGGCAGCCCGGTGCGCTCGGCCGCGCGGCCCGCGTTGATCTGGCCGGCGCCGGCCAGCGGCCCGGACTGGGCGTGCTGGGCGAGCACCGTGCCGGTCCGCTTGGTCACCTCGAGGGCGTCGCGCACCAGCACGGGATCGTCGACGCAGCGGCCGTCGTCGGAGAACAGGCGCGCGCCGGCCGCGGCCATGGCTTCCAGCGGTGCGAGGCGTTGGCCGGCAAGGCCTTCGGTGATCGCGCCGACGGCGTGCACGCGGCAGGGAGCGGTGCGCTCGGCCAGGTCGAGCACGTGGCGGATCCGCTCGGGCGAGTCGGTGACCGGGCTGCAGTTGGCCATGGCGAACACGTCGGAGTACCCGCCGGCCGCCGCCGCGGCGGTGCCGGTGGCGATGGTCTCGGCGTCCTCGCCGCCGGGCTCGCGCAGGTGCGTGTGCAGGTCGACGAACGCGGGCAGCAGCACGAGACCGTCGGCGTCGAACCGGTTCGGCTCGTCGGCGCCGCCGCGGGGACGCAGCTCGGCGATGCGGCCGTTGCGCACCACGAGGTCGATCGGGGTGCCGCCGAACGGGGCCACGCCGGTGAGCACCGCGTGTCCGAGCGGGGTCTGCGTGAGCGGGCTCATGCCCTGTCCTCCAGCCGGAACACGGGGCCGTCCTTGCAGATCAACGGTGATTCCTCGGGCCCGCCGCGGGTTCCGGTGGCGCAGCCGTGGCAGTAGCCGAGGCCGCACGCCATGTGTGCTTCCAGCGACACCTGCACCTCGGCGCCCCAGCGGTCGGCCAGCTCGCGGCACAGCCACGCCAGCCGGTCGGAGCCGCACGTGAGGATCCGCTGCGGCGGCGCACTGTCCAAAGTAGAGGTCAACTCCGCCCGCAGGCGCTCGATCTCGCTGGTGCCCTGGGCATCGGTCACGGTGAGCACGCGCTCGGCGCCGCACTCGTGGTAGAAATCCGCGCCGATCACGGCTTCCGGCGTCCGTCCACTCGCGACGGCGATCAGCTCGGTGCCGCTGCCCGCGAGGTCCTGCGCGACGGTGGTGAGCGAGCAGGTGCCGATGCCGCGTCCGACCAGCAGCACCCGCGTGGTGTCGGCGGGCACGTGGAACCCGCGGCCGAGCGGACCGACCACGAGCATCGTCTCGCCGGCGGAGAACGTGGTGAGCTTGCGCGTGCCGTCGCCGACCACGCCGTAGACGACCTCGATCGTGCCCGCCTCGGCGTCCCGGCGGTAGATCGCCATCGGCCGGGGCAGCACGGGGCCGCGTTCTCCTTGGCGCGCGGCGGTGAGCATCACGAACTGCCCGGCCGTCGCGGTCCGCGCGATGCTCGGCGCGTGCAGGCGCAGGTACTGGTAGCGGTCGGCTTCCGGACGGTGCTCCAGCACTTCCGCGTGGTGCCACGTCGGGGTCGGGAGCACGGCGCCGGTCGCCGGCAGGGGCGTCACGTGGTCGCGGACGGCCCGGGTTTCGGTGGTGGTCATGACTGCTCCGATCCCGCGACGGGGAACGCGGTGTCGAGCCGGACGAGGCTGTGGGCGAGCACTTCGGTGCCGACAACGACGTCGGCGAGGTCGGTCCACTCGTCGGGGCTGTGGCTCACGCCATCGCGGCTGGGCACGAAGAGCATGCCGGTCGGCGTGACGTGGTTGACCATCTGCGCGTCGTGGCTGGCGCCGCTGGGCAGCACGCGGTGCGCGAAGCCGAGCTCGGCACACGTGGCCGCCACGACGTCGGTGATCCGGCGGGGCAGCAGCACGGGGGACGCGTCGGCGAGGGTGCGGGCGGCGAAACCGATCCCGCGGCGCGCGGCGAGGGCGTGGGCGCGCTCGACGATCTCCGCGGCGGTCTGGCGCTGGCGGTCACTGTCGACGTCTCGGACATCGACGTGCAGCTGCGCCTGTCCGGCGATCGTCGTGATGGAGCCGGGCGCGGAGTCGAGCCGGCCGACGGTCGCGCGGGTGCCGTGGTGACGGCTGTCGGTGGCGATGGCTTCGATCAGCAGCACGATTTCGGCGGCCGCGGCGAGCGCGTCGGCGCGCTGGTGCATGGGCGTGCCGCCGGTGTGCGACGCGCGGCCGGTGAGGTCGAGGCGCAGCCGGGTGCTGCCGGAGATGAGGTCGACGACGCCGAGCGGCAGACCCGTCGACTCGAGCACGCTGCCCTGCTCGATGTGCAGCTCCAGGAACGCGGCCCAGTCCGCGGGGCGCCAGCGCGCGCCGGCCGCGCCCGCGGGGTCGAGGCCGACCGAGCGCATCGCGTCGGCCAGGCTCGTGCCCTGGGCGTCGAACTTGGTCTCGAGGTCCGAGGCGTCGGTGAGCCCGGCGACGACCCGGCTGCCGGTGCACGCCTGGCCGAAGCGCGCGCCCTCCTCCGCGGCGAACACGACGAACCGCACGGGATGGGCCAGGCGCACGTCGTGCTCGGTGTAGAGCCGCGCGGTCTCCATGGCCGCGACCACGCCGGCGATCCCGTCGAACGCGCCCGCGTTGGGCACGCTGTCGAGGTGCGAGCCGGTGCCGAGCGCGGGCGCGTCGGCCACGGTGCCGGGGAGTTCGGCGATCGTGTTGCCCACGGCGTCGGTGCGCACGTCGAGGCCGAGCCCGCTGACGTGCTCGGCGAACAGCGCGTGCGCGCGGCGTTCGAGCGGGGTGTGCGCGAGCCGGGTCACGCCCGGCCCGGAGTCCGGTTCGGACAGTGCGGCGAACGTGTCGAGCCAGTGCGCGATCCGGTCCGGGTCGGCGCGCAGCCGGGTGTCCACAGTAGACGCTGCGGCCGCGGTGGACGCGGTCATCGTGGCTCGCCCGGCAGCTCGGTCAGCAGCGCCGCCGTCGGGGTGCCCGTCACCTCGGCGAGCGCGGGCGTGGCCAGCACCGCCGCCACCGCGACGACTTCGGCGCGCGCGGTCGCGGCGAGGTTGAGCAGCGTCCGCAGCCGCGCGGGTTCCCACGCGGTGCCGACCAGCGCGATCCGCGTGCCGGCGGTGACCGGCGGGTGGAAGCCGACCACGCCTTCGAGCTCGGACGCGCGGGTCACCGTGGCGCCCAGCTCCCGGGCGACGACGTGGGCGAGCACGGCGTCGTCGGCGCCGTGCCACACCGCGACCTGGTCGAGGGTCTGCTTGGTGAGCAGCTCCGCCAGCGCCGCGCCGACGACTTCGGTGGCGGCGGGATCGGTGGGCGTGTCGAGCGAGGGGCCGTAGGTGTCGGGGCTGACGCCGAGCTTGCGCACCGCGGCGCCGGCGTCCTGGACGGGAGTGGTCATGACAGGTTCTCCGAAGGGGTTCGAGTGCCCGCGAGGGTTGGGGTGCCGTCGGCCGCGAGCACGCTGAGCACGACGACGGGCTCGGCGCCCGCCGCGCGCACGCGGTCGGCCAGCGCGGCGGCGGTGGCGTCGGCCGAAGTCTCGGCCGGGTCGTCGGCGATCGGCGTCACGACGGCGACGCGGTCGCCCCGGTGCACCTCGCCGGCGTCGACCGCGAACGGCAGACCGGTGTGCAACGCGAGCGCCGTGGTGACCGCGACGGCGTCGGCCGTGCCCGTGGTGACCAGCCGATCGGTCGCCGTCGGCAGTTCCTCGGCGAGCAGCGCGGCCGCCCGGCGCAGGATCGACGGCCGCGTGGTGAACGCGGCGCCGATCGCCGTGAGATCCGCGCGCAGCTCGCCGCGCCGCCGCTCGGCGTCGAGGAACACGGTGGTGGTGTCGGTGGCCGTGGCCAGGTCGTCCTCGAGGCTCATCGGGCGCTCCTCGCCGGTCCGCCGACTGCCGTGGTGGGCTCGGCGCCGGCGAAACCGAGCTCTGCGGACAGTTCCCGCGCGGCGGTGAGGACGGCGTCCGTCGCCACCGTGCGCGCGGTGCCCTCGCGCATGCGGTTGCCGGCCGCGGCCAGCGTGACGCTCGCGGCCACCGCGCCCGTGGAGGTGAAGATCGGGGCGGCCACGGCCCAGACGCCGCGATCGAGCTCGTCGTCGCAGATGTCGTACCCGCGGGCCCGCACGAGGGCGAGGTGCTCCACGAGTTCGTCCACTGTGGTCGGCGTGTCCGGGGTGAACGCGTCGAGCGACTGGGTTTCGAGCACCCGCCGGGCCGCGGGTTCCGGCAGGTAAGCCAGCAGCGAACGGCTCGACGCGGCGGCGTGCAGCGGCATCTCCTGCCCGATGCGCACGAACAGCCGCAGCGGGTGGCGGCCCTCCACCAGCGCGACGCACACCGCGCGGGCGCCGATGAGCTCGGTGAGGAACACCGTCTCGCCACTCGCTTCCGCGGCGTCGACCACCGCCTGGTGCGGGTTGGCCAGCAGTGCCGTCCGGTGCGGCGCCGGCTCGCCGAGCTGACGCGCGGCCGGGCCGAGGAAGTAGCGCTTGTTGGTGGGGGAGCGGGTCACGAAGTTCTCCTCCATCAGCGTGGTGAGCACGCGGTGCGCGCTGCCCACGGGGATGCCGAGCTCCTCATGCAGCTCCTGGAGCGTGGCGCCCTTGCCCTTCGTCGCGAGGGCCCGCAGCACGGACAAGGCGCGGATGACGACCTGCATGGTTCTCCTTTGTTCGACCGTGCCGCTCAGGCGAGCTGCTCGGCGCGACGATCGGGGATGAAGATCATCGCGACCATGTCGAGCAGGTAGATCACGGACAGGACGCCGATGGCGAAGCCGAAGCCGTAGCTCGCGGCGACGAGCGCGACCACGATCGGCGCGAACCCGCCGACCGCGCGGCCGAGGTTGAACAGCACGTTCTGCGCCGTGGACCGGATCGCCGTGGGGTAGAGCTCGGCCATCAGGGCGCCGTAGCCGCCGATCATGCCGTTGGCGAACGCGCCCATGATCGCGCCGCCCACCATCAGCGCCCACGGCGACGACAGCTGGCTGTACCCGAGCACCGAGAGGGCGGCACCGGCCTGGAAGAGCCAGAAGGCCTTGCGGCGCCCCAGTTTGTCGGCGACCTCGCCGAACGCGAGGATTCCGACGCCCATGCCCACCACGGTCACGGCGGTCCACACCCCGGATTTCGTGAGGCTGTAACCGAACTGCGTGGACAGATAGGTGGGCAGCCAGATCATGATGCCGAAGTAGCCGAAGTTCTGCACGGACGTGAGCACGAGGACGCCGATCGTCGCGCGGGTGGTGGGTCCGTCGGCCACGAGCAGCTTGAGCGGCACCTTCGGCTTGCCCTGCTGGAGCTCGCGGTGGCGCGTGAACTGCTCGGGCTCGTGCAGCCGCGAGCGGAACACGATGGCGACGATCGCGGGGAACGCGCCGAGCAGGAACAGCCCGCGCCAGCCCCACGCGTTGAGCACCGGAGCGGAGACCAGCGCCGCGAGCAGCACCCCGGCCTGCCAGCCGAGCCCGACCAGCGACGTCGCGCGGGCGCGCTTCTTCGCCGGCCACGCTTCGGCCGCGAGCGTCATGCCGATGCCGAACTCGCCGCCGATGCCGACGCCGGCGAGGAACCGGAAGACCGCGATCTCCCAGTAGCTCGTGGAAATCGCGGTGAGCCCGGTGAACACGGCGAAGAAGATCACCGAGTACGTCAGCACCTTCACCCGGCCGATGCGGTCGGACAGGATCCCGAACGCGATCCCGCCGACCACGGCGCCGATCAGCGTGATGGTGGCCAGCGATCCGGCTTCGGCGCCGCCCAGCCCGAGGTCACCGGAGATGGCGGAGAGGGCGAACCCGAGGATCAGCAGGTCGAAGCCGTCCATCGCGTAGCCGAGCGAAGACGCGAACACCGCCTTGCGGGCGTAGCGCGTGGTGGCCTTGGCGGCGGGGGTGTCTTCGGACGTGGCGGGTGGTGCGGTGCTGCCGGCCAGGGTTTCGTCGGACATGGTGTGGAGCTCTCCTCACGGCATTGGGGGAAGGGGGAAAGACTGGGGGAAGTGGTCAGGTGCGCAGGGTTCCGATGAGCTCGTGGACGGCGCCCGCCCCGAGCTCGGCGCAGTGGCGGGCGAGGTCGCGCACGATCTCGGCCATCGCGTAGGGGCGGGTGAACGTCGCGGTGCCGACCTGCACGGCGGTGGCGCCGGCGATGAGGAACTCGACGACGTCACGGGCGCTGCTGATGCCGCCGCAGCCGACGACCGGGATGTCGACGGCACTCGCCGCCTGCCACACCAGCCGCAGCGCGAGCGGTTTCACGGCCGGGCCGGACAGGCCGCCCACGCCGTTGCCCAGCACCGCGCGTCGCGAGCGTACGTCGACGGCCAGGGCGGGGAAGGTGTTGCTCACGGTCACGGCGGTCGCGCCCGCCCGCTCGGCGGCGCGGGCGATCTCTCCGATGTCGGTGACGCCGGGCGTGAGCTTCACGAGCACCGGCAGTTCCGTGCGCGCCACCACACCGGCGACGACGGCCTCGACCGCCGCGGGGTCGGCGCCGATGGCGAGCCCGCCGTGTTCGAGGTTGGGACAGGACACGTTGACCTCGAAGGCCGCGCACTCCGCGCCGGCCAGCTCGTCGGCGACCTGCCAGTACTCGTCCACGGTCAGCCCGCCGACGCTGGCGATCACCGGGACGCCGAACTCGCGGTAGCGCGGCAGCACGTCGTGCACGAACCGGCTCGTGCCCGGGCTGGGGATGCCGACGCTGTTGAGCATGCCGAGCGCGCATTCCGTCAGCCGGTGCGACGGGTTGCCGGAGCGGCGCTGCGCGAACACGGTCTTCGTCACGACGGCGCCGAGCTCCCGCACCGGCAGCAGGGGACCGAGCTCGGGCCCGAAGCAGCCGGACGCGGGCATCACCGGGTTGGCGAGCGTGAGCGGGCCCAGGGGCACCGAGAGGTCGACGGCCGATCCGGGCGAGGTGGCGAACAGCCGGTCGCGGTCGTCGCGGCCGGTCGTCCGGTCCAGCACCTCCGTCATGCGGAATCACACCCTCCATCGAACGAAAACAGAGAAGTGAGGATGAGTCCGGCCCAGCGCGGTGTCAAGGCAGCGGCGGCCCCGCCCGTCGCCGGAGGTCAGAGCCGGTTTTCACGACACGGCGGCGTGAGCACGGAGTGTTTCCGCGAGGTGGAAAAGGGCCCTCCGCGATACCGGAAGGTTCTGCAGGTCAGCGCCGGATTCGGCGATTTCGGCGGCCGCTTGTGGCCCGCGCCGACAAATGTGCGAATGCGAACACGGGTACGGAGCCCTGGCGCCGTCGCGAGTGGACGGTGTCTACTCGAGCCACTCCGTGACGAACCGGTCGTTCTCGTGGATGTGCACGGCTTCGTAGCGCTCGGGCCCGAGGACCACGAACTTGTGCGCTACCCCGGCGGGGACCGCGAGCACGTCGCCCGCCCGGCCTTCCCGCTCGGTGTCGCCGATCGTGAACAGGGCGCGGCCGCGCTGGACCACGAACGTCTCGCGGTAGGGGTGGCGGTGCAGCCGCGGGCCGGACCCGGCGACGTCGGTGCTCTCGCGGATGATGGACACGCTCGCACCGACCTCGTATCCCTCGACGTTGCGCGTCAGCGCGGCCGTCTGGTCTTCGGTGCTGGTCGAATCGGTCATTCCGACCACGGTAGCCCCGGGCCGGCGAAGTCGGGACCGGATTCGGTCTGTTTCGCCGTCCGCCGGTGGTCGTAAGGCCAGGACATCCGTGAAGGGAGCAAGCTGTGGATCTTGTGGAGCAGTACTTCGTGGCCCAGGACGGCTTCGGCAAGGTGGTGGCCGAGGTGCCGGCGCAGCGATGGGACGCATCGTCGCCGTGCGCGGCGTGGACGGTGCGGGACATCGTGGGCCACGTGCTGTGGGGCCGCCACCGGCTGTCGGCCTGGGTGACCGGCGCCGACTACCCGGAGACCGGGGGGGAACCCGGCGCGCCGAACCCCGGGGTGCTCTGCGCCGGGGATCCGGCGCGGGAGTGGCGCGGGGCGTTCGAGGCGACCGCCCCGGCTCTGACCCGTGACGGGCTCGCGCGGGCCACGTCGATCGACGACGCCGCGGGTGCGCCGCTCACGACGCTGCTGCCGGCGTTCGTCTCCGACGCGCTCGTCCACACCTGGGACATCGCGCAGGCCGTCGGTCTCACGGTCACGCTCGACCCGGCGGTGGTGCAGGCGACGGGCGAGTGGGTCCGGTCGATTCCGTTGCAGCGGCCGGAGTTCTTCGGGCCCGAGCTCACGCCGCCGGCGGACGCCGACGAGACCACGCGGCTGCTGGCGTTCCTGGGCCGCGCGGCCTGAGCGCCGGCGAGGTCAGGCGGGCGGCTGCGGCCCCCGCTTGGCCTGCCACGGCCACGCGCCGGAGATCTCGACCTCGAGCGCGAAGCTCAGCACGGTCCGGATCAGCACGATCAAGCCGAGGACCAGCACGTTCTCCAGCGACGCGTCGACGATCACGGTGCGGATGATGTCACCGGCGATCAGGATCTCGAGCCCGAGCAGGATGACGCGGCCGAGGTGCACCCGCAGCTGGTCGTAGCTGCCGCGGCGCCGGGTGGCGTCGGCGACGAAGCGCACCAGCACCACCACGAGGCCGATGGCCATGATGCCGACGCCGAGGCCTTCGATCACGGAGGCGACCGTCTCGAACGACTCGGTGAAACTCATCCGCGAGCCCCTCTCCGAGGCGGACGTCGGGGAAGGTCCGCGGCTCCCGGTCGGAACGTACGAACCGCCGCGACGGACTGTCAAGGCCCTCGCGGCGGCGGTGGTTCACGGGAAGCTGCCGGTGATCTGCGGTTTTCGGATTCGGTGGGGACGTTTCCGGCGAGGCGTGCGCCGGATCGGCGAAAATGGCCGCACGTCTTCGCCGGATCAGTTTTAGGCCTTCGCCTTTGTGCGACCACCGCGGGCGCGTGACTTCGAGCCTGAGGCGCGGCTGTTTTCGTAGGCGGTGACCACGTCGGTGGGAATGCGGCCGCGTTCGGAAATGCTCCAGCCGTTGTCCGCGGCCCACGCGCGGATGCTGCGCGAGCGTTCGCGGTCCTCGGGCGTCGGCGTGGCCGAACCGGCGCCACGGCGGACCTTGCGGCCGCCGGTCCGGCGTGAGGCGGCGATGTAGCGGGCGAACTCTTCACGCAGAGTTCCCGCGTTCTTGTCGGAGAGATCGATTTCGTACTGAACGCCGTCGAGGCCGAAGGGCACGGTCTGGTGCGCGACCCCGCCGTCGATGTCGTCCACCATCTGGACCAGGACCTTGTGCGCCATGGCGGGTGAATCCTCCTCGAACGTTTCCGGAAGCCGCGTTTTCCGTGGCTTGTGAAGAACTGTAACATCGATCCACAGTGGAACGCAGTATTGGGAGTGACCGAAATCCCGTGTCGGTCCCGATTATTTTCCGACATTTCCCCTCGGATGCGGGGAATGGTCAGCGGTGGTACCCGGGCGCGCGGGCGGTGGTGGCGCGCACGACGAGCCGCGTCGGCAGTTCCGTGACCACCCGGCCGGCCGGGTCGGCGGCAGAATGGGCCAGCAGCAGGTCCACCGCGTGGTTTCCGGCCGCGGCCAGCGGCATGGCGACGGTGGTGAGCGGCGGAGCGGACACCGCTGCGTACACGAGGTCGTCGAAGCCGGTCACGCTCAGCTCGCCCGGCACGTCGACCCCGCGGTCGCGCAGGCGCGCCAGCACGCCGAGCGCCATCACGTCGTTGTAGGCGAGCACCGCGGTGACTCCGGCGGCGAGCGCCTGGTCGGCGGCGGGCGCGCCGTCCTCGTACCGCGGAGCGAACGGCCCGAGCTCCACGATCTCGATGCCGTGCTCCGCGGCGGCCGGACGCAGCCCGCGCAGCCGTTCGTGGTTGGACCACGAGCTGTCGGGGCCGTTGAGGTAGGCGCAGCGCCGGTGCCCGAGCCCGGCCAGGTGCGCCACGACCTCGCGCATCCCGCCGGCGCTGTCCATCACCGTGGCGCCGATCCCGGCCACGCGGCGGTTGAGCAGCGCCAGGGACGTGAGGCCGTCGAGCTCGGTGATGGTGGCGTCGTCGATTCCCGGCGAGCACAGCAGCACGCCGTCGGCCTGCTTCGCCAGCGTGCGCACCAGCTCCTGCTCGGTGGCCGGGTCCTCGTCGCTGTCGCCGACCAGCACGGCGTGGCCGGTCTCGCGCGCCCGCGCCTGGACGCTCTTGAGCACGCCGGTGAAGAACGGGTTCCCCAGATCCGGCACCACGATGGCGATCGCGCCGGTCTTGCCGGTGATGAGGCTGCGCGCCGCCGGGCTCGGCCGGTAGCCGAGCTCCCGCACGACCGCGAGCACCCGGTCGCGCGTGGCTTCGCTGACGCGGTCGGGCGAGCCGAGCGCCCGCGACACCGTGGCCACCGACACCTCTGCCCGCCGTGCGACATCCCGGATCGTGATCCGCACGGTTCTCCTCCGCCCACCGCCGCGGCGCGGCTGGCCACGATTGTAGGGCCGGGCCCGCCGCGCCCGGCTGTGACCTGCGCCCCTGCGGCTCCTGCTCTTCCCGGCCGGCTCACCACGCGGTAGTCATCCGATGAATCGATGAAGGGGCTCTAGCAGGTCGCCCGAGTCATGGTGCTCCAGTCGGGTTGCCTTGCCACGAACTTGGGCAGAGGTCTCGACAACAGAGGTCAGACATCCTATGTTTTGGGTCGACCGCCGCCGCCATCCTCTGGAGGTCGCAGACATGGACGTCTCCCGCAGAACAGTCCTCGGCGGCGCGCTCGCCGGGATCGCGGCGAGCGCGGCGGGGCTGGGCCCGGCCGTCGCCTCGGCCGCGAGCCACCCGCCGCCGGGCGGCGACGATTTCGACTGGGCCACCTTCCTCGCCACCGCGGACCTGCGGTGGCAGCGGATGCCGGCCGCGTGGACGGAGGGGCCGTTCCTCGGCAACGGTTTCCTCGGCTCGGGCATCTACGCCGAGCCGGGCAAGAACGCGGTGCGCTTCAACGTGCAGCACAGCGAGGTGCAGGACCACCGGCCGCAGTACGGCTCGCTGTTCGGCCTCGCCCGGCTGCCGATCGGGTACTTCACGCTCGAACCCGTCGGCGCGATCACCGGCGTCGACTGGCGTCTGGACCTGTGGAACGCCGAGCTCACCGGCACGATCACCACGGCCGCGGGCAGCCTCGCGCTGCGCGCGATCGTCCATACCGGACAGCCGGTGCTCGCGGTCGAGGTGCGCCCGACCGAGGGTGAACGCGGGTTCCGCTGGGTCTTCCACCCGGCCGAGGCTGTGAGCCCGCGCGCCGACCCCGTCTGGAAGAAGGCGCCGCCCGAGGGCTACGTCGCGAACCCGCCGGCGACGATCCGCGCCGTCGGCGACAGCCACGTCGCCGAGCAGCCGCTGCTCGCCGGCGGCGAGCACGTCACCGCCTGGCGGGAGGTCACCCGCGGCGGCGCGCGGACGCTCTACACCTCGGTCGCCTGGTCGCACCCCGACCGCACGTCCGCCGCGCGGGCGCTGTGGTCCGTGCGCACGGCCGCGGGGTTCGGCGCGCTCGCGCGCGAGCACCGCGGCTGGTGGCACGACTACTACCGGCGCAGCTTCGTGTCCATTCCGGACACCCGGCTGCAGAGCTTCTACTGGATCCAGCTTTACAAGATCGCCTCGGCCGCGCGGCGCGAGGCGCCGGTGATGGCGACCTCGGGCCCGTGGCTGGAGAACACGCCGTGGCCGGCCACGTGGTGGAACCTCAACGTGCAGCTCGAGTACTGGCTCATCCACGGCTCGAACCACCTGGAGCTCGACGCCGTGAGCCGGGCGCTGGACCAGTACCGCGGGCACCTGTCGAGCCAGGTGGGCGCGCCGTATCAGGGCGACTCCGCCGGCATCCCGCGCACCACCGACATGACCCTGTCCAACGGCGTCTCCGACGCGAACAGCGGCTTCCCCGTGGGCGTGCCCGGCCAGGACACCCCGACCCCGGAGGTCGGCGACCTCACGTGGGCGCTGCACAACGTGTGGCTGTCCTACCGGCACACGCTTGATCACCGCCTGCTGCGCGACACGCTGTTCCCGTTGCTGCGCAAGGCGATCAACTACTATCTGCACTTCCTCGCGCCGGGCCCGGACGGAAAGCTGCACCTGCCGCCCACGTTCTCGCCCGAGTACGGCGTGAACGCCCCGGACTGCACCTACGACCTCGCGCTCGTGCGCTGGGGCTGTCGCACCCTGCTCGACACGGCGCGTGAGCTGCGCGTCGCCGACCCGCTCGTGTCGCGCTGGCGGCAGGTGCTGGCGACGCTCGCGCCCTACGCCGTGGACGGGAACGGCTACATGATCGGCGCCGGCGTGCCGTTCGCGAAGTCGCACCGGCACTACTCGCACCTGCTGCAGGTCTACCCCTTGTACGAGATCACCTGGGAGCAGCCGGAGAACCGCGCGCTGATCGAGAAGTCGCTGGCGCATTGGGTCGGGTTCGAGGGCGCGCTGCAGGGCTACACCTTCACCGGCGCCGCGTCGATCTCGGCTTCGATGCGACGCGGCGACCAGGCCGCGGCCTACCTCGACCAGCTGCAGAGCCGGTTCATTCAGCCCAACACGATGTACGAGGAGTCCGGCCCCGTGATCGAGACGCCGCTCTCGGCGGTGAAGTCGATGCAGGACATGCTGGTGCAGAGCTGGGGCGGTGTCCTGCGGCTGTTCCCCGCCGTCCCCGCGACGTGGGGCGACATCTCCGTGCGTGACTTCCGCACCGAAGGCGCGTTCCTGCTCAGCGCCGCCCGCGAAGGAGGCAGAACGCGCTGGCTGAAGGTCCACAGCGAAGCCGGCGCCCCCTGCGTGCTGCGGCCGGGCATCGACGGCGCGCTCGAGGTCACCGACGCGCGGGGCCGGGCGAAGCGCTGGCGCACCCTGCCCAACGGCGACGTGCAGGTCGAGCTCGCGCGCGGCGAGGAGGCCTTCGTGTATCGCGCGGGCGACCGGCCGGACTTCGCGGCGCGGCCGGTGGCTTCGAACGGACCGAGCACTCCGTGGGGGCTGCCGGCCTGACCCGGGCGCCGCCGGTGGGTCTCGGGCAGGATGGTTTCCGAGTCCGACGACGCCGACCACGAGAGGGCACAGTGGACACTCGCAGGACTGCCGTGGTGACCGGGGCCGGGCGCGGGATCGGGGCCGCCGTCGCGGAGCGGCTGCACGGGCTCGGCCACCGCGTTGCGCTGCTCGACATCGACCCCGTCAGCTCGGCTGCGAAGGCGCGGGAGCTCGACGCCTCCGGCGCCACGGCAGCAGCGTTTGCCGTCGACGTGCGGGACCCGGCGGCCGTGCGGGCCGTCGCCGAGCAGGTGCGGCGGGCGTTCGGCGAGCCGGAGATCCTCGTGAACAACGCGGCCCGTACGCGGAGCCGGTCGGTGTGGGACATCGAGGTGACCGAGTGGGACGACGTGCTGGCGACCAACCTGCGCAGCGTTTTCCTGCTCACGCGCGAGCTCGCGCCGGCCATGCGCGAGCGAGGGTGGGGCCGCGTGGTCAACCTCGCGTCGCTGGCCGGGCAGCAGGGTGGGCTGGTCGCGGGCGCGCACTACGCGTCGTCGAAGGCGGGGGTCCTGGTGCTCACCAAGGTGTTCGCGAAGGAGCTCGCGGCCTCGGGCGTCACGGTGAACGCCGTCGCTCCGGCGGCCACGCGGACACCGGTGATGGACGAGCTGGACGCCGGGCAGCTCGAAGCTGCCGAGGCCGCGATCCCCGTGGGCCGGTTCGGGCGCGCCGAGGAGGTCGCGGACCTCGTCGGCTACCTGTGCGGCGAGAACACCGGGTACATCACCGGGGCCACGTTCGACATCAACGGCGGCCTGTTCATGCGGTGACTCACATGCTGCGCAGCACCGACACGACCGTGCCCAGCACCACGGCCCGGTCGCCGTCGATCACGTCGTAGGCCGGGTTGCGGGGCTCGAGGTACACGTGGCCGTTGCGGCGCCGGTAGACCTTCACTGTCGCCTCCTCGTCGATCATCGCGGCGACGATCTGGCCCGAGTGCGCCTCGGACTGCTGGCGCACCACCACGATGTCGCCGTCGCAGATCGCGGCGTCGATCATCGAGTCGCCGCGTACGCGCAGGCCGAAGACGTTGCCGCGGCCCGTGAGCCCGCGCGGCAGCTGCAGCATCTCGTCGAGGTGCTCCTCGGCCGAGATCGGCGTGCCGGCGGCGATGTGGCCGACGACCGGCACCGCCACGGAGTCCTCACCCTGCTGCGGCTCGGCCGTGCCGAGGAACGCGCGCACGTCGATCGGCCGCGACATCGAGCTGCTGCGCCGCAGGTAACCCTTGTCCTCCAGGCTCGCCAGGTGCTTCGACACCGACGACGACGACCGCAGCCCCACGGCCTCGCCGAGCTCGCGGCTGCTCGGCGCGTAACCGTGGCGGACCACCCAGTCCCGGATCGTGACCAGGATCTGCTGCTGGCGAAGCGGCAGGGACGAGGCGTCGAGATGGTCGAAGGTGTCGTCGTAGGTGGTCACCCGCCGAATCGTAGAGGTAGGCGCCGCGCGCGCCGGGGACCGGTCCGGTGCGTCGGCGAAGTCGCCCGGCCGGGGAAGCACCCGAGAGGACCGCCTCGTGCGTGGGGAAAGTAACCGAACGTCCACGGAGGGGCGTGCACCCCACAGGCCCCGGTCGGCGACGCCTGCCTGGCGATCGTCGATCCGACCCGGCACGGGTCGGCGTCGTCGGACAACATGTCGTGCGCCTTCGGCACCGGCACCTGGTTCGAGATCAAGCCCGGGCCGACGACCGACGTGCGCGTACCTGCGGTTTCGTGACGCTCGTGGCCGGGGTCCGGGCTCGGCTGGTCCCCGGCCACGAGGTCGTCGAAAATCTTCCCGATGGGTTTGTCGAATCGTGAGCGGGGCCGTTCGACGCGTCGGTGTGGGCCGGTCAGCGCTTCCGGGAAGAATCCGGATCCCGGCCCGAGGGACAAAGGAGCGGACATGCGGTTTCTCATGATGCACCGGCTGTCGGAGAGCGACTCGTCGGCGTGGAACCCCAGCCAGGAGTTCATCGCCAAGATGGGCGAGTTCATCCAGGACTCGGCCGAGAAGGGCATCCTGATCACGGCGGAGGGCGTCCACCCGTCGGAGAAGGGCGCGCTCGTGCGCAAGACGCGCGGCGGTGCCATCAAGGCCACCGACGGCCCGTTCACCGAGGCCAAGGAGGTCATCGGGGGCTTCGCGCTGCTGAACTTCGCGAACCGCGAGGAGGCAGTGGAGTACGCGAAGACCTACGCGGCGCTCTACGCCCACGCTCGCGCGGTCGGGGGGCGCCTGGTGGTCGTGTTCCCCGCGCCCCCCACCGCGTGCCCCCCCGGCCGGTCCGCCCGCGCGGGCGGACCGGCCCGGTCACCGGTACGAGGGAGCGAACACCGGCACCAGCGCCGGGTCGTTGAACGACGTGATGCGCGCGATGCGCCCGCCGCGCACGGTCAGCACCTGCACGCCGTACGGCTCGTCGGGTCCGTCGCCGGTGCGGTGGTGCACGACGAGGGCCGGCTGGCCGTTGGCGCGCGTGGGCGTCATCCGCCAGCGGCCCGGGCGCAGCACGCGCGCGGCGAGGAACCCCGTGACGGCGTCGCGGCCGGTGAACCATGTCGGGATCGGCGGCATCTCCAGCTCGACGTCGGCGCGCAGGAGACGGACCAGCGCTTCGGCGTCGGCACGGGTGAACGCGTCCACGTAGTTCTCGAGCAGCGCCCGGTCGGTCTCGCCGGTCGGTTCGGTCATCTCGTCCTCGATGGGTCCGGCCTCGGCGAGGTGGGTCCGCGCGCGGCGCAGGGCACTGTCGACGGCCGCGGTGGTCGTGTCGAGCAGCTCCGCGACCTCGGCAGTGGGAAACGCCAGCACGTCGCGCAACGTCAGCACCGCCCGCTGCCGCGCGGGCAGCAGCTGCAGCGCGGCGATGAACGCGAGCCGCACCCCGGCCCGCGCCGCGGCGGCCACGGCCGGGTCCCCGGCGCCGAACTCGGGGGCCGGCTGGAGCCAGGCGAGGAACGGCTCACGAGAGGCCACCGGCACCCGGTGGTCGTCGGCCGGCGCGCCCAGGCCCGACGGCAGCGGCCGCCGGGCCCGGGTCGCCAGCGCCGTCAGACAGGCGGTGGTGGCGATCTTGTACAGCCAGCGCCGCACCGACGACCGGCCCTCGAATCCGCCGAACCCCCGCCAGGCCCGCAGATACGTCTCCTGCACGAGGTCCTCGGCGTCGTGGATCGAGCCCAGCAGCCGGTAGCAGTGCGCGAGCAGCTCCGGCCGGAACGGCTCGGTCAGCGCGCTGAACTCAGCGTTCGACGGCATGGCCTCTCCCGTGGTGCGCGGGAGTCCACTGTAGAGGCCGCTCACGGCAGCGGGCGCACGCCGGCACCGCCGACCACGTGCTCCGGCCCGGCGGTCTCGTCGGCCGCCAGCTCCAGCACGGCCTTGGCCACCTGCTCCGGCGTGAGCACCGGCTGCAGACTGTCGATGAACGCGTCGCGGGCCACGCCCTGGCGGGCCGCGTAGGCGGTGACGCCGGCCGAGCCCACGCCGGCCGTCGGCGTGAGCTGGGGGAGCAGCGTGAGGAAACGCAGGCCCAGCCCGGCGCGCTCGGCTTCGTCGGCCGCGTAGCCGCGCAGGTAGCGGACCGCGGCCTTGGCGCTCGCGTAACCGCCGCTGAGCGGCGACCCGGCCAGCGCCGCACCGCTCGACATCGACACGACCACGCCGCCGGGCGCGAGCGGCTCGCGCAACGCCGCGCGCGTCCACTCGAAGACGTGCCGCGTGTCGGTGTGCCAGTTGCGGCTGAAGGTTTCCCAGGTCTGCTCCTGCACCGGCGCCATGTGCGGCGTCGCGCCGGCGTTGAGCACGAGCAGATCGGGCCGGTAGTCGCGGAGCACGACCGCGGCCAGCGTTTCGTCGGTCGCGTCGGCGGCCAAGGGCGTGAAGAGCTCGCCGGCCTCGTCGCGGACGGCGAGCAGGTCTTCTTCACTGCGCGCGATCCCGACGACGCGCGTGCCGGCGGCCACGAGCGCGACGGCGATCGCGCGCCCGAACCCACGGCCGGCTCCGGTGACGACGGCGGTCTGGAAAGACATCGGACACTCCCGGGTGGTGAGGGAACTCGGTCCGCATCAAGACCGCCCGGCGCCGCGAAAACCGTCGGCCTGTTGCTGTGTCTTGGGTCACAGCAGGCTCGGCGGTGCGGGTTCCGCGCCTCCGTGAGAACCGTCTTCTCGAGGCCGAAGCTACCCGCGCCGTCCTTGGCCTTGTCGACGAGATCGTGGTCGGTGAACAGGTCGGCGCCGGCCGGAACCTGGGCGGTGGGGTCGACGCCCGCACTGACCTTGTCGAACGGCCCCGCGGCTTTCGCGGCGCCGGCGGCGGCCTCGCCGACCCCCCGGGCGCCGGGGACGAGGCCGATCGTGTCGCCGCCGGGGCCGAGTCAGACGTTGGGTTGTCGTAGCTGTCGGTGCCGATCATGTCGATCGCGTGCGCGGCGAGCGCGGTCGCGCCGGCCAGTACCGCGACGGGCAGCGCGGCCACGCCGACGCCGGGGATCAGGGCCGGCCCGCCCGCGACGGTGGCCACCATGCCCGCGACGTCGCCGACCTTGCCCAGGAGCGTGTCGGTGTCGGGTGCTTGGGCCGGCGCGTGCCGGCCTTGCGTCTTTCCCGCGACGAGCGCCTGCGCCGCCTGGGTCACGAGCTGTTGCTGCCTGGCCTTCCCCGCGGCGCCGTAGGCCGGGTTCGCCAACTGCAGGTGCAGCGTCGGGTTGACCGCGATCGTCTGCGCGATGGCCGTCTTGACCTCCTTGAGGGTCCGCGCGTAGCGATCGGCGAGCTGGGCCTGCTGCTCGGGCGCTCTGCTGCTGTTCCTGAGCGTCACGGCGTGCGCGGCCACGCTCCGGCCCATCGCACCGCCGGCCTCGTCACGCCAGGCGCGCTCCGGCGCCTGGCGCTGGTCGGCCGGCTCGGTGCCCGCCTGGGCCCGCCGGTTCCCCGCCCCGCGCCAGTTTGCGGCGAGCTCGGTGACGTCGTCCTCGTCGTCGGGCGGCCACTCGTCCGCGAGCTGCTTGACGGCGGCCCACGGCTCGTTGTCGGGCTCCGCGATGGCCACGGCTCACTCCTGCCCGAACGCGTCGCGGAGGGCAGTGTCCGCGAGCGCGTAGCCGGCGATCGCGGCGTACCCGGCGTCGGCGAGGGCCTTCACGCCCTCCTCGCTCAGCTGCTGCGCGCTTGATCGCCGCCCGGACGCCGTCGCCGTCGAGGTGCGCGCCGGCGGAGTCGAATGCCATGTTCGTTGTCTCCCTTCGGTTCCGGGGCAGCGGGGAGCGAGGTCGAGCTCCACCACGTCACCGCGCGCGGCCACCTTCACGAAAACCAGGCCGTCGCCGGACTCGGCCTCCTCGACGACCGCGGCGAGCTCGCGCTGGATCCCGCGGACCTCCTCGGCCGGCCGCTCGACCGCGACCGGTTCGTAGCTCAGCACCCGGTTCTCGTCCATCGCAGCCTCCGCTCGTGGGGCCGTCGCGACGAAGCCTGGCGTGCGCGGGCGGCCCGGTGAGGGGGCGTGGCACCTTCCGGCCGCCGGATCGTATAACGACCTATACAACATCCTTTGTGGACACCCGCGCTCCGCCGTCGGTCTCCCAGTCATAGACGACCGTCGTCCGGAGGACGACGTCCTGCAGGGACCGGCGGTGGGGGCTCACGATCACCCACAGCAGCCCGATCGGGAAGACCACGCAGAACAGCGCCCGGGCCGCGGCGCGGACCCAGCCCAGGCGCCGGCCGCGGCCCAGGACGCGGAGGCCGAGCAGCGCGGCGCCGTAGCTGCGGCCGATGGTGGCCCAGCTGACCGTGAGGTACACGATCGCGACGGCCGCGGACATCCCGCCGGCCAGTGCCGGCGGTGCCGCGGGCCACCGGAACGACAGCGGCGACGCCGCGAACAGCGCCGCCACCACCGCGAGGTAGCCGCCGACCGTGAGCAGCCCGGTCACGGCCGCGTCGAGCACGGCGGCGACCAGGCGCGTGACGAAGCCCGCCGGCCCCTCAGGCGGGCCGGTCACCACGGCGCCGCAGCACGCGGCCGACCACGCGGGCCACGGCGTCGTCGGCGTTCACCCCGGCACCCCGCACGCCCCGGATCGCTTCCCCCGCAACGGTTCCGCTGGACTGCCGCACGACCTCGGGCAGGTCCATCGCGGCCACGAGGTCACCGAAGTCCAGTGTGGACACCACGGCCGCCATGTCGACCTCGGCGAGCACGGCGTCGAGGTCCACGTGCTCGCCGATGAGCTTCGGCACGTCGACCGCGTCGAGCACGACCGCGGCGGCCGCGGTCACCACGTCCCGCACCGCGCGGCGCGCCACGTCCTCGGGCACGGCGGCCGTCAGCACGGCCCAGCCCGCCCGCCGCAGCGGGGTGGACGCCCACCAGCCGGCCTTGAGCGCCACCGCGCCCAGCCCCAGCACCGCGCCGACGCGGTCGGGCTCGTCGTTCACGGCGTCCCCTTTCAGCCGGTCGCCGCCGGCCGGTCGCCGGGGACGTCGAGGAACTGGATCACGGCGAGGACCACCAGCAGCACGAGGGCGATCAGCAGCACCGCGAGCCCGCTCGGCCGATCGAGGAACAGGAACACGAGCACGGCGATCGCGACGGCACCGGCGCGCAGGGCCACGCGGTAGGAGTGCACCCACTTGCCGAGGCCGGTGGCGCGCAGGCCACTGCGCGAACGCAGCCACGTCAGTCCCTTGACCACGCCCTGGCGGATGTGCACGGCGGTCGACGAAGGACCGGCGAGGAAGGCGCCGAGCGCCACCACGATCCCGACCGCGAACAGGGTTCTCAGACCGTCGCGCAGGAACCGCAGCACGATGTCGAACGCCGCCGAGACCGGCGCCGCCGAGCGGCTCGGGACCGCGTCGACGACGATGGTGCGCCCGATCGCGAGCCCGATCGCGAGGACCAGCATGCTGAACGCGAACCCGAGCGCGGCGCCGATGAGCGCTCGCCGTTTGTGCTGGGCGACGTAGACGCCCGCGGCGAGCAGCACGATCGCGATCCACGGCAGCCACGTCGCGAGCCGGTCCGAGGTGGTGTACCACGAGCGCGCTTTCACCAGGCCGGCCGCGTCGGCGACCTCGATCGTCGGGTGGACCTCGGGGATGCGGTTCACGATGGTGAGCCCGTCGGCGGCGAGCTGCTGCTTCGCGTCGTCGATGAACGGCGCGAGGTCGAGCACGACCTTGTCGCCCTGGATCGCGATGGCCGACGCCGACCCGTCGAGCACAGCGACCGCCTGCTGGTGGGCTGTTCGGATCACGCGGTCCCAGGTCTGCGCGATCCGGTCGCTGGCGACGAGGGTCGCGACACGGCCGTGCACGAAGCTCTGCACGCCCGACGCGAGCGGACCGGTCAGGGCCTCCAGCCGGTCGGTGACGGCCGGCGGGACACCCTGGGCCGCGAGCGCGCCGACGGCGTCGGTCGCGATGGCCTTCACGTTGATGTTCGTGAAGATCGCCTCGGTGACCCGGTCGGTCACGGCCGCCTGCACCGCCGGGTCGCGGATCAGCGGGCTCATCGTGGCGGTGAACCGGTCGGTGTCGGAGATCTGGTTGTTCACCCACACCGACGCGAGCGCGAGCGGCGCGAGGATGCAGCCGAGCACGATGAGGATCGAGGACACGATCGGCCGCCAGCTGACGTGGCGGCGTTCGCGGGTGGCCCGAAGCCGGGCCACTTCGAGCCGCAGTTGTTCCAGCTCGGCCCGCTCGTCCGCGGTCGGCTCGGTGAAGTGGTCTGTGCGCTCCGACATGACCGGCCCGGTCCGATCAGCTCGACATCATCTCCCGCAGAGCGGCTTCCTGCTCTGCGGACAGGTTGGACTGCAGCAGCTCCGGCTTGTGGCCGCCGGCCTCGATCGCGGCCTTCACCTTGTCGACCACCGCGTCGCTGGACATGAGGAACAGGGCCGAGGTGCCGGGGGTGATCTTGTCGCGTACGGACTTGATGAAGTCGTCGTCGATGCCGACGTCGGTCAGCGATCCGGCGAGCGCGCCGGTGGCCGCGCCGATGGCGGCGCCGATGAGCGGCATCAGGAAGATCAGGCCGAACAGCATGCCCCAGAACATCCCGCTCATCGCGCCGCCGGCGGTGAGGTTGCGCAGCTGGCGGGTCTTCGGCTTCTTGGCGTCGGGTTTCCAAGACACGGTGGCCGCGTCGTGGATCGCGATCAGTTCCTGCTTGGCCAGGCTCCGGAGGGTGTCCACCGCGTTGTCGGCTCCGTCGGGGCTGTCGAACTTCCACACCGTCAGCGTCGTCATCGTGCTCTCCTGTCGGGTTCGCGGGCTGCGCCGACGCCACCGTCGCCCGGCGCGGCCCCGTCCGCCTCGCCCCTGCGGGGTGAGACCCGCCGCCGCACCGCCGCGGCCCCCAGCCGCAGCTCGGTGCGCCGCACCGCGTCGTGCCGGGCGGCCTGCGCGCCGGCGTCGAGCGCGCGCACGAGGGGTGAGCAGGGGCTGTGGCGGGCGCGGATGCCGGTGATGCGCTCGGCGAAGTCGGTCGGGCGGCCGTCCGGGGTCGTGCGCATGTCGCAGAACCACAGGGCGTCGCGCAGCACGGTGCGCTCGTCCGGGTAGCGGGCGAGGTCGGCCCAGAGTCCGCGCTCCTCGGCGATGAACTGGGCGGCCGAGTGCTGGGCCACAAGGTTGACCAGCCGGGGCGGTGCCGACACCGCGACGAGGAACCGGGCGCCGTCGAGCGGATGGTAGCCGGACACGACGAGCCCGGGCGCGTAGCCGATGTCGTGCAGGAGGGCGGCCGCCACGAGCAGCTCTTCCTCGCCGGCGCGCAGCAGGCTCGGCCCGACCTGCCGCCCGCACTTCGCGACTCCCTGCACGTGCTGCCACCGCCGGGGCAGTTCGTGCGAAAGGTGGCGCTGCGCGAGGCGCCAGGCCCACGCGATCAGCGGGCCTCGAGGGCGCGTCGCCGGTTCAGCGGCGGCTGGGGCGGGTTCGGAGTGCGTCGGGGGCATGTGCGACCAGCGCCCAGATGACCAGCACGTCGAGGGTGAGCACGACCAGCGCCCAGAACGGCGCGGCGGGCAGGAAAGTCAGGTGCGCCAAGGCGCTGAGCCCGGCGATCGCGATGCCGGGGTAACGGGCCCAGCTCGCCCGCGCTAACAGCCCGAGCCCCGTGACCACCGCGGCCACGCCGAGCACCAGGTGCACCCAGCCCCAGCCGGTGAGGTTGAACAGCAGGGTCCCGTGCGCGGTCACGGCGTAGTACTGCGGGTCGAGCAGTGCCGTGAGCCCTTCGACCAGGGTGAAGCTCCCGAGCAGGAGCATCATCGTGGCACCGAAGAAAATCCAGCGGGCCCAGCCGGACTCCTCGTCGGCAGGGAACTCCTGCGCGGGTGCGGCCGGGCGCACAGCGTGATCGCTCATGGTCGGGTCCCTTCTCCTGGCCGCGGACATCTTCGACGGCCGGGCTCGCGGGCGCTTCGCCCGGTGCGGATGAAGCCCTCCATTCCGGACGTCAGCGGGCCGGCCGTCCGGCGAGCACGCGGAACAGCACGCGCAGCGCCTCGCCCATGCCCTTGGGTGAGGCCGCCGCGGGGGCGATGCCGGGCGCGTCCAGCGGCACGCGGACGCGCAGCGCGCCGGGCAGCGTGCGGAACCGCAGTGGTGGTTCCAGCCGAAGCGCCTCGCCGTCGACGCCGATGTCCACAAGGGACTGTCCCGAGCTCACCACGAACTCCTCGGCCTGCCACTCCCGGTAGCCGGGGTAGCGGGCGAGCTGGCCGGTGAGCTCCGCGGTGACCAGCGCCGGCAGGTCGCGCGCCCGGTCGACGCTCACGGTGACGATGCCGAGCGAGCCGCTGTCGAGCCGTTCGCGCGAGCCGAAGCCGCTGAGGCGGTCGAGGCGATAGGCGCCGTTGGACACGAGCACGATGTCGGCCGGCGGGCGGTTGTCCTCGCCGGGCACGCGGTACTGGAGGTCGAAGTGCTCGGAGTCGGGGCCCAGCAGCTGCGGCAGCTGACCGGCCACTGTCGACACCTTGGCGTCGCGGTAGCCCGGAGACTGGACCACCGTGGCGTACACGCCGAGCGAAGCGTTGTTCACGAACACCCGGTCGCCGATCAGCGCGAGGTCGATGCGGTGCTCGGCCGCTTCGCCGTACGCGTCGAGGGCGGCGGTCACGTTCTCGCGGTCGAGCCCGAGGTCGAGGGCGAGGTGGTTGCGCGTGCCGGCGGGCACGCACACATACGGCAGCCCGTGGCGGCGCGCGACGTCGGCGACCAGCGCCTGGGAACCGTCGCCGCCGGCCATCCCGAGCACGTCCGCGTGGTTGGCGGCCTCTTCGGCGAGCTCGCGCAGGTCGTCGCCGCGGCGCAGCACGACAGGGGTGATGCCGCGTTCGCGCGCCTCGCGTTCGAGGTCGAACTGCGCCACCTTCCCGCCGCCGGAGCGGGGGTTCATCAGCAGCACGCCGTGGCGCGCGGGCCCGACGCGGTCGGCCCGCACCCGCCGGGCCAGGTCGCGGCCGATCGCCACCCGGGCGGCCAGGGCCGCGAGCACCGTCAGCCCGAGGACCAGCGGCAGCACCACGAATGTGCGCAGGTCCGGCAGCAGGGCGATCGCAGCGAGCGCGAGGACCGCCACGATGGTGAGCACGATCCGCGCGAGCCCGTGGCGGACCAGCGCGGCCCAGGCCGCGATCGTGGCGATCACCAGCAGCACGACGGCGAGCACCAGCTGCCCCGGGCTCCTGACCGCGGCGATGACCGCCACGACGATCGCGGCGGCCAGCGCGAGAAGGGCGCCCAGAGCGCACGCGCGCCGGGCCAGCGACGGAGCAGGGCCGGTCATGCGCCGACCCTGCGTGGGCGGGCGGCCCCGTGTCGTCACCCCGTCCGGATGATGCTTCGTCTCACCCCGTGCGGGGGAGGAAAGGCGCTCGCCGGCGGGTGAAGCTGCCCCGATGGTGCTCACCTCACGACGTTCGACGGCCGAATCCCGGGAAGACCGGATCGCGCGGGGCAAGGCGGCCCGTGCGGCCGCTCCGCGGTCGAGCCACGCCGGGTTCACGCGCGAACGCGGCCGCCCGGATCCGCTGGAACTGCTCGCGCGCCAGGACGAATCGCGGGTCGAGGAGCTGCTGCCGATCCGCTACGGGCGCATGGCGGTGTCGCCGTTCACCTATTTCCGCGGTGCCGCGCTGCCGATGGCGAGCGACCTGTCCGGCACGCCGGTGAGCGGGCTGCGGGTCCAGGCTTGCGGCGACGCGCACCTGATCAACTTCGGCGTGTTCGCCTCGCCGGAACGCAAGCTCGTGTTCGACATCAACGACTTCGACGAGACCCTGCCCGGGCCGTGGGAGTGGGACGTGAAGCGCCTCGCGGCGAGCCTCGAGATCGCGAGCCGGCACAACGGGTTCTCCGCCCGCCAGTGCCGCGGTGTGGTGGTCGCGACGATCGCGCAGTACCGCAAAGCGATGCGGGAGTTCGGCGAGCGTACCGCGCTCGACGTCTGGTACGCGCACGCCGACGTCGGTCAGGTGGAGGCCTTGTACGCCCATCGCTTGGGCGGGCGCCGGCGCCGGATGATCGAGAAGGGCATGGCCTCGGCTCAGGCGCACGACAACCTCGGCGCCCTGCGCCGCTTCACGTCGGTCACCGACGGCAACGTGCAGATCAAGCCCGACCCGCCGATCGTGCTGCCCCTGGAGGAGATGGCGCACACCAAGAAGGCGGTGGACGAGGTACGCAAGCAGCTGAACTCGATCCTGCAGGCCTACCGCGCCACACTGGAACCCGAGCGGCGCGTGCTGCTCGACCGCTACCGGATCGTGGACATGGCGCACAAGGTCGTGGGTGTCGGCAGCGTCGGCACGCGGTGCTGGATGGTCCTGCTGCTCGGCAACGACGACCGCGACCCGTTGTTCCTGCAGGCGAAGGAAGCCGGCCCGTCGGTGCTGGAGGAGTTCGCCGGGCCCAGCGACTACGACAACGCGGGGCGCCGTGTGGTCGTGGGCCAGCGGCTGATGCAGACGGTGAGCGACATCTTCCTCGGCTGGGTCCACGTGACCGGTGCCGACGACCGCCCGCGCGACTTCTACCTGCGCCAGCTGCGCGACTGGAAGGGCTCGGCCAACGTCGAGACGATGGACCCGCACGACCTGCGTACCTACGGCATGCTGTGCGCGTGGACGCTCGCGCGCGCCCACGCCCGCACCGGCGACAGCGTCGCGATCGGCGCCTACGTCGGCTCCGGTGACTCGTTCGACCAGGCGATCGCCGAGTTCACGCGCGACTACGCCGACCAGAACGAGAAGGACCACGCGGCGTTGACCGAGGCCATCAAGACGGGTGCGGTCAAGGCCGAGTCCGGGCGGTGAAGGCGCGGCAGCTGCTCGGCCCGGGTGTGCTGCGCCCCGTGCTGACGGTGGCGACGCTCATCGCCGTGTACTACCTGCTCCCGGTGGACCGGCAGCTCGACGCTTGGACGATCGTGGGGCTCGTCGTCGGGGTCACGCTGGTCGTGGTCCTGGTCGTGGTCGAGGCGCGCGTGATCCTGCGCTCCATGCGCCCGGCGTTGCAGGGGATCCAGGCGCTGGCGCTGGTGGTGCCGCTGTTCCTGCTGGTGTTCGCCAACGTCTACTACGTGCTGCAGTACAACGTGCCGCAGAGTTTCAGCGCGCCGCTGAATCGCACCGACTCGCTGTACTTCGTGGTCACGGTGTTCGCGACGGTCGGGTTCGGCGACATCGTGCCCGTGACGCAGGCCGCGCGACTGCTGGTCACGGCGCAGATGATCGCGAACCTTCTGGTGGTCGGCGTCGCGTTGCGGGTGCTCCTGACGGCCGTGCAGCGCAGCCGTTCGCGGTTACCGCCTGGCGGGCTTCGGGATCAGCAGCGCCGTGACCACCCCGATGAGGCCGAGGCACACGAGCATGATCAGGGCGATGCCGAACGGCCCGTTGCCCGGGACGGCCGCGCCGGCGAGCACGGAGCCGACCAGCGCCGTGCCCAGTGACGAGCCGAGGTTCGACACGCTGCGCGAGACGCCCGAGATGTCGCCCTGCGCCTCTTCCGGCGAGCTCGACTGCACGAGGTTGACCGACGCCGTCAGCATCACGCCGACCCCGATGCCCATCAGCAACAGCCCGGGCGTGAACGTCCAGACGCTCGAGTCTTCCCGGACCAGCACCAGCATCAGCACCAGGCCCAGCGTCGTGGAGCTGAAGCCGGCCCGGATCAGCCTGCGCAACGAGTGGCGCCGCGACATCCGTCCCGCAAGGGCCGACGAGGCGAGGATGCCGATGGTGGCGGGCACGAGCACCAGCCCTGTCTCGATCGCGTTGAAGCCGCGGATCTGCTGCAGGAACACCGACGTCACGAAGAACGCGCCCTGCATGACCAGCCACTGCAGCACCTGGGTGACGAGCCCGAGGTTCGACGCCTTGCTGCGGAAGATCTTCAGCGAGAACAGCCGGGCGCGCCCCGCGTGCTCCACGCGCCGCAGGTGCAGGAAGAAGATCGCCAGCAGCACGACCCCGATCGCGACGTAGATCCACACCGGCGACATGCCGCCCTTCGGGATCACCACCGTGCCACCGACCGTGAAGTCCTCCCGCGACTTGAGCCACCCGTAGGTGGAGCTCTGCAGCACGCCGAAGACCACGAAGAACAGCCCGGCCGCCGACAGCACCGCGCCCCACACGTCGAAGTGCGGCGGGCGCTCGGCGATCGGCGGGTCGACGATGCGCAAGGCGAGGACGATGATCAGCACGATCACGGCCACCTGGAAGAGGAACGACGCCCGCCAGCCGAGGTAGCTCGTGATCAGACCGCCCAGCAGTGGCCCCGCCGCCGCGCCGAGCCCCGCCGCCCCGCTCACGATCCCGAAGTTGCGGGCGCGGGCGCTCACGTCTTCGAACACCACCGTGACCAGGATGTAGATCGGCGGGATCAGCAGCGCCGACCCGATGCCCTCCAGCAGCGAGTACCCCACGATCAGCAGCCCGATGCCCTGCGCGAACGACGAGAGCAGCGCGCCCGAGCCGTAGATCACGAGGCCCGCGATGAAGCAGACCTTGCGGCCGAGGAAGTCCGTGAGCTTGCTGCCGGGGATCATCAACGCGGCCATCGTGAGCGTGAACAGCGTGATCGCCGTCTGGATGCTGATGACCGACGTGCCGATGTCGTCGGCGATCGTGCTGATCGCCACGTTCATGTTCGTCGCCGCGTAGCTCGCGATGAACTGCCCGAGCGCGAGCGGCACTACGACGGCGGAAGCGGAGACGCTCTTCGATCCCGTGGCCATCGGGGGCCCCTCTCCTCGATGCCCCACCTTGCGAACCCGCGTCTTCGACGGCATCACCTGCTGCGGATGACCCGCCGGAGCCCGGCTCGCCGGACGCCGGCACCGGGCGGGCACTGGGGCCGCCCGAGGGTTCAGGGTGTGAAGACCATCCGCTCGCCGGGGTCGGACGGGGCCGTCCAGGCGCTCTCGACGTCGGCGAGCGGGACGGCCCTCGCGGCGGTGGTGAAGGTGCCGGCCGCGAGCTCGTCGAGCAGGGACGGCAGTTCGGCGACGATGCCGGCGGCGGTCAGCGAACCCTGACCGCTGCCCATGATCCGCAGGTTCGCCGCGCGCAGCAGGGCCGAGGGCAGGGTGACGTCGGCGCCGGCGGGGGAGCCGATCTGCACCCAGGCCAGCGGTTTGCTGCGCTCGGCGCGGTGGGTGACGAGTGCCCGCATCGCGAGCTCGGCCGGGGCGCCCCAGGTGTAGTCGAGCACGACGTCGACGTCAGCGGCTAGCTTGTCCGCTTCTGCTGTCGCCACGACGTAGGTCGCACCGAGCGAGGTGAGCAGCTCCAGCCGCCGCGGATCCCGCCCGACCGCGATGACCTCGCCGGCCCCGAGGTGCCGCGCGACCTCCACCGCCAGCCGCCCGGCGTTGCCCGTCGCGCCGAGCACCAGCACACTCTGCCCCGGCTCGAAATCGACCCGTCGCCGCAACGCCACCCACGACGACATCGCCGGGTTCATCGCGGCCGCGACCACCACGGCGTCGGGGCCGGCGGGCAGCTCCACCGCGCGCCGCGGATCGACCACCGCGCGCTCGGCCATCGTCCCGGGCACGTCGTCGCCCGCGACGAAGTACACGCGTCGCCCGTCGGGCAGCCGGCCGACCCCGTCGACACCCGGGACCATCGGCAGCCGCCCGTCGCTGGTGTAGTGCGTGCCGCCCGCGCCGGACCGCACGCGTGGGTGCAGGCCGGCCGCGAGCACCTCCGCCAGCAGGTGCCCGCCGGCGGCTTCGGGCGTGTCGAACTCTTCGTAGCGGGGCGGCCGTTCGAACGACCGCACGACAGCTGCGTACACGGCGGTTCTCCTTCGGTTTAGTACGTGGAACAAACCAAATCAGTTTGCGCCACGTACTACGTCAAGTACGCTGTCGCCCATGGAGCAACCACTGGACCTGGGCATCGTCGACGGCCTGGCGCAGCTTTCCTTCCTGGTCCAGGGCGAGCTCGTCCACGTCGCCGCCGAGCACGGACTGTCGCTCGTGCAGCTGCGCCTGCTCGGCATCCTGCGCGACCGCACGCCGGGCATGCAGGAGCTCGCGCGGCACCTCGAGCTCGACAAGTCGAGCACCACGGGCCTCGTCACCCGCGCCGAACGCCGTGGCCTGGTCCAGCGCACCCCGGCCCCGCACGACGGCCGCGGCGTGCTCGTGTCGCTCACCCCTGAGGGGCACGCCCTGGCACGCGAGGGTGCGGCGGAGGTGGGGCGCCGGCTGGAGGCGTTGACCGCAGGACTTACCGAGGTGCAACGTTCCCGCTTGGCTCAGCTGGCCAGTTTCGTGGTGGCCGCGGCGGGATGACGCGCGTCGCGGGAACCGACTTGCCGATGGTTACCGCTGGACCGCCGCGACGAGCCCGATTGGATGGGCGGCGCAGTGCCGCGAGTGGCTGCCGGCGCGCGGGGATGCGCTCGGCTCGGGCCTCGCTGTCCGGAGGCACTGCCGAGGCGGCGAGCCGCGATGAGTCGGCCGCTGATCCTCAGGCGCCGATGCCTTCGAGCACCGTCGCCACCACGTCGTCGACCGACGGTGCCGGGGTCGGGCCCGTGTGGGGGACCAGGGCGGAGAACACCGTCTCGTGGCACGCGCCGACGAGCAGGGCCGCGGCGGCGTCGAGGCGGGCGGCGGGGGAGAGCCGGCCCAGGTCGCGTTCCGCGTGGAGGTAGGTCAGCAGGCGGTCGCGCCATTCGGTAGCCGTGGCAGTCAGGGACGCGAAGCGCGTGAGCACCGCCGGGTGGGCGAGCAGGCCGGCGAACGTGGGGAGGATGGCGCGGTGCAGGGCGAGCCCGTAGGTGAGGTGCGCGCGCAGATTGGCCTCGACCGTGCCTTCGCCGGGAGCCGGCAGGTCGCCCAGCTCGCGTTCGGCGTCGCGGACGTGGGCGCGCAGCGCGTGCGCCAGGAGTTCTTCCTTGTCGGCGAAGTGGTTGTACAGCACGCCGTCCGCGACGCCGGCGCGGCGGGCGATCGCGCGGACGGTCAGCTTCGCCGCGCCTTCCTCGGCCATGAGCGCGCCGGCTGTCGCGATGAGGTGCTCGCGCAGGCTGCGGTCCCCGTCGCGCAGGGCGGCTGCTGTTCTCGGTGACATCTCCGCCATCGTATTCACCGGGTGGCGGTGACGAGCCACGCCGCGCCCCGCAGCCGCACGGCGCCGGGTTCGGCGAACGGGCGCAAGGCCTCCACCAGCGCAGTTTCGGCGCCCCGCGCATGATGCCGAACCGGGCCCCAGCCGGCGATGAACCCCGCCGCGTCGGCCACGTCGCGGCCCCAGACCTGGTCGGCCTCGACCCGCGTGCACGTGACGTCGTGGAACCCCGCCTCCGCCAGAACCGAGCGCGTGTGCGCGGGATCGGCGAGCGACGTCGGCCCGCTGCCCGAAGGCAGTGGCGCCAGTGCGCCGAACACGGTCCCGAGGTCGGTTCCTGCCAGCTCGGTCAGGCACACGAACGTGAGTCGCCCGCCCGGCCGAAGCGCGTGGCGCACGCCGGCGAAGGCCGCCACCGGATCCGCGTAGAACATCACCCCGAACCGGCTCAACGCGACATCGAACGAGCCCTCGGCGAACGGGAAAACCTGCACGTCACCCTGCTCGAACATCACGTTCGCGGCACTCCGGGCCCGTGCCGTCGCGAGCATCGGCCCGGACAGGTCGACGCCCAGCGCCCGGCTGGACCCGGACCGCGCCGCCGCGAGCCGCGTCAGCTGCCCGGTGCCGCACCCGAGGTCGACCACGTCGTCGCCCGGACCGACCGCGGCCAGCAGAAACGGGTTGAACCCACTGTTCACCGCGTCGTAGCGATCGGCGTGCTCCGCCCAGTGCCCACCCTCGTAGCCGTTCCACGCCTCCGCCTGCGCCGTGTTGACGATCCCGGTCATGAGCTCCTCCTCGAGCGTTGTGAACACACGTTCATGAACAAGTGTTCATCATGACCCGCGGTGCCGGAGACTGTCAACCGGTCCGATGTGGACGGTCATGATCACGTCAGCGATTCGTAAGGCTCCGCCACCTCGGCCTCCGAGCTGATCTTGGTTACCGTCGGCCGGACATCCGATCACGACGAAGGGGGAGCCCGTGGTTTCTCGGGTCACACTGGGACGACACGCCGAGGCCGTGGGCGGGCTCGGCGTGCGCTACGGGCTCGTGCTGGTCGTCGCGTGGATTGCGGTGCTCAAGCTGACGGCGTCGGAAGCCATGCGCATCCAGCAGTACGTCTCGCACAGCCCGTTCCTGAGCTGGACGAACCACGTTCTGGACCCGCAACCCCTCGCGATCGTCCTCGGCGCGGTCGAGTTCGCCGCGGCCGTTCTCATCGCCGCCGGCCCGTGGGCGCCCCGGGTTTCCGCTGTGGGCAGTGCGCTCGGGATCCTGATTTTCCTGACCACGCTCAGCTTTTTCCTCACCACCCCCGGCGTCGGCGACGCGGCCGCGGGCGGCTTCCCCGCGCTGTCGCCGGTCGGCCAGTTCCTGCTCAAGGACGTGGTGCTGCTCGGCGCGTCGATCTGGACCCTGGGCCGGTCGCTGAACCTTGAGGAGTCCTAAGTGGACGAGTAGTTCCGCCCCTTCCAGTCGGCACCACGGCCGGTGAAGTGCCGGCGCGCCGAATCGAGCGTCATCAATGTGTACAGCAACGCCGTCACCGGCAGCAGCGCGCCGAGCACCGGCCACTGCCGGTAGTAGCGCGCGATCGGCACGAACGTCGCCGCCATCAGCACCCACGCCGCCAGCGCCGGCCACGACGGGCCGGCGAACGTCAGCACGGGGGGAGCGAGGAACACCAGAGCCAGGCCGACCACGGTGCCCGCCAGCACGAGCGGTGAGTGTCGCAACTGCGTGTACGCCGTGCGCGCCACCATCTGCCACAGATCGGAAAGCCGCGGGTACGGCCGGACACTGTGGACGTTCATCGCGAACCCCAGCCACGTCCGCCCGCCCGCCGCGGACACCGCGCGGGCCAGGGCGACGTCGTCGATCACGGCGCCGCGGACGGCCGCGAGACCACCGGCGCGTTCGAGGGCCGAGCGGCGCAGGAGTACGCACCCGCCGGCGGCCGCGGCCACCCGCGAGCGCGGGTTGTTCACGCGCCGGAACGGGTAGAGCATCGCGAAGAAGTACACGAACGCCGGCACGATCAGCCGTTCCCACGGCGTTGCGGTGCGCAGCACGGCCATCTGCGACACGAGGTCGTGCTCACCGCACGCCGCCACGAGGGTTTCGAGCGAACCCGGGCCGTGCTCGATGTCCGCGTCGGTCAGCAGCACGAAATCCACCGCGCCCGCCTCGGCGACGCCACGCGCGGCCGCCCACAGCTTGCCCGTCCAGCACGGCGGCAACGGATCCGGCGTCACCACGGTCAGCGGTAACGTGCCGGGTGCACCGCCGAAGCGCCGGGCGAGGTCGCCGGTGCCGTCGGAGCTGTCGTCGTCGACGAGGATCACGCGTGCCTCGCCCGGATACTGTTGCGCGAGCAGAGCGGGCAACGTCGTCGGGAGCACGGCCGCCTCGTCGCGCGCGGGCACCACTACCGCCACCGACGGCCACTCGGCCGGCCGCGCCAACGGCGGCAACCGCTGGTCCGTTCGCCAGAACCAGCCGTGGCCGAAGGCGAGTCCCAGCCACACCACGAGCGTGAGCCACCCGAGCACCGTCAGCACTCCGCGGATCCTAGCGCCGCGATCAGGCCTTGGCTCGACGACAGCATCGGTCAAGACCCATCGGACGACTGACCTCTCTCTAGCTGGAAACTCCAGTCCCGAGTGAACGGCGCCAACCAGGTGCAAACACAGATTCCGCGGGAAGACAGGGAACGGACAGCCGAGCGCACCTCCTCCGAGTAGGTCTAGACATCCGATGGATCACGCACCTAGTGTGCTGGGCGATCCACCCGCTCTTCGGCGGCCGCCACCGGGGCACGCGGCCGCGCGGACCCGTCAGGAGGAGCACGTGCCGATCTCGACGCGCCGGAACGCCGTTCTGGCCGCACTGTTTTCCCTCGCCGTGGCCGGATCCACGGCCACGCCCGGTGCCGCCGCACAGCCGGACCGCGGCTGCACCGGACCGATCAAGACCGCGGCGATCATGACCGTCCAGCCGTGCGACGACATGGACCGCGTCCTGGCCAAGGCCGCCGCCGTCGTGCCACGGCCCGGCCAGCTCGCCTGGCAGCAGCGGCCCGTCACCGCGTTCACGCATTTCGGCATGAACACCTTCACCGACCGCGAATGGGGTTCGGGCGCCGAGAAGGAGTCGACGTTCGCGCCACCGGCCGTGGACACCGACCAGTGGATGCGCTCGCTCAAGGCCGCCGGCGTCACGCAGGTGATGCTCACCGCCAAGCACCACGACGGTTTCGTGCTCTACCCGACCCGCTACACCGACCACTCCGTCGTCGCCAGCCCGTGGTGGCTCAGCGCGGGCTGCACCGACCCGAAGGCCGACGCCGCCCGACAAGCCGCGCAGGCCACGCACTCGCAGGACCCGTCCGCCTTCTGGCAGGCGCGCGACGCGGGCTGCACCAACCCGCGCGGCGACATCCTGCGCGACTACGTGGATTCCGCGCGCAAGGCCGGTCTCGAGGTCGGCGTCTACCTCTCGCCCGCCGACGGCGCCGAGCTGCCCGCGACTTTCTTCGCCGACGAGGTCAAGCGGATCGAGGCGAAGGTCGCCGCCGGCCAGTCGCTGTCCATCGAGGAACAGGCCACCTACGACGACCGCGCGAGCGCCCCGCAGGGCCAGGGCCGCTACGGCACCGGCAGTGCCGTGACCGAACGGACGATCCCCACGCTGGTTGCGCACGACGACCGAGCCGCCGCGCTGGCCGCCGGGAAGCTGCCGCGCTTCAGAGTGAACGAGGACGACTACAACACCTACTACCTCAACCAGCTCTACGAACTGTTCACCCAGTACGGCCCGATCGACGAGCCGTGGCTCGACGGCGCCAACCCGTGGCGCGACCGCGGCGTCAGCGAGAACTACGACTTCACCACCTGGTTCTCGATGATCCACGCGCTTTCGCCGAACACCGTCACGTTCGCCGGGCCGGCCGGCGTGCGCTGGGTCGGCAACGAGGCCGGCCAGGCGCGGACCACGGAGTGGAGCCCGCTGCCGACGACCGGCGACCCGAACACCGCGCACAACGAGGAACTGTTCCTCGGCGGCGCGACGGCCACCGACCTCGGCTCGCGCCAGGTGCTCGCCGACCCGTCCGTGCGCTTCCTGCAGTGGGCGCCGGCCGAATCCGACGTCTCGATCCGCCCCGGCTGGTTCTTCCACGCGGGAGAGCAGCCGAAAACCGCCGCGCAACTCGTCGACATCTACCGGCGCACAGTGGGCCGCAACTCCTCGCTGCTGCTGAACGTGCCACCCGGCCCGGACGGCGAGTTCGCCCCCGCGGACGTCGCGGCTTTGGCTGCCTTCGGCCAATCCGTCGCCGCCACGCAGGTGAACCAGGCCCACGCGCGGCCCGGCGACAAGGCCGTCGCCGCGGTCACCGACGGTTCGCTGACGACGTCCTGGACCCCACCGCACGGTGCGCTCGCGGGCACACTCGACGTGCCGCTCGCCCGGCCCGCGTCGTTCGACCAGATTCGCCTGGGCGAGGACATCAGCCGCGGCCAGCACGTGGAGGGCGCGACCGTGCAGGCCGAGGTCGACGGCGCGTGGCAGACGCTCGGCACCGTCACCACCATCGGCTACAGCCGCCTGGTCACGCTGTCGGCACCCGTGACGACCAGCCACCTGCGCGTGGTGATCACCCAGGCGCGGGCCACGCCGTACCTCTCGACCTTCGCCCTGTACCGCACCGTGGCACCGGCCGCCTGACCCGAGGGATCCCTTGATGACTTCACGAAAGCGCCACCTGGCCGCCGTGCTCGCGGCCGGGGTTTCGCTCGCCGCGCTCGTCACGCAGCCCGCGGCGGCCGCGCCCGACCACCCCCAGCCGCTACCCGTCGTCACGCCCACACCGCAGTCACTCGCCCGCGACTCGGCCGACGTCGCCGTGCCCGACGAAGTCGTGCTCGTCATCGACGGCACCACCGACGCCGCCGCGAAAGACCTCGTCACCACGCTGTTCCGCGAGCACGGCGCGCGCAAGGTCACCACAGTGGCCGGAGAACCCCGTCACGGCCACGCGCTGGTCGTCCGCCTCGGCGCCGGCACCACCGCACCGGCCCAGGCCGAGGGCTACTCGCTCACCACCACGCGCGGCGAGATCGTGATCGCCGGGCGCGACGGCTCGGGCCAGTACTACGGCGCGCAGACGTTGCGGCAGCTGTTCGTCCGGTCCGGTCACGGCTGGGCCATCAGCGGCGTGGCCGTGCGCGACTGGCCGAACATGGCGTTGCGCGGGTCGATCGAGGGCTTCTACGGCCCGCCGTGGAGCACCGCCGACCGGCTGCGGCAGATCGCGTTCCTCGGCGAGGTCAAGGCCAACACCTACGTCTACAGCGCCAAGGACGACGCCTACCTGCGCGCGCAGTGGCGCGATCCCTACCCCGCCGACGAGCTGGCCACCCTCGGGCAGCTGGTGCGGTCGGCGACCGAGCACCACGTCGACTTCACCTACGCGCTCTCGCCCGGCGTGTCGATCTGCTTCTCCTCGCCCGACGATCTCGCCGCGGTGAAGGCGAAGCTGCAGTCGGTGTACGACCTCGGCGTGCGGTCGTTCTCGATCCCGTTCGACGACATCTCCTACACCAAGTGGAACTGCGCCGCCGACCAGACGGCGTTCGGCGCGCCCGGCCAGGCCGCGGCGGGCAAGGCCCAGGTGTCACTGCTCAACGCGATCACGAGTGGCTTCGTCGAGACCCACGACGGTGCCCGTCCACTGCAGACGGTGCCCACCGAGTACAGCGACCTCAAGGACTCGCCGTACAAGACCGAGCTGCGCGAGAACCTCGACCCGTCGGTGGTCGTGCAGTGGACCGGCACGGACGTGGTGCCGCCGAGCGTCACCACCGACGAGGCGCAGCAGGTGTCCACTGTGTACGGCCGTAAAGTGTTCCTCTGGGACAACTACCCCGTGAACGACTACGAGCAATCCGCCGGCCGCCTGCTGCTCGCGCCCTACGCCCAGCGCGAGGCCGGGCTTTCGCAGTACCTCAACGGGATCGTCGCCAACCCGATGAACCAGGAGGCGGCCAGCGAGGTCGCCGAGTTCGGCGCCACGGACTTCGCGTGGAACGACGCGGGGTACTCGCCGGAGCGGTCGTGGCCGCAAGCGCTTGCGCGGCTCGCGGGCGGCGACGCCCGGGCCACGGCCGCGTTGCAGGTGTTCGCCGACCTCGAGCACCTGGCCCCGACGTTCGGCCCGACGCCGTGGCAGCCGCAGGCCCCGGTGCTGGCGGCGAAGACGAAGGCGTTCTGGCAGCGGTGGAACGCGGGCGACCACCGGGTGGCCGACCTGCGGGAGTACGCGGTGCAGATCCGCGATGCCGCGAAGGTGATCCGCGGCGGCCGGGTGGAGAGCGCGTTCGTCGACGAGGCTTCGCCGTGGCTCGACGCGACGGCTCTGTGGGGTGGCGCGATGGTCGACCAGCTCGACGCCCTCGCGGCCGCCGGACGTGGTGACGCCAAGGCGGCGCAGCGGCTCACCGCGTCCGCCGACGATCTCGTCGCGCGGGCCCAGGCCGTGAAGACGGGCGACACCAACCGATGGGGGGTGCGGCAGGCGCTCGTCGGCGACGGGGTCCTCGACGCGTTCATCACCCAGGTCCGGGCCGCGACGCTCGGCTGACCCCGAAGGACGGAGAGCTTCGTGAGTGCAGTGAGCAGGAGGAGTTTCCTCGGCGGGGTCGCCGGGCTGGCCGTGGCGAGCACGGTGTTCGCCGGGCCCGCCGACGCGGCGGGTCGTGGGGGACTGACCGTGTCCGGCGAGCAGTTCCTGTTGGACGGCAAGCCGTTCCAGATCATCTCGGGTGCCGTGCACTACTTCCGCATCCACCCCGACCAGTGGCGCGACCGGCTGGAGCGGCTGCGGGCGCTCGGCCTGAACACGGTCGAGACGTACGTGGCGTGGAACTTCCACCAGCCGAAGCCGGGCCTGCCGGACTTCAGCGGCCGGCGCGACCTGCCGAAGTTCATCCGCACCGCCGGCGAGGTGGGCCTGCGGGTGATCGTGCGGCCGAGCCCGTACATCTGCGCGGAGTGGGAGTTCGGCGGCCTGCCCGCGTGGCTGCTTGCCGACCGCGACCTCGAACTCCGGTGCGCCGATCCGAAGTACCTCAAGGCCGTGGACGCGTGGTACGACCACCTCGTGCCGCGCCTGGCCGCGCTGGAGGCGCACCGCGGCGGGCCGGTGATCGCCGTGCAGATCGAGAACGAGTACGGCAGCTACGGCAACGACACCTCGTACCTGGCGCACCTGCGCGACAGCCTCCGTTCGCGCGGGTGCACGAGCCTGCTGTTCGCGGCCGACGGCGCGTCGGACTTCTTCATGCGCTTCGGCTCGCTGCCGGGCACGCTCGAAGTCGGCACGGGCGACGGCAATCCGGTGCCGAGTCTCGAAGCGCTGAAGAAGTTCCAGCCCGGCAAGCCGGTGATGATGGCGGAGTTCTGGGACGGCTGGTTCGACCACTGGGGCGAGCAGCACAACACCCGCGACCCGCAGCAGATGGCGGGCTACATCGACACGGTGCTCGCCTCGGGCGCGTCGGTGAACCTGTACATGGCGTGCGGCGGCACGAACTTCGGTTTCACGAGCGGGGCCAACACCTCCGGCACGACCTACCAGCCCACCGTCACGAGCTATGACTACGACTCGCCGGTGGGGGAGGCGGGCGACCTCGGCGCGAAGTTCACCGCGCTGCGGGCCGTGATCGGCAAGTACACGAAGCTGCCCGACGGGCCGATCCCCGGCCGTTCACCGCGGCTGGCGCCGCAGACGGTGAAGCCGGACGCGACGGCGTCGCTGCTGGAGTCGCTGCCCGCGTTGTCGAAGGTCGTGCGCTCGCCGCAGCCGTTGCCGATGGAGAAGCTCGGCCAGGTCACGGGGCTCATCCACTACCGGACGAAGGTGCAGGGCCGGCACAACGGCACCCTGAGCATCCACGGCCTCGCCGACCGTGCGCTGGTCTTCGCCGGTGGCAAGCAGGTCGGCGTCCTCGACCGCAACACTCCCGACGCCACGGTGGACCTCGTGTTCGAGGAAGCGGAGAACCAGCTCGACATCCTCGTGGACACCATGGGCCGGATCAACTACGGCCCGTACCTCGCCGACCGCAAGGGCATCGACGGGTGGGTCGCCATGAACACCCAGCAGAAGCTCTTCGGCTGGGAAATCCGGCCGTTGCCGCTCGACGATCTGTCCACAGTGCACTTCACCGCGGATGCTCCGGGCGTGGGTCCGGCCTTCCACCGGGCCACGGTGACGATCGGGGCGCCCGCCGACGGGTTCGTCGCGCTGCCGGGCTGGGAGAAGGGCATCGTCTGGCTCAACGGCTTCAACCTGGGCCGCTACTGGAGCCGCGGTCCACAACGGACTCTCTACGCCCCGGCGCCGTTGTGGCGGCGGGGGCGCAACGAGCTCGTGGTGCTGGAGCTGCACCAGCCGGGGGAGACGCTCGAGATCCGCGCGGAGACCGATCTGGGGTGAGACCCGGCCGCTGAGATGCAGGTCACATTCACTCGTGTCACAACTTCGCGCGCCCACCCGTCAAGAGTGCGTAACCAGTGGAAAAGGGCGAAGGAGCAGACCAGTGGAAGCACGACTCAACCTCTTCGAGAACGCGGTCGCCGGTAAGTTCATGAAGTACCTCAACGCGGCGAACAAGCCGATCTCGGACTCGGGCCTTCCCGCCGCGACGCAGGAGCTCGTGAAGCTGCGCGCCAGCCAGATCAACGGCTGCGGCTTCTGCACCGACATGCACTACAAGGAAGCTGTGGCCGCGGGCGAAGAGCCCACGCGCCTCAACCTCGTCGCGGCCTGGCGCGAAGCCACGGTCTTCACCGGCGCGGAGCGCGCGGCCCTCGAGCTGGCCGAACAGGGCACTCGGATCGCCGACGCCGCGGGCGGCGTCAGCGACGAGGTCTGGCAGCAGGCCGCTAAGCACTACGACGAGGACCAGCTCACCGGCCTCACCATGCTCATCGCCCTCATCAACACCTACAATCGCATGAACGTCATCACCCAGCAGCCGGCGGGCCACTACGAGGTGGGCATGTTCGGCTGACCCCGGCTCGCCGCCGCTCCCACCGCCACGACGCCCCAGGCACCGGACCTCCGGAGCCTGGGGCGTTGTGCTGTCCGAGGCCGGATCGCTCGGTTTTGTCCCCCGTGTCCAGCACAGGCGAACCCTCCCGCGTGTCGCCGTCCCACCGTCCGCGCCACTGAGTCTCCAGCCACCCTCACTTGTCAGGACGGTCACCCGTCCCGCACCCTCCCACCTGCACGGATTCCCCGGGAACCGGCTCGCGCGGCGCTCACGAGGCGCCGCGCACTGTGATCCCCAACGAAATCGTCCCCACAATCTTGTACGAGATTGTTAACAATCGTGTATGGTCCCCGTCTGCCGGAGCGCGCGGGCTCCGAGCCGGGTCGCCGAGGATCCGGTGCTGCGCCGAACCGCCGGTTCACAGGAGGTCACATGGACATCATCGACTCGCACACCCACGTCATCTCCCCGGACGCGGGCCAGTACCCGGTCGACCCCATCGGCGGGAAGCAGAGCGAGTGGTCGAAGGCGCACCCGGTGGACATCGACGGCCTCGTGCGGGCCCTCGACACGGCGGGCATCGCGCAGGCGGTGGTCGTGCAGGCGTCCACGGTGTACGGTCACGACAACCGCTACGTCGCCGAAGCGCTGCGCCGCCACCCCGACCGCTTCGCGGGCGTCTACTCGATCGACGCGATGGCTCCCGACGCCGTCGAAAAGATCGACCACTGGCAGGGCCTCGGCCTCTCGGGCTTCCGCCTGTTCACCACCGGCACGACCATGCCCGGCCAGGCCGACTGGCTCGGCCACGAGGACTCGTTCCCCGCCTGGGCCCACGCCGAGAAGCACGACATCCCGGTGTGCCTGCAGATGACGATCCAGGGTCTGCCGAAGCTGCGCAAGATCCTCGACCGTTTTCCGCGCGTGCGCGTGCTGCTCGACCACTGCGCGCGCCCCGACCTGTCCGACGGACGTCCGTACCGCCTGGCCAAGGACCTGTTCGACCTGGCCGCCTACCCCGGTGTGCACCTCAAGCTCACCCACCGCGCGCTGGCCGCGTCGGCGAAGGGCGCGTCCACGACCGAAGACTTCCTCACGGACCTGGTCTCGGCCTACGGCGCCGCCCGCATCGCGTGGGGCTCCAACTTCCCCGCGGCCGACGGCGTGCTGCCCGACCTGCTGGCCGAGGCCCGCGAGACGGTCTCGGTGCTGCCCGAAGCCGACCTCGACCAGATCTTCGGCGGGACCGCCGCCGCCTTCTACCCGTCGCTGAAGGGTGCGAGCCGTGCCTGAGCCCACGATCCTGCGGACCGTCCTCGCGGACTACCCGCACACCCGGCCGCTCAAGAACGGTGAGGTCACCAGCCCGTCGGTCGAGCTCGACTTCACCGCGGTTTCGCCGGTGCACAAGGCGTTCGCCCCGATGGTGCGCGACGAGGCCTACGACCTGAGCGAGCTGGCCATCGTCACGGCACTGCAGGCGATCGCGTACGGCCGCCCCGTGGTGCTGCTGCCGGCCGTGGTCGCGTCGCGGTTCCAGCGCGGCTGCCTCATCGCCCACGCGTCGCGCCCGGTGGACCCGGCCGAGCTCAAGGGCAAGCGCATCGGCGTGCGCGCCTTCACCCAAACCACCGGCATGTGGGTCCGCGCGCACCTCACCGAGGACTTCGGCCTCGCCTCGCGCGACATCCACTGGCTCACCCGCGACGGCGCCCACGTCGCCGAGTACGAGGACCCGGACTTCGTCGAGCACGGCGTCGGCGAAGCGAGCCTGCCCGACCTCCTGCGCGAGGGCCGCATCGACGCCACCATCCTCGGCAACGACCTGCCTGAAGGCGACGAGTTCGTGCGGGTGATCCCCGACGCCGCCGCGCGAGACGAGCAGTGGTGGCGCGAGCACGGCTTCATGCCGATCAACCACATGGTCGTCGCGGGGGAGTCCGTGAGCCGCCGCGACCCCGGCGCGGTCCGCGAGGCGTACGAGCTGCTGCGCCGCGCCGACGCGACCGTCTCGCGGCCCGACGGCGCGCCGGTCCCCACGGTGTTCGGCTTCGAGCGGCTGAGCGGGCCGATCGAGCTGATCGTGGAGGCGTGCCTCGAACAAGGCCTGCTACCGCGCCGCCTCGACGCCGACGAGGTGTTCGAGCCGGCGCGCCGGATCCTCGGTTAGCCCCCAGCTTTCCCTACCGGAGATTCAACGGAGAAACCGGAAGACGATGAGCGAAACCACGTCCGCGGGCGCCCCCGGGCAGACCCGCAAGCGCAAGCCGTTCTACCAGGACCTGACCTTCCAGGTCCTCGCCGGCGTCGTCGCCGGCGTGCTCGTGGGCGCGCTCGCGCCCTCGGTCGGCCACCACGTCGACTTCCTCGGCGACATCTTCATCCACCTCATCCAGATGGTCGTCGGCCTGATCATCTTCTGCACGGTCACGCACGGCATCGCCAGTGTGCGCGACCTCGGCAAGGTCGGCCGCATCGCGGTGAAGTCCATTGTGTACTTCGAGGTGATCACCACGATCGCACTGGTGATCGGTCTCGTGGTGGTCAACGTGCTCAAGCCCGGCATCGGCATGAACATCGACCCGTCGTCACTGCACGCGCCGGCTTCGGCGGCGCCGGCCAAGTCGGAGGGCTTCGACGACTTCCTCGTGAGCCTCGTGCCCACGTCGGCCGTCGACGCGTTCGCCAAGGGCGAGATCCTGCAGGTCCTGGTGTTCTCGGTCCTGTTCGCCTGCGGTCTCGCCGCGCTGGGCGAGAAGGCGCAGCCGGTGCTGAACATCGTCGGCACCGTGCAGCAGTCGCTGTTCTGGATCATCAAGAAGGTCATGCGGCTCGCGCCGTTCGCCGCGTTCGGGGCCATCGCGTTCACGGTGTCGAAGTACGGGCTGAGCACGCTGTTGCCGTTGGGCAAGCTGGTCGGGGTGTTCTACCTGATCGTGGTGCTGTTCTTCGTCCTCGTGCTCTGGCCGGTCTCGCACTACGCCGGGGTCAGCCTGTGGAAGGTGCTGCGCTACTTCCGCGCGGAGCTGGTGCTGGTGCTCGGCACGAGCTCGTCGGAAAGCGTGTTTCCGCAGCTCACGGCGAAGCTCGAAAAGCTGGGCGTGGACGAGCCGGTGGTGGGGCTCGTGCTGCCCACCGCGTACAGCTTCAACCACGACGGCACGTGCCTGTACTTCGCCGCGGTGAGCGTGTTCCTGGCTCAGGCCACCGGCACGGACCTGAGCTGGCAAGCGCAGCTGGGCCTGCTGTTCGTGTTGCTGCTGACGTCCAAGGGCGGCGCGGGCGTGTCGGGTTCGGCCATCGCGGTGCTGGCGCTGACGTTGGCGGCCACGCACACGATCCCGGTCAGCAGCATCGCGCTGGTGCTGGGTGTCCACAGTGTCCTGTCGGCCGCGTTCGTGTTCACCAACATCGCGGGCAACTGCGTGGCCACACTCGTCGTGGGCAAGTGGGAGAAGGCGATCGACCGCGTGACACTCCATCGGGAGCTCGACGCCGGTTACGTCGCGGCGTGACGAATCCGGGGCGGGGTTGCGCGCAGTGCCCCGCCCCGGGTTCAGGCGTCGAACGAACCGTGGCGGCCGGCGCCGTGGGCGAAGCGGGTGGCGCCGGCGACGGTGTCGCTCGACAGGGAGACCAGGCCGTGGCCGAACTCGTTGGCCAGGGCGGATTCTTCGGTGGCGCCGTGTTGTTCGAGCACCGACGCGCGGTCCTCCCGCAGGCAGGTCTGCGGGAACGCGGCGAGGCTGTTCGCGAGTTCCACCGCCGCCTCGAGTGCCTGGCCGGCGGGGACGACGCGGTTGGCCAAGCCCATGCGCAGCGCTTCGTCGGCGGCGACCGGGCGGCCCGTCAAGATCAAGTCCAGCGCGTGGCTCTGGCCGATCAGGCGCGGCAGCCGCACGGTGCCGCCGTCGATCAGCGGCACGCCCCAGCGCCGGCAGAACACGCCGAACACAGCGGTTTCGTCGGCCACGCGCAGGTCGCACCAGATCGCCAGCTCCAGCCCGCCTGCCACGGCGTGGCCGCTGACCGCGGCGATGACGGGTTTGGTCAGACGCAGCCGCGTCGGTCCCATCGGACCGTCGCCCGAGGGTTCGGTGCGGTTGCCCCGGCCTTCGCTGACGGCTTTGAGGTCGGCGCCCGCGCAGAACGTGCCGCCGGCGCCCTGCAACACGGCGACGGAGGCGTCCTCGTCGGCGTCGAACGCGCGGAACGCGCCGGCGAGTGCCTCGGCCGTGGCGCGGTCGACGGCGTTGCGCCGTTCGGGCCGATCGATCGTCACGATCGTGACGGGGCCGCGCTTCTCGACCAGGACGTTCATCGGTCCTCCCACAGGGGATCACGCAGGGCGCGGCGCAGGATCTTGCCCACCGCCGACTTAGGGATCGCATCGACCACGTGCACGCTCTTGGGCACCTTGTACCCGGCGAGCCGGCCGCGCACGTGCGTGCGCAAGTCCTCTTCGGACACTGTCGCTCCCGGGCGCAGGGAGACGAACGCCGTCACGGCCTCGACCCACGTCGGATCGGGCGCGCCGACCACGGCGGTCTCGGCCACGGCCGGGTGCGTGGCCAGCGCGTCCTCGACCTCGCGCGGGTAGACGTTGTAGCCGCCGGTCACGATCATGTCGCTCGCGCGGTCGACCAGGTACAGGTAGCCGCGCTCGTCGGCGCGGGCCAGGTCGCGGGTGCGGATCCAGCCGTCCACGAGCGTCTGCGCGGTGAGCTCGGGCGCGTCGAGGTACCCGCTCATCGTGAACGGCGCGCGCACGCGGATCTCGCCGATCTCCCCGTGTGGCACGGGACTCCCGTCGGGATCGGTCAGCAGGAGCTCCGCGTCGACGGCGGGGTGGCCGCATGAGCCGAGCAGGTCGCTCTGCAGGTGGTCGGCTTTGCCGAGCACCGTCTGGCACAACGGAGCCTCGGTTTGGCCGTAGTACTGCACGAACTTCGGCCCGAAGCGGTCCAGCGCTTCCTGGATCAGCGGCTTCGGCATGGGGCTGGCCCCGTAGACGATGGTGTCGAGCTTGGCTGCCGAGTCCAGAGTGGACCCGGCGAGCAGCAGGCCGAGCATCGTCGGCACGAGGTTGACGTCGGTGACGCGGTGCCGGGTGATCGAGTCCGGATAGGACTCGGGGTCGAAGCCCGGCAGCACGACCGCGCGGCCGCCGCGGATCCAGTACGGCAGCACGAAAGTCCCGCTGGCGTGGATGAGCGACGCGGCGTGCAGCATCGCCGAGTCGCGGTCGGGGGAGAGGAGGTTGGCGAGGATGTTGGCGGTGATCGCGGCGTAGCCGGCCTGGGTGTGCTGCGCGGCCTTGAGCGTGCCGGTGGTGCCGGACGTGTAGAGGGCGAGCATGACGTCGTCCGGGGCGACCGGGACGCGCGGATCGGCCGCCGGAACGCGGTCCAGTTCGGCGACGAGGTCGAGGTCCTGGGCGCGTTGCCGGTCACCGAGCCCGGCCAGTCGCAGGCCGTCGAGGGCTTCGGCGAGTGTCGCGGCCCGTTCGGCCAGCGGCTTGCTGTACACGAGCAGGGCCACGCCGGATTCGGCGAGCATCCGGGTCTGCTCGGCCACGGCGAGGCGGGCGTTGAGTGGCACCCTGGTCACGCCGGCCTTGAGACAGGCGAAGTCGAGCGGAATGGACCACTCGCCGTTGTCGACCAGCAGCCCCACTCTCGTGCCGCGGTCGGCGCCCGCGGCGAGCAGGGCGTTGGCGAGGCGGCTGGCGCGCTCGTCGACTTCGGCGAAGGAGAACTCCCGGTCGCCGATGACCACGGCCGTGCGATCCGCGAAGCGCTGGGCACCCCGGCGCACCAACTCCACAGCGAGCATGCCCGGAGGTTTTCACAGTCCGTCTGGACTGTCAACGAGAACGGTAGGCTACCCGGGTGACCCGCAGCGAACAACGAGCGCGCACTCACCAGACCCTGCTGGACGCCACCGTCAGGTGCCTGGTGGACTTCGGCTACGCCGGCACGACGACGCAGCGCGTGCAGGAGCGGGCGGGGGTGTCGCGGGGTGCGCTGCTGCACCACTTCGGCTCGAAGGCGGACCTGTTCGTCGCGGCGATCCACTACATCGCCGAGCAGCAGCTGGCGCAGGTTCGGCTCGCCGGCGCGGATTCGCGGCGGCAGCTGGTGACGGCGTTGCGGGAGGCGATGTCGGGGCCGTTGTTCCTGGCGGGGCTGGAACTCTGGCTCGGCGCGCGGACCGATCCGGCGTTGCGGGCGGCGTTGCTGCCCGCGGAACGCGAGCTGGGGCGGGAGCTGCGGTCGGCGTTCGAGTCCACAGGAGACGATCGCGTCGGTTACGAATCGCTGCTGATGGTGTTGCGGGGCCTCGCGCTCACCAGCATCCTGCGCGACGACACCACGGTCGCCGACGCCGTCGTGGACCGGTGGTTCGACCGCCTGGGCTGAGTTTCAGCGCGACCGCAGGTGGTCCCGCATCGTGCGGGCGACCCGAGCCATCAGGATCTCCGCCTCCGGCTGGATCGCCGCCGGCACCCGCGACTCGGTGAGCGCGGCCACCGCGAATACCTGCCCGTCGGCGTGCTCGGCCACGCCGACCTCGTGCCGCAGGTTCAGCAGCGTGCCGGTCTTGGCCGACCACTTCGTCGAGTCGGACCCGAAATCCGGCGTGAGCCGCTGGCGCAGCAGGTTGTGGGCCATGAGATCCCGCGTGCGCGCCGCCACCTCGGTGTCTATTTTGGACGGCCGCCACAACGCCTCCAGCAGTGCGACATACGCCCGCGCCGACCCGGCACTGGCCCGGCTGACGTCCAGCTGCGACACCGGGTGCCCCCGCCCGGCCGTGCCGGCGCGAATGGCCAGCGCGTGGGCGAGGTGCACCTCGCCCGGCTCGAACCGTTCCGCGGGGGTGTCGGCCAGCTCCGCCGTCGCGTGCCGCACGGAGACACCGTCGATGCCCCACTCGCGCAGCATCCGCGTGACCTCGGCCGGCGGCGTGAGTTCGAACAACGCGTCGGCTGCGGTGCCGTCGCTGACCGCCACGCTCAGGTAGAGCAGATCGTCGATCGCCACGCGCGCCGGGTGGCGGAAGCGCGCCAGCCCGGCCGGCCCGGCCGTGGTGACCCGCCCGGGTTCGACCTCCAGCTGCGTCGCGCCGTCGAGTTCACCCCGCCGGATGCGCTCCAACGTCGCCGCGGCGAGCGGCACCTTGACCAGCGAGGCGCTGGGGAACTCCAGGTCCGCGTCGAGGCCGATCTCCTGGCCGGTGTGGAGGTCGCGGACGAGAAACGAACCGCGCAGGCCGCCGTCGTCGAGTTCCTCGCGGAGGTCGCGGAGCAGGGATTCGGTGTTCACACGTTCTCCTCGTCGGGGGCGCCGAGGCAGCGGGCGATGGCGGGGCGCAGGCGGGTGCGCAGGTGGTGGGCGTCTTCGCCGAGGGCGGCGGCGACGTCGAAGCCGCGGGCGAGGGGGCCGTTGCCGAGGGGGCGCCAGCCCAGGCCGAGCTCGGTGGCCTGCGTGGGGGAGCACAGGAGCAGGTCGGCCGAACCGTAGACGGCGGCCGCGGCGGCCGTCAGGGAACCGGCGACGGAGACCTGGGCGGGTCGCAGTCCCACGGCGTCGCGGACGCGGAACACGCGGTCGCGGATGTGGGGCACGTCGTCCTCGGGCTGGATCCACACGCGGCGGCGCTCGGCTTTGGTGGCGCGGCCGGCGCGCAGCGTCTCGAGGTGGACCACGGGTGGGAGCTGCTGGCGTTCCGTGGCGGCGACGCCGAGCGGCACCGTCCACACGGCATCGGTCTCGGGCACTGCGACGAGGGCGGCGCGCACCTCGTGCGTGCGCACGAGCTCGGCCCGCTCGCCGGGTGGCGCCGGGCGGAACTCGAGGAAAATGCCGAGCGCGCGGGCCTCGGCGCCGAGCTCGGCGAGGTCGCGGGTCGGGCAGGTGTCGGGCACGGCGAGACGCAGGGGACGCAGTTTGGCGCGCTTGGCGTCGTGCTCCATGGCGTCGGCCAGGTGGACGAGGCGCCGCGCGGACGGCAGCATGTCGCGGCCGAAGGGCGTGAGCTGGGCCCGCCGCGTCGCGCGGTCGAAGAGGCGCTCGCCGAGGTGGCGTTCGAGCGCGGCGATCCGGCGGCTCGCCACGGGCTGGGGGATCCCGGCCACCGCCGCCCCCGCCGTGAAGCTCCCGGTTTCGCTCACGCCGACGAACGCGCGGCAGCTTCCGATCAGGTCCACGACCACACTGTATGCCCATTGCGCATGGAAGTGCCCACTTCTGTCTTGGACAGCATGAGCGGCCTTGGTGAGACTGCGGATGTCGATCACTTCCGAAGGGGGGACCCGGTGTTCAGCAAGTCTGTGGTGGTGGCGGCGGTGGCTGTGGTGGCGTTGGCGGGATGTGGCGCGCCGCCGGCTCCGCAGGCTCTGCCGCCCGCCGTACCGCCCGCCACCTCCGCTTCGCCGACGGTCTCGAACCACGACTTCGACGACCTGGAGCGGTCTTTCGGCGCCCGGCTCGGCGTGTACGTCGTGGACACCGGCTCGGGTCACGAAGTCGCCTACCGCGCCGACGAGCGCTTCGCCTACGCATCGACGCACAAGGTGTTCAGTGCCGCGGCCGTGCTGCAGAAGGTGGGGATGGCGGGGCTCGACCGCGTGATCAAGTACGGCCCGAGTGACGTCGTCGCGGATTCGCCGATCACCCGGAAGCACGCGGGCGCCGGCATGACGCTGAGCGCGATCATGGACGCCGCCCTGCGCTACAGCGACAACACCGGCGGCAACATGCTCTTCCGCGAGCTCGGCGGGCCGGCCGCGCTGAGCACGTGGCTGCGCTCGATCGGCGACACCACCACCCATGTCGACCGCATCGAACCCACCCTCAACGAAACCGCCCCCGGCGACCTGCGCGACACGACCACCCCGCGCGCCTGGGCCCGGTCGCTGCGCACGGTGGTCCTCGGCGACACGCTGCCCGCGCCCCTGCGCACGGTCCTGACGAACACCATGCGCGCCAGCACCACCGGCACCCACCTCGTCCGTGCGGGCGTCCCCGCCGGCTGGCAGGTCGCCGACAAATCCGGCACCGCCGACCACGGCACCCGCAACGACATCGCGATCGCCTGGCCCCCGGGCCGCGCGCCGATCGTTTTCGTGGTGTTCTCCGACCGCCCCGCTGCCGACGCCCCCACGGACGACGCCCTCGTCGCCCGCGCCGCGGCGGCCGCGGTGAAGGCGCTGGGATGAGACGTTCTCCTGGGGGAGTCTTGAGGTTTAGCCTGTCCACTGGGGACCCCGCGGGCCGGCGGCGTGACGTCGGCTACCGCGTGATCACCCGTCTGCTCGCCTTCGTGTTGTGGCCACTGGCCTCCCTGGTGGCTCCGGGCCTCGGGCGATCCGTTGCCTGCTCCTGGGCGCTCAGGATCCGCTTCCCGGCCGAGGACCTCACCGGGCTGTCACCCGGCACCCACGCGGCTTTCGTCGCGGCCCGCACCACCGCCCTCTGGCGCCACGGCACCCTCCTCGGCCTCACCTCCGGCCACCGCGACGCCGGCACCCAGGACCGCCTCTTCACCGCGGAGGTCCGCCGCACCGGCTCGGTGGCCCGGGCCCGCAGGCGTGCCCTGCCCCCGGCGAACTCCCGCCACGTCACCGGCACGGCCCTCGACATCCGCCCCCGCGACGGCGCCCACTGGCTCGAACTCCACGGCGCGGCTCACCACTTGTACCGCGTCTACGACAACGAATGGTGGCACTTCGAATACCATCCCGAGGGCCGCCCACGCCGAGTCCCGCACCCCGGGTTTTCCCTGGCGGAATCGGAAACATGAGGGGAATTCCCGTGGCGGACCGACGTCGCATGACCCGGCGGGCCCTGCTCGCCGGAGTGCTCGCGGCACCGATCGCCGGTTGCGTGAACCCGGTCCCACCACCGAGCCCCGCACCACCACCGAAAACGACAACAACCCCACCGCCGACCGCGCGACTCGAAGCGCTCGAACGCAAGTACAGTGCCCGCCTGGGTATCCACGCACTCGCCACCGGCAGTGGAGCCACCCTGGACTACCGGCCAGACGAGAGATTCGCCTTCTGCTCCACCTTCAAGACCTTCGCGGTCGCCGCCGTGCTGCAAAACCACCCACTGTCCTACCTGGACACACAAATCCACTACACGAAAGCCGACGTCAACTCCGTCTCCCCGATCACCCAGGAACACACCGGCACCGGGATGAGCGTGCGGCAGCTGTGCGACGCCGCGATCCGGTACAGCGACGGGACGGCCGGCAACCTGCTGATGCGCGACGCCGGCGGCCCGGCCGGGCTCACGGCGTACCTGCGTGGCCTGGGTGACGCCACCAGCCGCATGGACCAGTACGAGCCCGACCTCAACCGCGATCCCGTCGACGACCCCCGCGACACCACCACCCCGCGGGCGCTCGCCGCCGACCATCGAACGATCGTGCTCGGCAAGGCGCTCCCCGCAACCAAGCGCGCGCTTGTCGAGGACTGGCTGAGCCGCAGCACCACGGGCGCGCAGGCCATCCGCGCGGGCGTGCCCGCCGAATGGCGCGTGATCGGCAAAACCGGCCACGGCGACTACGGCCGGGTCAACGACGTCGCCGTCCTCAGGCCACCGGGCGCAGCCCCACTGGTCTTCGCGATCATGTCGGACCGCACGGCTTACGACGACGAACCGCGGTACGCCCTGATCGCCGAAGCCGCGAAGTACGTCGCCCAAATGCTGCGCTGACTCAGCTCCAGCGCGACCGGAACTCGTCGAGCACCCGGCGTTCCCGTTTCGTCGGACGGCCCGCGCCGCGCTCGCGGTGCGCCACCGGGATCGCGGCCTCCGGGGGCGGCTTCGGAGTGCGGTCGATGATGCACTTCGCGGCTTCGGGCGCGCCGACGCGTTTCTGGATGACCTGGACGACCTCGACAACGCGGGTGGTCTGGCCGATGCGGGCGCGGACCTCGTCGCCGGGGACCACGGTGGTGGCGGGTTTGGCCGGGCGGTCGTTCACGCGCACGTGCCCGCCCCGGCACGCGGCCGCGGCGTTCGAGCGCGTTTTCGCCAGCCGTACGGCCCACAGCCAGCGGTCCACCCTGGTCGACTCCACGGGTCCATCATGCCCCAGCCGCCGGTCAGCCGCGGCGCATAGGCCGCGCCGCCGACGTGCCCAGCACGCGCCCGACCACCCAGGCCAGCGCGTCGGCCGTACGGGCGGGCGTGTCGGACGGCTGCATCACGTGGCTGAGCACGGTGCGCACCACGAGGTCGATCACCACGGTGATCTGCTCGTCGTCCAGCGGCGGCTCGTACGTGCGCACGCGCTCGACCAGCATCGTCTTCGCCTCGGTCAGCAGCGAGCCCGCGCGCGTGGTCAGCAGCGGCAGCAGTTCCGTGTCCGTGCCGTGGGTCGCCGACGCGATGGCGCGCAGCAGCGTGTTGTCGTCGGCGAGATCGAGCACGGCGCGGATGGCCTCGTAGATCGCCTCGACCAGGTCGCCGGGATGCCGGTCGAACGCGGTGCGCACGACCGCGAGGAAGCGGGCCAGCTCGTGGGAGATCATCACCTCGGCCAGCGCAGCCTTGGAGCCGACCTCGTTGTACACGGTCTGGCGGCTCACGCCCACGGCCTCGGCCAGCCGCGCCATGGTGACCGCCGACCAGCCCTCGCTCGCGGTCAGCTCGATGGCCGCGGTGACGATCGGTTGCCGGTGCTGGCCGCCCTCGGGCGGTGCGGCCCGGAGTGCCCCGCTCATGATCGTCATCCTAGGCCGCCTCCCGTGTGGTCCCGGCAAGCTGGAGAACGCATCCTCAGTCCCGCACCTTCAGCGCCAGCACCGGGCACGCGTCGGCCGCGGCCGTCACGTCCAGGCGGTGCCGCTCGGCGGGGCTCTCCTCCAGGAGCACCACCGTGCCGTCGTCACCGACCTCGAAGAAGTCCGGCGCCATCGCCTCGCACATGCCGAACCCGGCGCACAACTCGCGGTTCGCCTCGATCCGCATCACGCACCCACCCTTCCTGGAGCCACGAAGTCGACCTTCTCGCGTACGCCGCAGTCGGGGCAGCACCACGAGTCCGGGATCGCCGACCACGGCGTGCCGGCCGGGAAACCCTCGCGCGGATCACCGCGCTGTTCGTCGTAGACATAGCCGCAACCGGGGCACATCCCGCCTTCGGCCGCGTCGCCGCGGGTGTCGGCGGTGATCGGCGCTTCGGCCGTCACGCGGGTGCCGTACCGGGCCAGAACCTTGCCGCGTTTGCGCGGCTGGATGTTGGCGTGGGAGATGTCGCCGTCGAAGTGGGCCAGCACGCGCGGGTCCATCACGCGTCGCCACAGCGGCGGCACCAGCGCCAGCACGATCATCCCGGCGTACCCGGTGGGCAGCACCGGCGATTCGGCGAAGTCCCGCAGCGTCTGGTAGCGGCGCGTGGGGTTGGCGTGGTGGTCGCTGTGGCGCTGCAGGTGATAGAGCAGCACGTTGGTGGCGATGTTGTTGGAGTTCCAGCTGTGGCTCGGGTCCACGCGCTCGTGGCGGCGGCGATCCGGCGGGCCCACGCGCCGGCGCAGCATCCCGTAGTGCTCCATGTAGTTCACGACTTCCAGCAGCGAGAAGCCCACCACGGCCTGGATCAGCAGGTACGGCAGGATCCCGGCTCCGAGCCACACCAGCATCGCGGCCCACAGCACGGCCGACATCAGCCACGCGTTGAGCACGTCGTTGCCGATGCGGAACGGGTGCTTCGCACGCCGGGCGTAGCGCTTGCGCTCCAGTCGCCACGCCGACTTCAGCGAGCCGCCGACCGTACGCGGCCAGAAGCGGTAGAAGCTCTCGCCGACGCGGCTCGAAGCCGGGTCCTCGGGTGTGGCCACGCGGACGTGGTGGCCGCGGTTGTGCTCGATGTAGAAGTGGCCGTAGAAGCTCTGCGCCAGCGCGATCTTCGACAGCCAGCGCTCGTGGCTCTCCTTCTTGTGCCCCAGCTCGTGGGCGGTGTTGATGCCGATCCCGCCGATGCACCCGATGGAGGCGGCCAGCCCGATCTTGTCCACCACGCTCAGGTCACCGCGCCCGATCAGCCAGAACGCCGCCACGAACCCGACGTACTGGATCGGCAGGAAGAGGTAGGTGATCCAGCGGTAGTAGCGGTCGTTTTCCAGCTGTTCGAGCACGTCGTCGGGCGGATTGCCGCGGTCGAGCCCCGCGACCAGGTCGATCACGGGCACGATCACGAGGATCACGATCGGCCCGACCCAGAACCACACGCCCCAGCCGGTGGCCGCGTGCAGCCCGATCGCCAGGAACGCGAGTGAGGGCACCACGAGCCCGATCAGCCACAGGTACCGCTTGCGGTCCGTCCAAGACTCGGTCGAACCGGCGGGCACCGTCCCCGCGACTTCGCTCATCTCGTCCTCCTCCGTCAACGACGCTGTCCGACGTGGTTGACAAGACGGTAAGTGATGTACACCCAGCTTGACAAGTCGAAGAGAAATGTAAAGTACGGCTCGCGTGACCGCTGCCGGGTTGTGACCGCACTGTCCGCCCCGGGTGTACCGCGTCCACTGTGACCCCTCATTCGTTCGAGGTGAATTTCTCCGCGGCCCATTCCGGTGCACCTGGGCTGAGTGCTCATTCGCGAGTATTTCGTCGCGTAAGCCCGGTGAATTGCCGCCGAACGCGTCAGTCCGGTTCTCGAATGTCGTAATTCGGCTTCGGTGGTGGCTCGGCCTCTTCGGGGGTTACCCGCATGGTCTATCGCCCGATTCGATTTTTCGCCGTCTAATCATTCAGCCACATCCTCGAGGGAATGAGGTTTCATGTTTCGAAGAATTGTTGTCGCGGTTGCAGTTCTGGTCCTCACCGGGCTTGCCGTGACGCCTGCGTCGGCGCAGCCGGCGGCTCAACCGCCGGTGGCGGCCGGCACGAGCAGTTGTGCCGCGATCCGCGCCTTGCTGCCGATCGCGGGCGACGGGAACTATGTGCTGAACACCGGGTCCCACCTCGTTCCCGTCTATTGTCACGACATGGCCGGGACGCCGCGGGAATACATCACGCTCACCCCCCAACTTCTCGCAATACACAGTCGGTGGCGTGACACGGGGCACGAATGTCCGCACCACGTTCACCCGGGTGCGGATCGACCCGGCGACCCTGCTGGTCGACATCAACGACGTCACGTTCGCCACCAGCACCGGATCGGCCGTGCAGCCGGGGCCCTTCGTCATCGAGTCCATGCCTTACGCGGTGGCCGGGTCGTGTGACCACGCGGCCAGTGGCGTCGGCCGGGTCGACCTCGGTGGCACGGCCTTCGTGCTGGCCGCCACGTGGGTCGTCGGCGGGTTCGAACCGGAGGGCGGCGCCACCCTCAGCGCCGACGGCCGCAGCGCCGACCTCGCGGGTGGCGGCTACTGCGGCTCGATCACTCCGGCGCCCGCCATCTACAACCCCGTCAACCCTGCCGTTCCCGACTTCCACCTCCAGCTCGCGTGCGGCCCCCACACGCTGGTCGACGTGCTGCTCGGCCGGGCGTGCGTGACCTCGCCTGAGCCCGGCCGATCCGGGTGGGCCGTGCCACGCGGTTCGCCCGGGCGCGGGTGCCCGGCCGGCGGCGTAGGTTCGGACGATGAGCGACTGGTCCTCGGGCGAGGCCTACGAGCGGTACGTCGGACGGTGGAGCCGCCGCGTCGCCGCGGCCTTCCTCGACGGCACGATCGTGCCGCCCGGGGCGCGCTGGCTCGACGTCGGCTGCGGCACCGGTGCGCTGGCGTCGGCGGTGCTGGCCACGGCCGATCCGGCCGGCGTCCTCGGCGTCGACCAGGCCTCGCCGCTCGTCGCCCACGCCCGCCGGCTGGCCGCCGACCCGCGGGCGGCCTTCGTGGTCGGCGACGCGCAGGCCCTGCCCGTGGCCGCCGACGCGTTCGACGCCGCCGTGAGCGGGCTGGCGCTCAACTTCGTGCCCGACCCGCACCGGGCGGTCGCCGACTGGGTCCGGGCCGTGAAGCCCGGGGGAGTGGTGACCGCATACGTGTGGGACTACGCCGAGGGCATGGAGCTGATGCGCTGGTTCTGGGACGCCGCGGCCGAGCTCGACCCGGTCGTCGCGGACCTCGACGAAGGCCGCCGTTTTCCTTTGTGCCGCCCGGATCCGCTGAGTCGACTGTGGACGGAGGCGGGCCTGACGGGCGTGGTCGTGCGCGCGATCGGCGTCCGCACCGCGTTCGCCGGCTTCGACGACTACTGGCTGCCGTTCCTCGGCGGCCAGGGCCCGGCGCCCGCCTACGCCGTGCAGCTGTCCGAAGACCACCGCCGAGCCCTGCGCGACCTGCTGCGCGCCCGGCTGCCGATCGCCGCGGACGGCACGATCACCCTGACCGCGCGGGCGTGGGCTGTGCGGGGCAGCGTGCCGCACCGCTGACTCGCCGGAAATCCCGTGTTCTCAAGCTATTCTCGGTTTCGTGGGCGGACGGCGGGTCGACTGGGCGGCGTTGCGGACCCCGCGGGACGAGGTTCCCGCGGAGGGCCTGCGCGAGCGCAAGAAGCGCGAGACGCGTCGCCTGCTGTTCAACACCGCCACGGAACTCTTCCTGGCGCGCGGCTTCGACGCCGTGCGCGTCGCCGACGTCGCACAGGCCGGTGGCGTGTCAGAGAAGACCGTCTTCAACTACTTCCCCGCCAAGGAATCCCTCATCCTCGACCGGCCCGACGCGACCCTCGCCGCTATGCGCACCGAGCTCGGCGACCCGGCCCGCACGCCCGTCGAGGCCGTGCTGCGCATCCTCGCCGGCGAGCTGGCCGCGGTCACCGGCTGGCTCGCCGACCAGCGCGACCGCCGCGCCGCGGGAGCGGGGTTCCGCCGCTACGGCGAGCTGATCCGCTCCACGCCGGCGCTGGCCGCCTACCAGCGCGATGTCCTCGACGAGCTCGCCGACGGCGCCGCGCAGCTGCTGGCCGTGCGCGCGGGCCTGGCCACCGCCGACCCGGAGCCCCAGCTCGCCGCGACGGCGCTCGTCGGGCTGTGGCGCGTGCAGTTCGGCAGCCTCGCCAAGCACGTGGACGCGGGCCGCACGCCGGCACGGATCCGCGGCGCCGTGACCACCGACGTGCTGCGCGCCGCCCGGCTGCTGGAGTCGGGCCTCGGCAGCTTCGCGCGCACCCGGCGTCCGGCGGTGAAGGACACCTCGAAGGACGCCGCCACAAGACCACAGGGGTGAAGCCCCGGCCGGGAAAAGACCGGCGAGTACGAAACCGGCACGGACTTCGCGCCGCACGAGTTCCGGCGCCCCAACGTCCAGAGTGGCCGCCAAAGGCGGAAACTCGCACGCTCACCCGGGGTTCGCGCGAAGTTTCTGTGACTGTAAGTTTACGGCGACCCCGCAGCGTGTGACGGTGGGAGCGGGTCATCCGGCAGGTTCACGACGGCGAGTAATTCTTGATTGATTCCAGAAGCTGCGGCACACTGCCAGGCGTGCCAACGACTTCGGACTTCGAGCGCATGCTACGCGGAGCGGCTCTGCGGGTGACGCGTCCTCGGATGGCGGTGCTGTCCGCGGTGCACGATCATCCCCACGCCGACACCGCGTCGCTCATCGGTGCCGTGCGCGCGGATCTCGGCGAGGTGTCCCACCAGGCCGTCTACGACGTCCTGGGCGCCCTGACCTCCGCGGGTCTCGTGCGGCGGATCGAGCCCGAGGGCTCGGTCGCGCGATACGAGGCACGGGTGGGGGACAACCACCACCACGTCGTGTGCCGGTCGTGCGGTGCGATCGCCGATGTCGACTGCGCGGTCGGCGCCGCGCCCTGCCTGACCGCGTCCGACGACCACGGTTTCGTCATCGACGAGGCCGAGGTCATCTACTGGGGCCTGTGCCCCGACTGCAACACCGTTACCCACACTGATTCCCGGAAGGATTCCCGTGTCTGACACCCCCAACGCCGAAGTCGGCGAGATGAACGTGGAGAGCGCGGGCGGGTGCCCCGTCCACACGGGGCGCTTCGCGCACCCCACCGAGGGCGGCAGCAACCGTGACTGGTGGCCGAACCAGCTGAACCTCTCGATCCTCCGGAAGCATTCGGCCGTGGCGAACCCCATGGACGAGGACTTCGACTACGGCAAGGAGTTCCAGACCGTCGACCTCGACGAGCTGGCGCGCGACGTCGACGCGGTCCTGACCACTTCGCAGGACTGGTGGCCCGCGGACTTCGGCCACTACGGCGGCTTCATGATCCGCATGGCGTGGCACAGCGCCGGCACCTACCGCATCGAAGACGGCCGCGGCGGCGCGGGCGCCGGCATGCAGCGCTTCGCGCCGCTGAACAGCTGGCCGGACAACGGCAACCTGGACAAGGCCCGCCGTCTGCTGTGGCCGGTGAAGAAGAAGTACGGCAAGAAGATCTCGTGGGCCGACCTCATGGTCTTCACGGGCAACCGCGCCCTGGAGACCATGGGCTTCAAGACCTTCGGCTTCGCCGGTGGCCGCGCCGACGTGTACGAGCCCGACCAGGACGTGTACTGGGGCCCGGAGCGCACCTGGCTGGGCGACGAGCGCTACACCGGTGACCGCGAGCTCGAGGCGCCGCTGGCCGCCGTGCAGATGGGCCTGATCTACGTCAACCCCGAGGGCCCGAACGGGAACCCGGACCCGGTGGCCTCGGGCCGCGACATCCGCGAGACCTTCCGCCGCATGGCGATGAACGACGAAGAGACCGTCGCGCTGATCGCCGGAGGCCACACCTTCGGCAAGACCCACGGTGCCGCCGACGCCGACGAGTTCGTCAGCGCCGAGCCCGAGGGCGCGCCGCTCGAGGAGCAGGGCCTGGGCTGGAAGAACAGCTTCGGCTCGGGCAAGGGCCGCGACGCGATCACCAGCGGTATCGAGGTCACCTGGACCCCGACCCCGACCAAGTGGAGCAACTGGTTCTTCCACAACCTGTTCACCTACGAATGGGAGCTCGAAACCGGCCCCGGTGGCGCGAACCAGTGGAAGCCGGCGAACAACGCGGCCGCGAACACCGTGCCGGACCCCGAGACCGGTGAGCTCAACCGCGCGCCCGGCATGCTGACCGCGGACCTCGCGCTGCGCTTCGACCCGATCTACGAGCCGATCTCGCGCCGCTTCTACGAGAACCCGCAGGAGTTCGCGGACACCTTCGCCCGCGCCTGGTACAAGCTGACCCACCGCGACATGGGCCCGGTCCAGCGCTACCTCGGCGCGCTGGTCCCGGACGAGGCCCTCATCTGGCAGGACCGCGTGCCGGCCGTGGACCACGAGCTGGTCACCGACGCGGACGTCGCGGACCTCAAGGCCAAACTGCTCGACTCGGGCCTCACCGTGGCGCAGCTCGTCTCCACCGCGTGGGCGTCGGCCTCGACGTTCCGCATCGGTGACAAGCGCGGCGGCGCCAACGGTGCCCGCCTGCGCCTCGAGCCGCAGCGCGGCTGGGAAGTCAACAACCCCGACGAGCTGGCGCAGGTGCTGACCACGCTCGAGGGTGTCCAGGAGGCCTTCAACGGCGCCCAGTCGGGTGGCAAGAAGATCTCTCTGGCCGACCTGATCGTGCTGGGCGGCGCCGCGGGTGTCGAGAAGGCCGCGAAGGACGCGGGCGTCGAGATCACCGTGCCGTTCACCCCGGGCCGCACCGACGCGACGGCGGAGCAGACCGACGCCGAGTCGTTCGTGCCGCTCGAGCCGAAGGCCGACGGGTTCCGCAACTACCGCGGCAAGGGCAACCGCCTGCCGAGCGAGTACCTGCTCATCGACCGCGCGAACCTGCTCGACCTGAGCGCGCCCGAGATGACCGTGCTCGTGGGTGGCCTGCGCGTGCTGGGCGCCAACTACCAGGCGTCGAAGCAGGGCGTGCTCACCGAGACGCCGGGCGTGCTGACCAACGACTTCTTCGCCAACCTGCTCGACATGGGCGTGGAGTGGAAGACGGTGTCGGAGGACGGCGAGGCCTTCGAGGGCCGCGACCGCGCCACCGGCGAGGTCAAGTGGACCGGCAGCCGCGTCGACCTGCTCTTCGGGTCGAACTCGGAGCTGCGCGCCGTCGCCGAGGTCTACGCCGCGGACGACGCCAAGACGAAGTTCGTGAAGGACTTCGTGGCCGCGTGGGACAAGGTCATGATGCTGGACCGGTACGACCTGATCTGAGTGTGACGCGGGGGCCCTCGGGCTCCCGGTGACGTCGGAGAAGGGGGCGGGGACCGCGGGTCTCCGCCCCCTTTCTTGTGCCCGGAAAACCGCCGAGCCGCAGGTCGCGGCTGTCGTGTGGGCTCTCAGGTCACGGTGTGGTGTACCGCTGGTTGACACGGCGGCTCTGCGGGGTGCACTATCGTGATTAATCCCGTTGGAAACGTTTCCAACTCTCGGATCGCGAACTTGGAAACGTTTCCAAATCGTGAGCCGACACAGACCACTACCGAGGTTTGAGCGACGATGACGTCAACACGGGCCACGCTGATCCAGGTGGCCGAGCGCGCCGGGGTGTCCCTGGCCTCGACCTCCCGTGCGCTGCACGGGGCGGGCGCGAGCAAGGCGATGGTCGAGCGCGTCCGGGCCGCCGCCGAGGAGCTCGGGTACAGCGCCGACGCGATCGGCCGGTCGCTGCGGATGAAGAAGACGTTCCAGGTCGCGTTCGCGGTGGCGGACATCGGCAACCCGGTCTACGTCGAGATGATGCGGGCGATCCACGAGGTGCTCGCGCCCCACGGCTACCGGGTGGTCGTCATGTCGACAGGGGACACCTCCGACTCCACGATCGAGCTGGTGCGCAGCCTGGGCAGTGGCTTCGTGGACGGCATGATCGTGAGCCCGCTGCGCACTGACGACGGCCTGATCACCGAAATCCAGCAGGCTCCCGTGCCGGTCGTGGTGATCGGGCGCGCGATGGACGACCGCGGCATCAGCTCCGTGTCCACCGACTCCGCGGGCGGGATCGGCGAAGCGGTGCGCCACCTGCGCGCCATCGGGCGCCGCCGCATCGGCTTCCTCAACGGTCCGGTCGACACCACGCCGGGTGCCTCGCGCCAGCGCGGTTTCGACACCGCGGTCAACGCCGGTGACCTCGCGGCCGAGCACATCGAGCGCGAGACCGCCGAGGACTTCACCGTCGGCGCCGGCCTCGAGGCCGCCCGCCGGATCCTGGCGCGAGTGCCCGAGGGCGCACCGCAGCTCGACGCGCTCGTCGCGGCCAATGACCTGCTCGCCATCGGCGCCATCCGGGCCGTGCGGGAGCTGGGCCTGTCCGTGCCCGAGGACGTCGCCGTGACCGGCATGGACGACACCGAGATCGGCCGCGTCTTCCAGCCCAGCCTCACCAGCGTGTCCCTCGGCGCGAGCGAACGCGGGCGCGCCGCGGCCCGGCTGATGCTGCAGCTCGCCGACGACCCCGACCAGCCGGCCCAGCAGGTGTCGGTCGGCGCGGAGCTCGTGGTGCGCGAATCCACCACAACGGCCACCGAACGGGGTGCGCGATGACAGTGCGGCTTGTACTCATGCGGCTTGTGCCGATGAAGAAGGGCCCGGCTGCCGGCCGGCCCTCCGCCGACGAACGGCCGGCGCCCGGGACCACCGACCCGACGGTGACCACCGGGACGACCGGAACCGAGCGAGGTGACCGATGACGACCCCGTCGCTGACCGAGCCGAAGCGCGGCGCCGCGCAGCCCCCGGCCCCGCGGTCGAAGAAGCGCGTGAAGCCGATGGCGCGCACGCGCCGGCGTGAGGCGATCGCGCTGGTGCTGCCGTCGTTGATCCCGATCCTGGTGCTGAGTGTGGCCCCGCTCGTGGTCGGCGTGTTCCTCGCCTTCACCAACGCCCGCCTCGTGCGCCACCCCGACTACAGCTTCGCCGGCCTCGACAACTTCGCGCGCCTCGGTGGCAACGCCTTGTTCTGGGACTCGCTGCGGATCGGCATGATCTGGACCGTCGGCGTGACGCTGCTGCAGCTCGCGGCGGCGATGGGCCTCGCGCTGCTGCTCAACTCCGGCCTGAAGCTGCAGGGGCTCACTCGGGTACTCGCGCTCGTGCCGTGGGCGATGCCGCCCGTGGTCGTGGCGATCATGTGGCAGATGATCTACTCCGCCAACGGCGGACCGCTCAACGCGTTCCTCGGCGCGGTCGGTCTGCCGAGTGGCATCAACTGGCTCGGCGACTTCTCCACGGCGCTGCCGGCGGTGATCGTCGTCGGCGTGTGGGTCGGGATGCCGCAGACCACGGTGACGCTTCTGGCCGGGCTGCAGCAGATCCCCGGCGAGCTGCTGGAAGCGGCGGCGGTCGACGGTGCGAGCGCGTGGCGGAAGTTCACGGCCGTGACGTGGCCGGCGATGCGCCCGATCGTCACGTCGATCACCTCGCTCAACTTCATCTGGAACTTCAACTCGTTCTCGTTGGTCTACGTGCTCACCGCCGGTGGGCCGGGCGGCAAGACGATGGTCCCGGTGCTGTTCATCTACCTGGAAGCCTTCAAGAACCGCGAGATCGGCTACGCCGCGGCGATGGGACTCGTCGTCGTGATCGTGGTGGTGCTGATCCTCGCCGTGTACCTGCGGTCGCAGTTCCGCACCGAAGACCGCGCGGAAAAGGGGCGTTGAGCCATGCGCTTGCTCGTTCGTCCGGCCCAGTACGTGGCCCTGGCGCTCTACATCCTGTTCCTCGGGTTCCCCCTGCTGTGGCTGATGTCGGCCTCGGTGAAATCCTCGGGTGAGCTCAACTCGCTCACGGTCAACCTGCTGCCGCAGGAATGGCACTGGGAGAACTACACCGAAGCCCTGACGCGCCAAGGACTTCTGCACTCGGCGTGGAACAGCCTGCTCGTGGCGCTGGCCTCGACGGTGCTGTCGATCATCATCTCCGTGCCGGCGTCCTACGTGCTGGCCCGGCTCAAGGGCAAGGTCCGCATCGCCGGCGTCGGCTGGATCCTGGTGAGCCAGGTCTTCCCGGTGGTGCTGATCATCCTGCCGCTGTTCCTGATCCTGCGGACGCTCGGGCTGGCCGACAACCTCGTCGGGCTCACGCTCGTGCACACCACGTACATGCTGCCGTTCGCGTTGTGGATGCTGCAGGGGTACGTGGCCGCGATCCCCACGGAGCTCGAAGAAGCGGGCGCGATGGACGGCGCGAGCCGGTTCACCGTGCTGCGCACGATCGTCTTCCCGTTGCTGATGCCCGGCGTCGTGGCGACGGCGATGTTCAGCTTCGTGTCTTCGTGGAACGAGTTCTTCTTCGCCCTGGTGCTGTTGCAGTCGCCGGAGAACTACACGCTGCCGATCACGTTGAACACGTTCGTGGGCGGCGAGGGCAGAACGGCCCTCGGACCGCTCGCTGCCGGCGCCGTGCTCGCGGCGATCCCCAGCATCGTCTTCTTCAGCATCCTGCGCCGGAAGCTGACCAGCGGGCTCATGGCCGGGGCGGTGAAGGGATGACCCCGCACCCGCCGGCGAGCCCGGAACCGCAAGCCCCCGAAATCCCATTCCCCCAACAGAAATCCCCGAAAGGTCGGTCGATGAAGACACGACGCCTGCTGGCCGCGGCCAGCCTGATGGTCACCGCCCTGCTCGTCGCCGCGTGCGGCAGCGGCAGCGGCGACGCGAGTGGCCCCGTCACCCTCACGTTCCAGTCCCTGTCCGACCAGCCGGCCGCGATCGCCGAGACGCAGAAGATCGTCGGCTCCTGGAACACCGCGCACCCCGACGTGCAGGTCAAGATCGTGCAGGCCGGCTGGGACAGCGTCTACGACAAGCTGATCACCCAGTTCAACGCCGGCACCGCGCCGGACATCGTGCACTACGAGGCGGCGGGCATCGAGCCGTTCGCCGAGGACGACTACCTCGCCGACCTCACGCCGTACCTGTCGCAGGCCAAGCGCGACGACTTCCAGAAGGGCGTGCTGGACTCGGTGACGTTCGGCGGCAAGGTCGTCGCGTACCCCACCGAGGTGCAGTCCTATGTGGTCTTCGCGAACAAGAAGCTGCTGCAGCAAGCCGGCGTGACCGTGCCGACCGGCAAGACGATGACCTGGGACCAGCTGCGCCAGATCTCCAAGGCCACGACCAAGGGCGGCAAGTACGGCCTCGGCTGGGGCCTGTCGAGCCCGACCGCCGCGTTCGTCGCGCTGGCCCCGGGCTTCGGTGGCAAGTACTTCCAGGGCACCGGTGACCAGGCCAACCTGACGGTGGGCGAGGGCGAGCAGGCGCTGCCCAAGCTCGTGAACGAGATGGCGTACCAGGACAAGTCGATCCTGCCCGTCACGCTCACGCAGTCGGGTTCCAAGGCGCTCGCGCCGTTCTACGCCGGCCAGATCGCGATGACCGTGCAGGGTTCCTACCAGGCCGCGAACATCGCGAAGGACGCGCCGAAGGGCTTCGACTGGGTCGTGCTGCCCCCGCTCGCCGGCCCGGCCGGCCCCGCGCAGGCCGCGAGCCCGCAGACGCTGTCGGTGAACAAGGACTCCAAGCACGTGAAGGAAGCCGCGGACTTCATCGACTACTTCACCAGCACCGACAACCTGGCCGCGATGAACGAGGCCGACGCCCTGATCCCGCCCACCAACTCGGCTCGCCAGGCGCTCGCGACGAAGCTCGCCGGGAAGACCGGCTGGGACCAGATCCTCGCCTCGGGCCAGTACATCACGTCGGCGCCGTACCTGTTCGCGAGCAAGTACCCGCAGTGGAAGGACACCATCGCCACGCCGGCGTACCAGCAGTTCCTCGGACAGAAGATCGACGCGAACGGCCTCGCCACCCAGCTGCAGAACGGCTGGAAGAGCGTCACCACCAACTGAAGTACGGACTGGAGCGGATTCTCTTGACCTGGCTGGAAGACCGGGCGGTCGCGGTGATCACCGGCTCGGCCGTGGGCGACGCCCTCGGCGGTGCCGTCGAAGGGTGGACCCCCGAGCAGATCGAAGAACGCCACGGCGGCCGTGTGACCGGCATCGTCGGGCCCTGGTACCCGAACTGGCGCGACGCGCGTCCCATCGCGCCTTACCACAAGGGCGACGGGCACATCACCGACGACACCCTCATGACACAGGCGCTCGTGGAGGTGTACGCGAAGCGCCGCGACCACCTCGACGCGTTCGCGATGGCCGAGGACCTCGTGCCGCTGATGATCGGCGAGCCGCGGTGGGTGCCGGAGCTCGAATCCACGGCACTGCTGCTGCAGCGGGTGTTCCTGGCGGAGAAGTGGATCGTCGCGCGGCTCCACTACGGACACGTGGACCCGCGTGAAGCCGGTGTGGGCAACGTCGTCAACTGCGGTGCGGCGATGTACATCGCACCGGTCGGCGTGGTCAACGCGGGTGACCCCCGCGGCGCCTACGCCGAGGCGATCGACCTCACCGGCGCGCACCAGGCCAGCTACGGACGCGAGGCGGCCGGCGTGCTGGCGGCCATGATCGCGGCCGCGGCCGCCCCGGGCGCGACGCTCGACGACGTCGCCGCGGCGGCGCTGGAGCTCGCGCACGACGGCACCGCGGAAGCGCTTCGCGCGGTCGTGGCGGCCTTCGGTGCGACGGCCGCGGCGCCGACTTCCGACGAGGAGGAACGCGCGCTGGCGCGTCGAGTGCGGGAGGTCGTGGCGCCGTTCGACTCGGTGGGTCCGGAGTACCGGCAGATGTCGATGGACGCGCGGCGCCCGTCGCGCACCAAGTCCATCGAGGAGCTGCCCGCGGCGCTGGCCTTCGTGCTCGCGCACCGCGGCGACTTCCGCGGTGCCGTGCTCGCGGCCGTGAACTACGGCCGCGACGCGGACTCGATAGCCGCCATGGCCGGGGCGATCTGCGCCGCGCTCGGCGGCACCGGCGTGGTGCCCGCCGAGTGGCTCGACCCGATCAGCGAGGCCAGCAAGATGGACATCGCGGCGACCGGCCGGCTGCTGGCCTCGGCCGCGGCGGACATCATGCGGGCCGACCGTGAGCGGGCGCAGGCCCGGGTCAAGGCGCTCGACGGGACCCTGTCGGCACTCGTTTCGGAGGCCTGAGCGTGAGGCTGACCTGGGCCCAGCCCGAGGACCTGCTGGCGCACGAGCTCGTCCAGTCCTCTGTGGAGGGTCGCGACACGGCGGACGTGCGGATGCGCTGGGTGGCGGCGGGCGGCGACCCCGTCCCCGCCGTGAGCGGCGCCGGGCCCAACCCGGCGCCGCCCGCCCTGCGAGCCCTGGCGCGCACGCTGCTCGGCGAGCTCGCGGCCGTCCCGGCCTCGCCGGCGCCCGACGAGCCGGACGACTGGAACGCGATCGTCGCCACGCTGCCTGCCGCGCCGGACCTGCCGTCGGGCCTGCGTGACGGGCGGGTGCTCGGCGCGTGGACCGGACGGGCCGCCGGGTGCCTGCTGGGCAAGCCGGTGGAGAAGATCCCGCGCGAGGGCATCGAGGAGATCCTTCGCGCCACGGGCCGGTGGCCGCTCGAGAAGTGGTTCACCGCCGTCGGGCTGCCCGCGGACGTCGCGGCGCGGTGGCCGTGGAACAAGCGCTCGGCGCCGACGTCGCTCGAGGAGAACATCCACGGCATGCCCGAGGACGACGACCTCAACTACCCGATGCTCGCGCTCACGCTGCTCGAGACGCGCGGGCGCGGGTTCACCACCGAGGACGTCGCGCAGCTGTGGCTCGACAACCTCCCGGCCGGGCGCGTGTTCACGGCCGAGCGGGCGGCCTACCGCAACATCCTCGACGCCCGCCCGGTGCCCGAGACCGCGACGCACCTCAACCCGTTCCGCGAGTGGATCGGTGCGCTGATCCGCACGGACGTGTTCGGCTGGGTCTCCCCGGGCGACCTGCGCGCGGCCGCGCGTCTCGCGTGGACCGACGCCCGCCTGAGCCACACCCGCAACGGTGTCTACGGCGCCATGTGGGCCGCGGCCCTGGCCTCGGCGGCGATGGTGTGCGACACGGTGGACGAGGTGCTCGATGCCGCGGCCACGGTGATCCCGCCGGGCAGCCGCCTCGCCGAGGCGGTGCGCCTCGGCCGTGCGGCTGCTTCGTCCGGTGACCTCCGCACCGGCCTCGACCGCCTCCACGCCGCCTACGGCGACCTGCACTGGGTTCACGTGCTCGGCAACGCGGCCGTGATCGCTTACGCGCTGGCCAAGGGCGCCGGCGAGTTCGGCCCGAGCGTCTCCATCGCCGTCACGGCGGGCTGGGACACCGACTCGGCCGCCGCCACGGTCGGCGGTGTGGTCGGCGCTCTGCGCGGCGTGCCGGGAATCGGCGAGCAGTGGGTGACGCCGTTGGACGGCCGCATCGCGACGTCCCTGCCGGGCGGCGAGCAGAAGATCACCGACCTGGCGGCTCGGACGGTCGCGCTCGCGGAGCGTGTGTCGTGAGGGCGCGCCGGTTCGCGGTCCCGGCAGGGATCGTGGGTTGCCGGGAGCGTGTGTCATGAGGGGAAGTGTCGTGGTGGTCGGGTCGGCGAACGTCGACCTGGTCGTCGACGCGCCGCGGCCGCCGCGGGCCGGGGAGACGATCCTCGGCGGGCGGCTGCGGCGCAGCCCCGGCGGCAAGGGTGCGAACCAGGCGGTGGGTGCCGCGCTGGCCGGGGGAGCGCACACGACGTTCGTGGGCGCGCTCGGCGAGGACGAGGCCGGGGACCTGATCCTGCTGTCGCTGGGCGGCGCGGGTGTGCGGACCGACCTTGTCGCGCGGACGAAAGCGGCCACGGGCACGGCGTTCATCACCGTGTCGCCGGACGGCGAGAACGCGATCGTCGTCGCGCCGGGTGCGAACGAGCGCGTGCGGATCGGCGAGGTGGAAGCCGCGCGGATCGCGGCGGCCGACGTGGTCTTGGCACAGCTGGAGATCCCGCTCGCGGTCGTGCGCGCCGCCGCGGCCGCGCGCAAGCCGGGCGCACTGTTCGTGCTCAACGCCGCGCCGTCGCGGGAGCTGCCGGCCGACGTCTGGGCCGCGCTCGACGTGCTCGTGGTCAACGAGCACGAGGCCGCCGACCTCGGCGGCCTCGAAACCCTGCTCGGCCGTGTGCCCGCCGTCGTGGTCACGCTCGGCGGCGACGGCTGCCTCGTCGCCGAACGCGACCGGGAACCCGTGCGGGTGCCTGGGATCCGGGTGACCACAGTGGACACCACCGGGGCCGGCGACACATTCTGCGGAGTGCTCGCCGCGGGCCTCGCCGAGGGCCGGGCGCTCGCCGACGCCGCGCGGCTCGCGTGCGTGGCCGGCGCGCTCGCCGTCACGCGGCCCGGTGCGCAGGCCGCCGTTCCCACCGCTGAAGAGGTCGCGGCTTTCGCGGCCGGAGAAAAGGTGCGATGACCACCCCGTTCGACCCGCTCGTGCCGCGCCCGATCGACCGGCCGGCCGAGGTCGCTCTGACCCCGCTCACCGCCGAGCAGCTCGCGGCGCTCGACGAAGCCAAGATCTTCGCCGCGCCGAGCGACCCCGCCGACCGGCCCGCGTGGCGCGCCCGCCTGCGCGAGTGGCGCGAGGATTCCCGCCGTCGCCACGACTACACCGGCGAGGCCTACGAGCGCCCCGGCGCCGCGTGGGCCGCCCGGTGCCACACCGTCGCGCAGGTCTGGCTGTGGGACGAGCTGCTGTACTCCTTCGCCGAGCACAAGTTCACGCCCGAGGTGTTCCTCGCCGACGCCCGCGAGCGATTCGGCGGCCTCGACGCCGTGGTGCTCTGGCACGCCTACCCCGTGATCGGCCTCGACGACCGCAACCAGTGGGACTACTACCGCGACGTCCCCGGCCTGGCCGAGCTCGTCACGGCGCTGCACGACGCCGGCCTCCACGTGTTCGTGGACTACAACCCGTGGGACGTGGGCACCCGCCGCGGCGCGGACGACCTCACCGAGCTGGCGGCCCTCGTCGCGGACTTCGAAGCCGACGGCGTCTTCCTCGACACGCTCAAGAAGGCCGAGCCGGGCTTCGTCGAACGGCTCGAAGCCGCGCGCCCCGGGATTGTGCTGGAGGGCGAGTCGAAGCTGCCGGTCGAGCGCATCGCCGACCACACGGCGTCGTGGGCACAGTTCTTCGCCGACTCGCCCGTGCCCGGCGTGCTGCGCGCGCACTGGTACGAGCGGCGCCACATGCAGCACCACGTGCGCCGCTGGCACCGCGACCACTCCGAGGAACTCCAGTCGGCGTGGCTCAACGGCGTCGGCGTGATGGTGTGGGAAGTCGTGTTCGGCGTGTGGGTCGGCTGGTCGGCCCGCGACGCCGCGACCGCGCGGCGCATGGTGACCGTGCAGCGCGCGGCCGGCGACCTGCTGCTGGGCGGCGAGTGGACCCCGCTTGCCGAGCTGACGCCCGAGGCCGAGGCCGCCGGCGTCTATGCGTCCAGCTGGGAGCTCGACGGTGTGACACTGTGGACATTCGTCAACCGCGGCGAGACGGACTACACCGGTGAGCTGCTGCCCGCCGGGCCCGGCAAGGTCCTCGACCTGCTCGGTGGTGTGCCCGCCCGTGGCATCGGCGCGGTGCTGCACCTGGCCGACGGCACTCCCGAACCCGCGTGGCTGCCGGAACTGCTCGACGCGGTGAAGTCCGCGCCCCACGACGCCCACTCCCGTTTCCCGCACCGGATCGCGGAACGGGTAAGTCCACAAAGGACTCACGGTGAGCCCGAAGTGGACGCCGTCACGGTGCCGGCCGGGCCGTACGTGCTGACCGTCCGCTACCAGGCCCGCGAAACCGGCATGTACCAGGGCGCGCCCTACGTCGACGAGTGGAAGCCCCTCCCGCCGCGGCTGCACGACGCCCGCACCCTCCAGCGTGACGGCTCGCTTGCTACCCCGGTCGCGGTGGCGGCCATCGGGGTCACCAACGCGCAGTTCGCCGAGTTCCTCTCCGCCACCGGCTATCGGCCCGCGTACGGGCACCGGTTCCTCGCGCACTGGATCGACGGCGTGCCGAGCGATCCCGACGAGCCCGTGACCTTTGTGGACCTCGACGACGCCCGCGCCTACTGCGCGTGGCGCGGCGGACGGCTGCCCACCGAGGACGAGTGGCAGCTGGCGGGGGAGACCGGCGGCCTGAGCCGCGGCGAGCCTGCCGTGTGGAACTGGACCGAGAGCGAGCACTCCGACGGGCGGACCCGCTTCGTGATGCTCAAAGGCGGCAGCGACTACCGGGCCGAGGGCTCCGAGTGGTACATCGAGGGCGGCCGCCACGCCCCCGACGTCAGCGTGAAGCTGTTGCTGCCCGGATTGGGTCTCGCGCGCGCCGCGACGGTCGGGTTCCGCTGCGCTTGGGAGGTGACGGCATGACGACGTCGCGGGATTCCGCCGGTGGCGCCCTGGCCGGGTTGCGGGTGGTGGACGCGTCCACGCTCTTCGCCGGCCCGATGGCCGCGATGCACCTGGGTGACATGGGTGCCGAGGTGACCAAGGTCGAGCACCCGAGCCGCCCCGATCCGTCGCGCACGCACGGCGTCGCCAAAGACGGGGTGAACCTGTGGTGGAAAACGCTCGGGCGCAACAAGCGGACCATCACCGCGGATCTCAGCAGTGAAGGTGGCCGTGAGGTGTTCCTGGCGTTGGCCGGCGAGGCCGACGTGGTGATCGAGAACTTCCGCCCGGGCACCCTGGAACGCTGGAACCTCGGCTACGACGAGCTTTCCGCCCGCAACCCGCGGCTCGTGCTCGCGCGCGTGACCGGGTTCGGCCAGTTCGGCCCGTACCGCTCGCGCCCCGGCTTCGGCACCCTCGCCGAGGCGATGAGCGGGTTCGCCGCCACCACGGGCGAGCCGGACGGCCCGCCGACGCTCCCGCCGTTCGGCCTCGCCGACGGCGTCGCCTCCCTGGCCACGGCCTACGCGATCATGGTCGCGCTTTCGGCTCGTGCCACCAGCGGGCGCGGGCAGGTCGTGGACACCGCGATCATCGAGCCGATCCTCGCGATGCTCGGCCCGCAGATCACGCGGTGGGACCAGCTTCAGACGGTGCAGCCGCGCACGGGCAACCGGTCCATCAACAACGCGCCGCGCAACACCTACCGCACCGCCGACGGGCAGTGGGTCGCCGTGTCCACCTCCGCGCAGTCGGTGGCCGAACGCGTGGTGCGGCTCGTCGGTAGGCCCGACCTGGCCGACCAGCCGTGGTTCGCCCGCGGCGCCGACCGCGCGCAGCACGCCGACGAGCTCGACGACGCCGTGGGCGGCTGGATCTCCCAGCGCAGCCGCGCCGAGGTCGTCGCCGCGTTCGAGGAGGCACAGGCCGCCGTCGCCCCCATCTACGACGCCGCCGACATCGTCGCCGACCCCCAGTTCCGCGCCCTCGGCACCATCCACGAGATCGACGACCCCGAGCTCGGCCCCATCCTCATGCAGGGCCCGCTCTTCCGCCTTTCCGGCAACGACGGAGTCATCGGCTTCACCGGCCGCCCCCACGGCGCCGACACCGACACCGTGCTGAAGGAACTGGGCTTCTCGGCCGAGCGCATCGCCGAACTTCGGGCGGGGGGAGCGGTATGAGCGCCACCCCGCCGTTGACCTTCCTCTACGCCCCGGCCGACCGGCCCGATCGGGTGGAGAAGGCGCTCGCGTCGGAGGCCGACGTGGTGCTCGTGGATCTCGAGGACGCCGTCGCGCCGGCGCACAAAGCCGAGGCGCGCGAGAACGTCGTGCGGCTGCTGGCCGGGCTGCCCGAGGGGCGCCGGGTGCAGGTGCGCGTAAATCACCCCAGTACGCCGTGGCACGAGGCGGACGTCGCGGCGCTCGCGGGGCTGCCGGTGGCGGTCGGGGTGCGGATGCCGAAGGTGGAGGCGGCCGAGGAGGTGCTGGCGCTCGCGGCGGCGTTGCCGGGGCGGGAGCTGCACCCGTTGATCGAGTCGGCGCTGGGGGTGGAGCGGGCGCTGCAGATCGCGACCGCGTCGCCGCAGGTGGCGTCGATCGGGCTCGGGGAGGCGGATCTGCGGTCGGACCTGGGTGTGGACGACGAGGCCGGGCTCACGTGGGCGCGCAGCCGCGTGATCGTGGCGGCGCGGGCCGCGCGGCTGGCGCCGCCGGCCATGTCGGCTTACACCAACGTGCGCGACCTCGACGGGCTCGCGGCGTCGTGCCGGGCCGGGCGCGCGCTCGGGTTCCGCGGGCGCACGGCGATCCACCCGGGCCAGCTCGCCACGATCCGCGCCGCGTTCCTGCCGAGCGCCGAGGAGGTGGCGCGGGCCAGCGAAGTCGTCGCGCGCGTCGCCGACGCCACGGCGGCCGGGGTCGGAGCGATCGCGCTGGCCGACGGGACGTTCCTCGACGTCGCGATGGTCGAGCGTGCACGCACGGTGCTGGCGCTGGCCCAGCCGGACCCGGCGTAAGCGATCTCGAACACAGGAAAGCCCGCCCCGTCTTCGACTACTCTGGCATCGACGAGTCCGGAGGGAGGGGCCATGACCGACGAGGAGCTCGTGGTCGAGTTCGCGCTGCGGCGCCTGGACAACCCCGACCTCGAACTGGAGGAGATCGCGGCGCTGGTCGTCCGGCGGCTGGGACCCGAGCGCATGCTGGAGTTCGCGTCGCAGAACCTCGCCACGCGCGGTGAGCTGCGCGCGGCGATCTTCCCCTCGGCCGTCGAGCACGTGCTCCGCGTGGTGCTGACCCTGCGTGGTCGCAGCGACTAGGGAATGTCTGACAATGCCTTGGTCCAGGTGACCACGGCATGCAGGACGACCGCGGATCGGTAAACGATGGCGAGCTTGTCGTAGCGGGTGGTGGCCAGACCACGCCATTGCTTGAGCAGGTTGAAGCGACGTTCGATCACGTTGCGGCCCCGGTAAGCGACCGAGTCGAACGCGGGTGGGCGGCCACCACGGGAACCCCGGCGTTCGCGGTGCCCGGTCTGACCGGCAGGTTCGGGAATCACCGCGACAATGCCACGAGCACGCAGATGCCTGCGGATCGCGCGGGAGGAATACGCCTTGTCGCCGCGGACGCGGTCGGGCCGGGTACGTGCCCGACCGCGTCCGACCCGCCGGACTCAGCCGAGGTTGTTGATGCCGAGGGAGAAGTCGAAGTTCCCCACGCCGCAGCGGGCCAAGCCCATCGTCAACACGCCCGCTCCCTCGACCCAGTGGGCCATGCTCAAGTCGCCGGTGTCCCGCGGGCGCAGTCCGAGGCTCTCGATGAACGTTGAAACGCTCGCCTTGGCTTGCGCATCGTCGCCGGCCATGAACACGTCCGCGGGGCCGCCTTGGGCCAGGACGTGGCGGAAAAGGGTGTTGAACGCCTTCACGACATGGGCGCTCGCGGGCGCGGCCTCGGCCACGCTTTGGGCGATGGAGGTGTTGTGGGGGACGGCCAGCCCGGTGCCGGTGGCGTTGAAGGGGTTGGTGATGTCGACGATGATCTTGCCGGCCAGCGCGTCCCGGAACTCGCGGACGACAGGCACGGCACTGTCGAACAGCACCGCGAGGACGACGATGTCGCCGGCCGGGGCGGCACCGAATGTCCCGGCCGTGGCGCCGCCGCCGAGGGTTTTGGCCAGGGCCGCGGATTTGGCCGCGTCGCGTCCGATCACCTCGACGGTGTTGCCGCCCGCCACCGCGAGCGTGCCGATGGTACGGGCCATGTTTCCCGTACCGATGAGGGTGATGCTGCTCATGACGTGTGCTCGCTTCTGTGTGAGTCAGATGGCGGTTGCGCCGCCGTCGGTAACGAGTTCCAGGCCGTTGACGTAGCTGGAGTCGTCGGAGGCGAGGAAAAGGGCGACGGTGGCGATTTCTTCGGGGCGGCCCATCTCTCCGCGGGGGATGAGGGACTCGAACGCGGCCTTGGTGGCCTCGTCGAACAGTTCTTCCTGTTTGGCGGTGGCGACCTGGCCGGGGGTCAGGACGTTGACCCGGATATTGCGATCGCGCAGTTCGTTGAGCCAGACGCGCGCCCAAGCCTGCTGGACGGCTTTGCTTCCCGCGTAGAGGCTCCAGCCGGGGAAGGCGCCGAGTGAGGCGTTGGATCCGGTCATGAAGATCGACCCGTTGTCGTTGATCAGTGGCAGTGCCTTCTGGACGGTGAACAGGGTGCCGCGCGCGTTGAGCCAGAAGGCGCGGTGGAACTGTTCCTCGGTGATCTCGCCGAGGACGGCGGGTTCGCCCGTCCCGGCGCTGGCCCACAGCACGTCGATCGAGCCCTTTTCGCGCTTGACGGTGTCGTACAAGCGGTCCAGGTCGTCCAGGTCGGCTGCGTCACCCTGCACGGCGGTGACGTTGCGGGCGATCAGCTTGACCGCGTCGTCCAATGCTTCCTGCCGACGAGCCTGGATGAAGACGTGAGCTCCTTCCTCGACGAACAGCTTGGCGCCGGCCAGTGCCATGCCGGTGGATCCGCCGGTGATCACCGCGACCTTGCCATCGAGCTTTCCCACAACCACTCCAGTTCACTTGCTGTGCCGATGTTATGTACACCGATCTGCGTACTTAACGTATCGAACAGGCGCGCGGCGTGCAAGCTATGCACACCGATCGGTACCGAAGTGGGCTACGCTGGGCGCGTGACAGAGTTGGAGAAGGGGCCGCGAGGACTGCGCCGCGGCAGGGGCGCACGAGAGCGCATCCTCAGCGCGTCGCAACAACTGTTCCGCGATCAGGGCATCAACTGCACCGGCATGGACCAGCTCTGCGCAGTGGCGGAGGTATCCAAACGCACGCTCTACCAGCACTTCGCCGGCAAGGACGAGCTGATCGCCGAATGCCTGCACCGATTCGATCCCGACATCCTGCCCGAAGTGTTCGACCGCACCGACCTCACACCTCGCGAACGACTCCTTGCCGTGTTCGACGTGCACGCGCCCCTGTGCCCGTTCATCCAGGCGGCCGTCGAAATCCCCGACCCGGGGCACCCGGCACGCGTATACGCCCGCGACTACAAGAAAGCCTTTGCCGCCCGGCTCACCGAAACCGCCCGCGAGGCCGGCGCCACCAATCCCGAACAACTCGGCGAGCAACTGGCGCTGCTCCTGGACGGCGCCGCCGCCCGCACCCGAGTCCTCGACACCGACGTGTTCACCACCGCCGCCGCCATCGCCGCCGTCCTCATCGGCAACGCCATTCCCGCGACAGCCCGGCGGTGACTGCAGAAGTCGAAGTTGTCCGCGTTAAGCCGTGTTGCTGACTCGGTGTTCAGCCAGTGGAGGGTGGCGGCGAGGCAGAGGGCGGCGTGGTAGTCACGGGCGGTCTTGTCTGACCTCATCGCGATGCCGTGCCGTTGTTTGAGTTTGTTGAAGCACCGCTCGACGACGTTGCGGCCCTGGTAGCACTCGCTCACACGCCGGCTTCAGCCCACCGGTCGAAGTTCTTGAACACCGTGTTCCCGAACTGGTCCGGCAGGTCCCGCCACGGAGCCCGGTGCGACAGCCACCGCCTCGACCGCCTGACGACGATCAACGGGCGGACGAGCGATCGACTTCGGCTGGGGAAAAAGCCGGAGCCTTCCGGCGCAGCCACGCCCAGGGACTGCGCCCGCCTGTGAAGGCCCACAGTGCGATCACCGGGTCCGTCAGCGCGCACCCGAAGGACGAGTCCGCCGCGAACGGCAGGATCGGCGCGCCCTTGAGGTGGTGGACGACGTCCCACGCCGTGTGCAGCAGCCAGCCGATCCCGATGATCGTCCACGAGTCCAGTCCGCGGAAGGCGACCAGCGTCAGCACGGCGCAGAACACCACTTCCCACACTCCCAACCCGCCGCCGGACAGGTAGGCCGCGCCCGCGCCGGCGACCATCAGGGCGTTGAACCTCCGCCGCTGCGGCTCGGGGATCAGGGACGAGAGCAGCACGTACACCAGGCCGATCGCGATCGGCAGCAGCACTTCGGTCATGGTCGTCACGCTAGGAAGCCCGGAGCGCGCCCACTACCGGCCTCCGTGCCAGACAGCAGCGGATTCCCGCCAACCGACGGGAATCCGCTGCTGCGTACCGGGTTCAGCGCGGCTTCGGCGCGGCATGTCGACGGCGTGGCCAGAGGGGCAGCCGAGCGCCCTGCCGGGTGACGTAGATGCCCGGGATGAGGCCGAGCGCCGGGCTCAGCGCGCCCGTGGTTTCGATCTCGGCCGGGGCGGTGGTCTTGGTGCTGGTGTGAGTGGACATGACTTCCTCCGGGTGTCCCGAGTGGACAGGTCTCTTGTGGACGGTGCTCAGGCCGCGGCGGTCTCGAACGCCGCCGCGGGGGCGAAAGCGGCCGCGCGGGTGCGGGCGCCGGTGATCACGGTGGTCAGCGTCGCGAGGTCCTGCGGGCCGTCGTGGCGCTGGTCGTTGACGAAGAACGTCGGGGTCCCGGCCACGCCGCTGAGGTCGGCCGACTCGACATCCCGCTCGACGTGGCCGGCGAAGCGGCGGCGCAGCAGGTCGTCGCGGAACCGGTCGACGTCGAGGCCCAGCTGCTCGGCGTAGCCGACGAGGGCGTCGAAGTGCAGGTCGGTCTGGTTGCCCAGCAGCAGGTCGTGCATCGGCCAGAACGCGCCCTGCGCGCCCGCCGCCTCGGCCGCCTCGGCGGCCAGCTGTGCGTGGGGGTGGATGTCGTGCAGGGGCAGGTGGCGCCACACATAGCGGATGTCGGTGTTCTCGGCCAGCAGCTCGCGCGCGGTCGGCGCCGCCATGCCGGTCCACGGGCACTCGAAGTCGCCGTACTCGACCACGGTCACCGCGGCGTCCTCCGGCCCGCGCACGTGGTCGCGGCTCAGGTCGACCGGAGCGACGAGGTCGGTCAGCAGGGGAGCGTCGCCGAGCAGCGCGCGGGTCCGCACCTCTTCCGGCAGCGCGGCCGTGACCTTCTGCACGAGGAAGGTCAGCAGCGTCGCGCCCGCCGCCGCGGCGAGGACACCGAGCTTCGCCTCCGCCAGCTCCCGCCCGGTGAAGGCGAGGTCGGCGATCAGCAGCGACACGGTGAACCCGACGCCCGCCATCGCGCCGCCGCTCAGCACGCCGGCCCAGCCGACCTGCGGCCGCAGGGCGCCGCCGCTGAGGCGGGTCAGCAGCCACGAGGTGCCGAACACCGCGACGGGCTTGCCCAGCACGTAGGCGAGGAAGATCCCCACGGTGATCGGTGCCGTGACCGCGCTCGCCAGTACCTCGGTGTTCACGGTGATGCCGGCGTTGGCCAGCGCGAACAGCGGGACGACGACGTAGCTCGTCACGCGGTGGAAGGCGTGGCGCAGCCGGGCGTTGGCCGACAGCGTCGCGCTCAGCCGCTTGCTCGCCGAGCTGGCCGTCTCCGCGGTGGGCTGCTCACGGAACAGGCGCACCAGCGTGGTCGCCTCCTCCAGCGAGTCGCGCTTCGGCACGTACGCCGACGTCGCGAGCCCCACCGCCAGACCGGCCACGACCGGGTCGATCCCGCTGGTCAGCAGCGCGCCCCACACCGTCAGCGCCAGCGCGGTGAACACGGGCTTGCGGTAGCGGTAGTCGAGCCTGCGGCTCGCCAGCACCCCGGCGTACGCGGCGGCGGCGATCCCGACGGCCATGAGGTCCACATGCCCGCTGTAGGCCAGCGCGATGACCACCAGGGCCACGATGTCGTCGACCACGAACACGGTGAGCACGAACGTGCGGATCCGCTCGGGCGCACCGCGCCCGACCACGGTGAACACGCCCAGCGCCAGCGCGGTGTCGGTCGACATCGCCGCGCCCCAGCCGTGCGCGCCGGGCCCGCCGCCGTTGAGCGCCAGGTAGATCAGCACGGGCACCGCCATGCCGGCCAGCCCGGCGACGGCGGGCAGGATCAGGCGGCGCCGTTCGCGCAGGTCGCCGAGGTCGAACTCGCGCCGCGCCTCCAGCCCCACCACCAGGAAGAACAGCGTCATCAGGCCGCTGTTGACCCAGTCGCGCACCGGCAACGCGGCGCTCAGCGGCCCGATCTGCACGCTCAGCACCCAGTTCCACACGGCGTCGTACGCGCCGGGCGCCAGGTTCGCCCAGGCCAGGGCCGCCACGATCGCCGCGACGAGGATCCCGGCGCTGCCGGACTCGGTCCGCAGGAACGTCCGCAGCGGGCTCGACGACGGCCCGGACATCGACATCCGGCCCATCGCCATCTCGGACTGGCTCATCTCCGACATCGACATGGCTTCGCTGGTCCGCGGGTGCATCGGCGTCACGTTCATGTCTAACCCTTAAAGTCGCTAGTGGTAGTTAGAACTCAAACATGGTAGAACTAACCTGTCAAGAGGGAATTTGAGGGTTAGGTAAATCGGAGGGCAGTGCGGTGGAGAGAGCGGTACAGAAAGACGAGACCCTGGTCCTCGATCTGCTGAACACCACAGCACTCGTCGACGGCGCACCACACGACGACCTGGAGGCCGCGGACGATGGGTTGCGCTGGCTGTCCGCCCACGGGCAACCCGCGACGGAGGGGGAGTGGCGCACCCTGCTCGACCTGCGCGCGACCCTGCAGGACGTGGTGCGCGGCGACGCGGAACCGTCGTCGGTCGGGCGGTTCGTCGAGGGGGTCGGCTACCTCGCAACCCTCGGCGCGGACGGCATCGGCTGGACCCTGGACGCCCCCGCGGGCCACGCCGCCGCGGCGCGCGCGGTCCTCACCTGGGACGGCCTGCGCGAGTCCGGCCGCCTGCGCCCGTGCGCCAACCCGGAGTGCCGACTGTTCCTCATCGACCACAGCAAGGCCAACACCGCCCGCTGGTGCTCGATGGCCACGTGCGGCAACCGCCTCAAGGCGCGCCGGCACTACCGCCGCACCCAACAGTCCGAAGTGGACTGAAGCGGGCCCTCCCCCGGCGACCGGGCCCGCTCCAGGGCTTCATTCGTTGTGCAGCACCGTCGCGATCGGCAGGCGAGCCGCGCGCCCGGCGGGGATGAGCGCACCCAGCACGGCGATGACGATCCCGGCCAGCCCCAGCGCGACGAGCAACGGCGCGCGGTAGACGTCGATGACGAACCCGAACACGTCCGACTGGGCGGCGCGCAGCATGGCCGGCCCGACCAGCCGGTGCACGAGGAAGCCGAGCGGCAGCCCGAGCAGCCCGCCGACCACGCCCAGCACCCCCATCGAGGTGACCATCATGACCGTCACCTGGCGCGGCGTCATCCCGATCGCCTTGAGCATCCCCAGGTCGCGGCGGCGTTCGTGAGCGTTGAGCACCACGGTGTTGAACACGCCCAGCGCCGCGACGATCGCGAGCACCAGCGTCAGGATCGACGCGCTGCCGACCAGGAGCACGGCCTGCGAAGACGTGCCGTCGCGCGGGGGAGCGGCCTCCAGCCCGGGGTCGCGGGCGTGCACCGCGTTCACGAGCGTCTCGTGGTCGGCGCCGGGAGCAAGCTGCACGTCGTAGGTCTCCGCGCGGGTGCCCGGCGCGAGCACGTCGAGGGTCGCCCAGTCGGCGTAGATCGCCTGGTCGTTGTTGGTCAGCGTGACCCCGACGAACGTCAGCTGCGTGCGGTTTCCGCCCAGCTCCACCGTGATCGTGTCGCCGAGGGCGACCCCGCGCTGGTTGAGGAACCGTGACGGCGCGGCGGCTTCCCCGGCGCGGGCCGCCCACCGGCCGTCGAGGATCTCCGGTCCCAGCGCCGCCGAATCCCCGCGGGAGAAGATGACCGAGGGGTTCTCCTGGCTGCCGAGCAGATGCACGGTGCGCGTCGCCGAAGCGGCGACCCGGGCGGAACCGGGCAGCGACCGCAGCATCGCCTCGTCGGCGGGGTCGGTGAGTGCCGCGTCCGGGTGCGGGCCAGGTACGTCGGCGGGCAGAGTGAGACCGTCGGTCAGGCCGGCGAGGAACTCGACGCGATCGGGGTGCGCGGGCCGCATCGCGGTGTTGTACGCGTTGACCGACAGCGTCACGCCGATCGACAACGTCACCGTCATGACCCCGAGCACGATCGCCGCCAGCGTCAGCACACTGCGTGCCGGGCGGGCGAACGGGACGCCGAGGCCGAGGCTCACCGAGCGTGGCAGCCGGGTGCCGGCGAGCCGGCGCTGGACCGTGAGCGCGCGGCCGAACCGGGGCCCGCTGCCCGCGCTGATCGCCGCGGTCGCCGGCAGTCGGCGGGCCCGCAGTGCGGAAACCAGTGCCGCCAGCACGACAACCAGCGGCAAGCCCACCAGCGCGACGGCGTCGACCCACGAGTCGATCCCGGCGTCGCCCGCGCCGAACGCGCTGAACGCATCGGCGAGCACTGGCTTGGCGACGAGATTGCCGCCGATCGTCCCGACGACGCAGCCGAGGGTGGCGGGTACGAGCACCATCAGCAGATACACGGCCATCACCTGGTTCGGCGTGAACCCGAGCGACTTGAGCACCCCGATGTCGCGGAAACCGGACACCACGGCGCCGCTCACCACGTTGGCGACGATCAGCACGGCCACCGCGAGCCCGAGGATGCCGAACGGGACCAGAAAGGGCACGTACGGGCCGACGTCGGAGTCGAGCCGTTCCTCGACGGTCAGGTAGGACTGCTCGCCGAGCACGGACCTCGCCGGCAACCCGGCTGTCACCGCAGTCAGGCCCGCGTCGACCTCCGCCGCCGTGGCGGCGTGGGTGAAGCGGTAGAGCACCTGCGCGGTGGTCGGCTGCAGCGCTGTCAGCTGCGCCGGTGTCACCCACGCGTCGGCGGAGGCGCTCACCGAATACGCGAACCCGACGACGGTGAGCACCGGCTTGCCCGGGATCTCGATCCGCGAACCCAGCGGCACGAGGTCGTCGGAGCCGCGCGGGAACTTCAGCACGATCTCCCCGGGCGCGGTGGCCCACCGGCCCGCCCACACGTCCAGCCGGTCGACGGCACCTTCGGGGTCCGCGCGCCCGACCGTGGTCAGGCTGCCCGTCCGCGCCGCGACGCTCTTCGCGGTATCCAGCGTGACCTGCCCGAACGGCCCCGCCGACGCCTCGACGCGCGGCCGGGCGGAGGTGGCGGCGAGCTGCTCGCCCGACACCCGCGTGGTGTCGTAGGCGACGACGAGGTGCGCGCCGTTCTGCTCCGCGTGCGCCCGCTGGAACGGCCCCGACGCCGACACCAGCAGCCCGAGTGCGAGCACGATCGTGCCGGTCGACACCGCGACCACGACGGCGATCACGGCCGTCTGCACCCGCCGGCGCCGGACGGCGGCGCGTGCCACCCGCCACACCGCGCTCACGACGAGCGCTCCAGACCCGAGGTCGCGGCGATCCGGCCGTCGACGACCTGGACCACACGCGTGGCGCACTGCTTCACGAGCCGCTCGTCGTGCGTGACGAGCAGCAGCGTCTGCCCGATCTGGTTGAGGTCGAGCAGCAGGTCCATCACCTGCTCGCCGGAGCGGCTGTCGAGCGCGCCCGTGGGTTCGTCGGCCAGCAGCAGGGCGGGCCGGTTCATCAGCGCCCGCGCCACGGCCACGCGCTGGCGTTCGCCGCCGCTGAGCTGCGCGGGGTAGATGTTGCGGCGCCCGGCGATGCCGAGCTCGTCGAGCAGCTCCAGCGCACGGGCGCGGGCCTGCGCGGCCGAAGTCCCGGTCAACTGCGCGGCGAGAGCGACGTTGTCGAGCGCCGGGAGGTCGTCGAGCAGGTTGAAGAACTGGAAGATCATGCCGATGCGCCTGCGGCGGAACAGCGCGAGCCCCGTCTCGCTCAGCTTGCCGAGGTCTTCGCCGTTGACCACGACGGACCCGGACGTCGGACGGTCCAGCCCGGCCACCATGTTCAGCAGCGTCGACTTCCCGCTGCCCGACGGCCCCATCACCGCGACCGCCTCACCCGCGCGGATCCCCAGCGAGACCCCGTCCAGGGCCACCGAATCGCTGTACTCCTTGCGCACGGCGGTCAGCTGCACCACCGGGTTCGCTCTGCTCTCGTCACTGGTCACGGCACGCAATCCTGAAGCAGCGTCGCCGCCGTGGCATCAGTCCGGGGAGGTAACCGCCGAACGTGGTCATCCTGGGGATGTAGCCGCCGGGTTGATGCGGCGGGCGCGGCGGCCTGGGAGAGTCAGGGCGTGTGGGAACTCGGGGTCGCGGCATTGGCGTGCCTGGTCGCGGTGGTGCTGGGCGTGCGGCTGGTTCGCGCGCGGCGCGCGGCCGCCCGTGCGCTGCAGCAGCGCAGATGGCTGCTGGAGCGCGAACGGGAAAGCGCCGCGCAGCAGGCGGTCGACGCCGAACGCGCGCGGATCGCCCGGGAGCTGCACGACATCGTGAGCCACAACGTGAGTGTGATGCTCGTGCAGGCCGGCGCCGCGCGCCTGGTGGTCGAGACCGAGCCCGCGCAGGCGGCCGAGGCGCTGCGGGAGGTCGAGACCGCCGGCCGCGACACGATGACGGAGCTGCGGAACCTGCTCGGCCTGCTCGCGCCGCCCGCCGACGGCGAGGAGCCGCCCGACCTCGCGCCGCAGCCCAGCCTCGCGCGGCTGAGCCCGCTCGTCGACCGGATCGCGTTCGCCGGGCTGCCGGTAGAGGTGCGTGTGTCGGGCGAGCCGCGGTCGCTGCCGTCCGGAGTGGACTTGACGGCGTACCGGATCATCCAGGAGGCCCTGACCAACGCGCTCAAGCACGGTGACGGGGGGAAGGCCGAGGTGACGGTGCGCTACACCGACCACTACCTGCGGGTCGAGGTGGTGAACAGCGGGCCGAGCGTGCTCACGGGCGGTTCGGCCGCCGCGTCCTCCTCGCAGGGGGAAGGGCGCGGCTTGCTCGGGCTGCGGGAACGCGTCGCGGCCTTCGGCGGTGACCTCGACGCGCGGCGCCGCCTCGGGGGCGGATTCCGCGTGCGCGCGCGGATCCCGCTGGAGCGCCCGTGACCGCCCCGCGCGTCGTCATCGCCGACGACCAAGGCCTGGTCCGCACGGGCTTTCGCATGATCCTCACGGCCGGCGGCATCGACGTGGTCGGTGAAGCGGCCGACGGGGTGGCCGCGGTGGAGCTGGTGCGGGAGCTGCACCCGGACGTCGTGCTCATGGACATCCGCATGCCCGCCATGGACGGTCTCGAAGCCGCGCGCCGCGTCCTGGCCGACGACGCGGGCTGCAAGGTGCTGATGCTGACGACGTTCGACCTCGACAGCTACGTCTACCAAGCCCTCGCCGCCGGCGCGAGCGGCTTCCTGCTGAAGGACGTGACGCCCGAACACCTCGTGGCCGCCGTCCGGCTCGTCGACACCGGCGACGCGCTGCTGGCGCCCTCGATCACGCGGCGGCTCGTGGAACGGTTCGCGGCGGCCGCCGCTCCGGCTCCGGCCGCGGCAGTTCCGCCGACGCACCGCGACCTGTCCGCGCTGACCCCGCGCGAGCTCGAGGTCCTGACGCTGCTGGGCCGGGGCCGGTCCAACACCGAGCTGGCCGCCGACCTCACCCTGAGCGAGGCGACGATCAAAACCCACGTCGCGCGCATCTTCGCGAAGCTGTCCCTGCGCGACCGCGCCCAAGCGGTGGTGCTGGCCTACGAAACCGGCCTGGTCTCGCCCGGGGACTCGCCGGTTTAGCCCTCGACCGCCTGCCGGACCGCCGGCACGACGTCTCGCGCGAAGCGCAGCACCTGGTCGATCGTCTGGTGCTCCGGCCAGAAGACGAACGTCGTGAAGGGCAGGTCGGTGGCCGAGCGCGTCAAGAACTCGGCCCACTGTGCCGCGTCGCCGCGCACGGGTTCGGCGCCGGCGGCGACATCGAGGGTGCCGGGCGCGTCGGTGATCGTGCCGACGACCTGGCAGATCCGCCGCACGTCCGACGGCTGCCGGCCGGCGGCCGCCGCGGCCTCGTCCAGGATCGCGTGGGCCGGACCCCACTTCTCGTAGGGCAGGTAGGACGGGATCGGCGCGGCCTAGCCGTCGGCGACTCGGCCGGTCAGGGCCAGCGCCTTCGGTCCCGCGCACCGGTCCAGAGCTCGATCGGGTGCGCGGGCCGGGGCCCGGGCACGAGACCGTCCACTGTGTAGTGAACGCCGCGGTGGTGGAGGGGCCGGCGGTCGGCGCGCCAGATCGCCCGCATGAGCTCGAAGGCCTCCTCGAGCGCGGCGTTGGCCTCGGCTCGCGAGCGCCGTTCGACGCCGAGGCGCTCGATCGCGTCCCAGTAACCGCCCGCGCCGACGGCGAGCTCGAAGCGCCCGGCGGACGTGAGGTCGAGCGAGGCGGCCGCCTTGGCGAGCATCGCGGGCGGGCGCAGCGGCAGGTTCGTCACGTCGGGGAACACGTGGATGCGGCGGGTGGCGGCCAGCAGAGCGCCCGCGAGCACGAAGGTGTCGAGGTACTCCGGCACGTACGGGTGGTCCTGGATGCCCAGGAACTCCAGCCCGTGCTCCTCCGCGGCCACCGCCAGCTCGCGATGCGCGCCGACGTCGAGGGTCGGCACGAGCGAGAACCCGAAAGCCAGGCGAGTCATGACGGTACCTTCCGGTCGAGGTGGTCACGAATTCTGACTATCATCGATAGTGACCACTGTCGAGACGGAGCATTCCGCGGGGAGGGGCTTTACTTCGGCGAGCCGAACGGCGCGTGCACCATCCAGACGCCGACGGCGGGCTCGTCACCCGCGTTGAACAGCCGGTGCGGGGTGGCCGAGTCGAAGTAGACGGAGTCGCCTGGGCCGATCTCGGTGGTGTCGAACCCGACGGTGACGCCGAGGCAGCCGCTGAGGACGTACCCGAACTCGTGTCCGGGGTGCGTCTGGCGCCGGCCCTCGGGGCACGACGCGCCGCCGACGTCGTAGGTGATCTTGAGGAAGTCGGCGCCGGGCACGTCACGCGGCGTGAGCCGCTCCCACGTGATGCCGCCTTCGAGCTTGAGCGTGCCGCGGGTCTCGCCCAGCTGCACCAGCGGCGCGCTGATCAGCTTCTGCGGCACCGAGAACTCGCCGGCCGCCACGGCTGCGCCGTTGCTCGAAGACAGGGCCGGCCGGCCGCGCTTCGGCTCCGGAGCCTCGGCCCGCTCGCCGGCGGGGTCGAACAGCTCGTCCACGGTCAGGTTCAGGTGCTGCACCAGCGCGTACAGCGACGCGACCGAGGGCCGGGCCTTGCCGTTCTCGATCTGGCTCACCAGGCTCACCGACACGCCCGCCTTGCGCGCGAGCTCGCGGGCGCTGATGCCCACCTCGGTGCGCGCCTGCCGCAGCCGCCCCCCTACCCCCGCGAGAACATCCGCCTGATCGCCTGCCGCCTGTGACGGTCGCACAGCATCGCCTCCCTCGAGGTCGAGGCGGTCACCTTCGTTCAATCTTGGTGGACACCAGGCCGGGTGTTCAGTGACCGTTAAACTCGCTTCGGGACGGGACGGGAACCGCGAACACCTCCGGGTGCTTCACCAGCTCCACGCGCGTCCGCCGGATGTGCAGCTCCAGGATGCGCTCGGCCGACGCGTGATCGCGTTGGCGCAGCGCCTCGATGAGCAGCCGGTGCTCCGCGCGGATGATCCAGCTGCGGCGTTCCCCGGCCAGCCGCGTGAAGGCCCGGCGGTAGTGCTGCGTGGTGTCCCACAAGCGGTTGAGGATCGCGGCGAGGTCGTGGGCGTCGTGGTGGCGATAGACCGTCCAGTGCAGCTGCCGGTCGAGCACGAGGAACTCCTCGACGTCGTCGGTCCGCTCGATGCGGTCCTCGAGCGCCTCCAGCTCGTCGATGTCCTCATCGGACAGCCGGGGCGCGGATTCGGCCAGCAGCAAAGGTTCCAGCCGCTCGCGCATCTTGTACGACAGCTCGCACTCGCGCACGTCCATGGACGTGACCCACGCGCCGGAATTGGCGCGCAGGGTCACCAGCCCTCGGGACTCCAGGATGCGCAGGGCTTCGCGGACCGGCAGGCGGCTGGTGCGCAGCTCCTCGGCCAGCTCGTCCTGGATGATGCGCGTGCCCGGGGCGAGGCGGCCGTCGAGGATCCGCGCTCGCAGCTCGTCGGCGACGCGCTGGCTCGCCACGCCCGCGGGTACGGCCACGCCGGTTCCTCTCAATCGAACGCCTCCGGACGGTGGTCGAAGGCCTTTCCGTTCGGATAGGACACTAGCTCACACTGCAGGCCCCACGGTGACAGGAAGTACACCCACCGCTGCCCTTCGCTCGCGCCGCTGCTGGTGGTCGGCTCGCCGAGTACACGCAGGCCGCGGCGGTGCAGGTCGGCGACCGCGGCGTCGAGATCCTCCACGTACAGCGCGATGTGGTGCCCGCCGACGTCGGAGTTGCGCGGCGGCACGGGGTTGCGCTCCGGCGCCTCGTACTGGAACACCTCGAAGATCGCCTTGCCGCCGAGCCGGTAGAAGTGCAGGCGCCGCATCACCGCTTTGTCGTCGACGCCGAGGTGCTCGCTCATCCAGCTGTCGTCGTGCTCGTACGGCCCGAGCCGGTACAGGTATTCGCAGCCCAGCACCTCGGTGAAGAACTCGTGGGCCTGGTCGAGGTCCGGCACTGTGAGGCCGAAGTGGTCGACGCCCGTCACTCCGGGGATCGGCATGAGCACACCTCCAATGGATCCATTCGCTTGCTTTTCATGGCTACTTGACGGCATAGTCTCCGTCAACCCTTTCGCAATGGATCCATTCGAAGATGAGGAGCCCTGATGGCCACTCACGAGTCACTGGTCGCCGGCGCGCCCTGGATCCGCCTGCGCGCCACACCGGAGGACTGGGACGAAGCCGCACCGGACCTGCTGCTGAGCCTGCTCGGGCGAGCGCAGTGGATCCGGTCGTTCGAGGAGTACGTGCTGGAGCTCGCAGGTCAGGGTCTCGTGCACGGCCCGGCGCACTCGAGCATCGGCCAGGAGGGCGGCGCCGTCGGCTCGATCTTCCCGCTGCGCAGCGACGACTTCGTGAACGGCTCGCACCGCGGCCACCACCAGTTCCTCGCCAAGGCCTTCGGCCACGTCGCCCCGGAGCCCACCGGGCTGCCGGCGATCGACGACGAGGTGCGCACGGTGCTGCGCCGCACGCTGGCCGAGATCTGCGGCCTGGCCGAGGGCTACGGCAGCGGGCGTGGCGGGTCGATGCACCTGCAGTGGCGCGAGGCCGGCGCGATGGGCACCAACGCGATCGTCGGCGGGGGAGTGCCGCAAGCCGCGGGCTTCGCGTGGAACCAGCGTCACACCGGCACCGACGCGGTCACCGTCACCTACTTCGGCGACGGTGCCGTGAACATCGGCTCGGTGCTCGAGACGTTCAACCTCGCCGCCGCGTGGAAGCTGCCCGTCTGCTTCTTCATCGAGAACAACCAGTACGCGGTGTCCACGCCCGTCGACACGGTCACGGCCGAGACCCGGCTCTCCGCGCGCGGCCTCGGGTTCCACATCCCGAGCTGGCAGGTGGACGGAATGGATCCACTCGCCGTGCACCTGGCGATGAGCGAGGCCGTGGCCCACATGCGCGCGGGCAACGGCCCGACCATCGTCGAGGCCGAGGTCTACCGCTACTTCCACCAGAACGGCCCGTACCCGGGCAGTGCCTTCGGCTACCGCACGAAGGAAGAAGAGAAGTCCTGGCGCGACCGCGACCCGATCGACCTGCTGCGCCGCCACGTCGTGCGCCGCGGGCTCGCCGACGACGACCAGCTCAAGGCGTTCGACGAAGAGATCACCCGGACGCTGCACGAGATCGGCGACAGCTTCGTCGAAGACGGGCCGGACGGCAAGCGCCGCATCAAGGACTCCGCGTGGCCGGACCCGACCTTCGTCGACGTCGGGGTGCGTGGCGATCTGTCCGAACTGGACGGAAGCCGATACGAGGAAGCCGAGTCCTTCAGCGGGGCGTTGAAGGAGCGCCGGTTCATCGACGCCGTCAGCGATGTCCTCGCCCGGCGGCTGGAGACCGACGAGCGTGTGGTCGTGCTCGGCGAGGACGTCGACCGGCTCAAGGGCGGCACCAACGGCGCCACGAAGAGGGCCATCGAAACGGCACCCGAGCGCGTGCTGGGCACCCCGATCAGCGAGAACGCGTTCACCGGTCTCGCCGGCGGCATGGCCATCGACGGCCGCTCGCGCCCGGTCGTCGAGTTCATGTACGCCGACTTCATGTGGGTCGCCGCCGACCAGTTGTTCAACCAGGTCGCCAAGGCGCGGCACATGTTCGGCGGGGCCGGCAGCGTGCCGTTCGTGCTGCGCAGCAAGCTCGCCGCGGGCACCGGCTACGGCTCGCAGCACTCGATGGACCCGGCCGGGATCCTCACCTCCGCACCCGGGCTGCGGGTCGTGGCGCCGTCGAACCCGTTCGACTACGTCGGCCTGATGAACACCGCGCTGGCCTGCGACGACCCGGTCGTGGTGCTGGAACACGTGGACCTCTACGCCACCACGGGCACCGCGCCGGTCGACGACTTCGACTACCGCATCCCCGTCGGCAAGGCCGCGCTGCGCCGCACCGGCGACGACCTCACCGTGATCAGCTACCTGTCCATGGTCGGGCACTGCCTCGAGGCCCTGGACGAGACCGGTGTGAGCGCCGACCTGATCGACCTGCGCTGGCTCGACCGCGCGAGCCTCGACTGGGACACGATCGAACGCAGCGTCCGCAAGACCAACCGGGTGCTGATCGTCGAGCAAGGCGCCATCGGCACTTCGTACGGCGGGAAGCTCGCCGACGAGATCCAGCGCCGCCTGTTCGACTGGCTCGACGCGCCGATCGAGCGCGTCACCGGCGGCGAGGCGTCGCCCAGCATCAGCAAGGTCCTCGAACGCGCGGCGATCGCGCGGACCGAGGAAGTGACCGCGGCGCTGCGGCGCCTGTCCGACTGACCGCAACTGCGACCGGCAGCGAGGAGTTCCAACGATGGCAACGCTGTTGCGGGTGCCCGAAGTCGCCACGGGGTCGACCGAGGCCGTGCTGAGCGAGTGGCTGGTGCCCGAGAACGAGGCGTTCGACGCCGGCACGGCGCTGGCCGTGCTGGAGACGGACAAAGCGGCCGTGGAGGTCGAGGCCGAAGCCGGCTCGACCGTGCTACGGCAGCTGGTGGACCGCGGGACGACGGTGGAGGTCGGCACGCCGATCGCCGTGCTGGGTGCCGTGGGGGAGGACGTGAGCGGGCTGCTGGCGGAGCTGGGTGCTTCGGCTTCGCCGAACGGTTCGGCTCAGTCCGAGCCGGCCCGGTCCGGGCCGGCACCGGCGGCGTCGAACGGTTCGCGCGAGCGGATTTTCGCGAGTCCCCTGGCGCGCAAGATGTTGAAGGAAGCCGGGATCGGGCTCGAGGAGGTGGCCGGGACCGGGCCGAACGGGCGCATCGTGCGCAAGGACGTGGCGGACGCGATCGCGCGTGCGGACCGGCCGGCACCGGCGACGCCACAGCCTGAACCGACCCCGGCACGCGAAATGCCCGTGGCCGAACCGGCCCCCGCCCGCCGTGAACCCGCGGCAGGCGCGGCGTTCACCGAGATCCCGCACACCCGGATCCGCCGCGCCATCGCGAGCCGGCTCACGGTGAGCAAGCAGACCGTGCCGCACTTCTCGGTGCGGCGCACCGCGCGGATCGACGCGCTGCTGGCTCTGCGCAAGCAGCTCAACGAGGTGTCGCCGGCGCGCATCTCGGTCAACGACCTGATCATCCGGGCCGTGGCCGTCGCGCACACCGAGGTGCCCGACGCCAACGTCATCTGGACCGAGGACGCGCTGCGCAAGTACGACTCGGTCGACGTCGGCGTCGCGATCGCGTCCGAACGGGGCCTGGTCACTCCGGTCGTACGCGGGGTCGAGAAGCTGGCGCCGAGCGCGATTTCGCGCCAGGTCAAGGGTTTCGCGACCCAGGCCGACGAGGGCAAGCTCAAGCAGCAGGACCTCGAAGGCGGCTCGATCGCGGTGAGCAACCTCGGCATGTACGGCGTGGACGACTTCACGGCCATCATCAACCCGCCGCAGTCGTCGATCCTCGCGGTGGGCGCCGGGAAACCCGGTGCGGTCGTGGAGGACGGCGAGCTGACCGTGGCGACGCAGCTCGCGCTCACGCTGGCGGTCGACCACCGCGCGATCGACGGGGCGCTGGCGGCCTCCTGGCTGGGCGTGCTGGTCGACGCGCTCGAACAGCCGCTGCGGCTGGTCGCCTGACCCGGCCCGGTTCCGCCCGCCCGACGTTCCGGCGGGCGGAACCGGGCTCCGGCCACTGGTACTCGCAGACGCCGGGCGTGTTCCTGCACCACGCGGGCCACACCCACCGCAACCACCGCACGATCAGCCCGGCGGCGCCGCGCGTGACGCTGCAGGAAGTGGCCGCGGCCAGGGAATACCCGGGCGGGTTCTCCATCCTGCGCCTGCACACCCACGGCTACGCGCTGAACTTCTACAAGTCCCGCAGCGGGCTCGCCCGCCAGTGGAGCGAGCGCAGCCGCCAGGAGATCATGGGGTACTGGCCGCAGTTCGCCTTCGGCACCACCGTGGGCGACCGCAATACCGTGGTCAAGCGCGACCTGACCGGGCTGAAGCGGCCGCACCACTGACGGGGCCGGTGCCAATGCCGGGGTTCCGGCGGTGGCATTGTCCTGTGTGGATTGTCGGTCAGTGTCGGCCGGACTGCCGTGGCCGCTGTCGCCACCGTGGTCGCCACCGCTGCCGTAGTACCGGTCGCCGGTCGCCTGCGCCCGGGCGTCCCGATCGTCGCCCGGCTCGGTCCCGGTGCCCCGCGTCGATCGCCGGCCATTGCGGCCGTCGTGGTCCGGTCCTCGGGATGCGGACTGTCCTCAGTGGACACGAAAGCGGCCGGCTTGGCCGCGGGCTCCGGCGGCCCTGCCCCCGCGACCGCCGTCACGATCCCGGCGGCCGCCACTGTCGCCGCGGCCACCCCGGCGACCCGGCGGCGGGTCCGCTGCGTGCTGTTCTGCGGTGAGTTCGTCCTGCCCTCAGTCGTCACGCCGCCCCGGGCCGGTCACCATCGTCCGGTGGTCCTGGTACCCCGGGTCACCAGCTTTCGACCCGGACACCCCGGTGCTCCCCATCGGACAGGAACAGCGCCACCGCCTCACCTTCGTCGCAGACGGCCGCGCGCTCCGCGCGAGTCAGCCGACGCAGCGGCGCCACCACCACCACCGTGCCCTCCTCGACGGTCCACGTCGCCGTGACGTGGCCGTCCACGAGGAGGACGCGGGAGCCCGCGACGGAGAGGTTGCGGTGGGCGTCGTCGACGATGCGGGTGCGGTCGGAGTAGCCGAGCAGCGCGTTGTCGAACGCGGGAAGGAAGCGGACGGGCGCCGGGGTGTCCGGGGCGGGGCGCGGGGCGTCGGGGAGGTCCAGCAGTTCGCGGCCACGGTCGTCGCGGAAGGACACCAGTTCGTCGCGCACCGAAGCGACGGCGGCGGGCAGCCCGGCGAGGCCGGACCACGCGCGCAGGTCGGCGGTGGCGGCGGGGCCGTAGGCGGCGAGGTAGCGGCGGACCAGCTCGGCGCCGACGACGTCGTCCGGGCGAGCCGGGACTTCGCGGCCCAGCCAGGCGGACAGCGGCAGGTACCGCACGCCCGCCTTCTGCCGCCACACCCCGCGCGGCGGCAGCTGCACCGCGGGCACGAGCGCGGCGACCAGCATCTCGCCCAGCGCGCGTGGTCCCGGCGCCGGCCAGCGGTCCGCCACGGCCCGCGCGAGCTCGGGCATGGACCGCGGTTCGCCGTCGGCGAGGACCGCGCGGCCCGCCGCGGCGAGCTCCGTGAGGTCGACGCCGTCGAGCTCGCGCCGGTAGACGCCGAGCACGCGCTGGCGCAGCATCGCGTCGTGGCGGGTGCGCCAGGCGAGGGCGTCGTCGGCGGTGACGAGGTGGACGGTGCGGCGCATGAGATGGGTCCGGACCACCTGCCGTCCGACGAGGAGGTCCGAGAGCTCCGCCGGCTCGAAGGCCCGCAACCGCGACCACAAACCCGTGAACGGTTCCTGCGGCTCCTGCGCCTGCAGCCCGCACAGGTGCGCGACGGCGTCGAGCGCGGGCAGGTCGGCGCGCTCCAGCAGGAGCTGGCGGGCGAGCGTCGCGCGGTTGAGCGCGCGACCGTCCAGCACCGTCACGACGCCTCGAGCGTTTCGCGCAGCAGGTCGGCGTGGCCCGCGTGTTGCGCGGTCTCGACGATCACGTGCAGCAGGACCCCGCGCACACTGCGCTCGGCTCCGGCCTCGTGCCACGGCGCTTCCGGCAACGGGTGCGCCGCCGCCAGGTCGGGCACGGCGGCGACGATCTCCTCGGTCCGCGCCGCGACCTCGTCGTAGCGCTTCAAGATGCCGGCGAGCGTGTCGCCGGGCTGCATGCTGAATTCCGCCTGGTGCTCGATCGCCCAGTTCGGATACTCGCGCGCGGTCCCGGCCGCGAAATCGGCCCAGGTCACGTCGTCGGGCAGCTCGTAGCTCATCGCCGACGCGCCTTCGACCGCGAAGCGCAGCCACTGCTCTTCCATCGACGCGACGTGCTTGACGAGCCCGCCGAGGCACAGCTCGCTGACGGTGGGGCGCTCGCCCAGCTGCTCGTCGGTGAGGTCGCGGACGCTCGTCTTCAGCGTCTCCCGAGCGCGGGCCAGCTGCGCGAGGAGTTCGGTCTTTTCGGTCATGACGTCATCGTCGCAAGGGAAGCGGACAGGATGTGGCCGCTTCTTCCATCATGATGAAACCGTGCCGAAGACCTCCGCCCGCCTCCTGGCGTTGCTCTCGCTGCTGCAGGCGCGCCGCGACTGGCCGGGTGCGGCGCTGGCCGAGCGGCTCGCCATCAGCCCGCGCACTGTCCGCCGTGACGTCGATCGCTTGCGGGAGCTGGGATATCCGATCGTCGCGACCAAGGGACCCGACGGCGGCTACCGCCTCGACGCCGGCGCGCAGCTGCCGCCGCTGCTGTTCGACGACGAGCAGGCCGTCGCGCTCGCCGTCGCCCTGCAGCTGGCGACCACCGCCGGCGCGGGCATCGAGGAAGCGGCCGCGCGGGCGCTGACGACGGTGCGCCAGGTGATGCCCGCCCGGCTGCGGCACCGGATCGACAGCGTCCGCGTGACCGCGCTGGCCCGGCCGGGGCCGCAAGTCGGCAGCGAGGTACTAGCGGCGCTGGGCACCGCCGTCCACGCGAGCGAGGTGCTGCGCTTCGACTACCCACCCGGCCCCGCGCCGCGGCGCGTCGAGCCGCACCACCTCGTCGCCCGCGGCGGCCTCTGGTACCTCGTGGCCTGGGACCTCGACCGCGGCGACTGGCGCGTCTTCCGCGCCGACCGCCTCACGCCCCGCACTCCGACCGGCCCGCGGTTCACCCCGCGCGAGCTGCCCGGCGGCAGCGTCGCCGCCTTCGTGACCAGCCGGTTCCAGGGCTCCGGCAGCGGCTGGCCCTGCCGCGGCTCGGTGATCCTCGACCTGCCCGCCGCGGCAGTGTCGCGCTACGCCGGGGACGCCGTCGTCGAGGAGGCCGGCCCGGACCGGTGCCGGCTGGAGCTGGGCTCGTGGTCGTGGGTTTCGCTGGCCGCCGCGTTCGGGCGGTTCGACGCGGACCTGGAGGTCGTCGGCCCGCCCGAGCTGGCGGAGGCGTTCGAGGTGTTGGCGAACCGCTTTCACCGTCATTGCACGAACTCCCCCCGGGGCGCTGAACTCGGTTTTCTTGCCGTTGGGGATGCAGCGGCCGCGATCATGACGCCTACCGATCCTTAAAGGACACCCCGCTGCGGTCGACAATCGATCAACGACAACGACAGCGACAACGAACGTGAACGGCCGCCATCACCCATGAGGAACGCGGCTTCCGGCAACACGGCGGCGCCTGAGAAACAGGTCATGGCTCTGATGCGGAGGGGCGTCGGATCGTTGGCTCCTCCGGTTGCAGGTCGTCAGGCGAAGTAGTGCCCTTCTTCGATGTCATCGATGAGGCCGGGGTGCGTCGGTGTCCACCCGAGCAGTTGCTGGGTGATCGTGCTCGATGCGGGCATGTCGGTGCCCAGGAGTGCCCCGAGGGGCATGCCGAACTCCTCTGCGGGGCGGGATTGCGCGGGCACGCCGACGCCGCGCCCGATCGCTTCGGCGATATCGCGAAAGGCGACTCCCTCGTCGCCCACGGCGTGCAGGACCGATCCCGCGGGTGCCTTCTCGATCGCGAGCCGGTACAGGGTCGCGGCGTCCTTGACGTGCACGGCGGGCCAGCGGTTCATCCCGTCGCCCACGTACGCGGAGACTCCGGTTGTCCTTGCCCGGGTGGTCAGCTGGGGGATGAAGCCGTGCTGCTCGCCCGTGCCATGTGCGGATCGCGGGATCATGACAAGGCTCACGCGGACTCCGCGATCGGCGGCGGCGAGGGCGGCCTGCATGTTCTTGATGCGCGCGGCGATGGGCCCCTCTGGCACCAGTTCGTCGTTCTCGGTGGCGGCTCGGCGCGGCACGGTGATGGTCGCGCCGGTGACGAGCAGCGGCTTGCCGGTGCCTTCGAGCGCGTTCGTGAACACGTCGATGGCGGCGGCGTCGGCCGGGGCGCCGCCGACCTGCCCGAGCTCGTGAGCGTAGGCGAGGTGGATGACGCCGTCGCTCTCTTCCGCCGCATCTCGGAGGATTTTGAGGTCGTCGAGGCCACCGCGGCGGGACTCGGCGCCCAGCTGCTCGATCGCGGCTGCGGCGGTGTCGGAACGAGCCAGGCCGACGACCTCGTGGCCGGCGTCGATGAGTTCGGGGACAACTGAGGATCCGATCCAGCCGGAGGCCCCGGTGACGAAGATGCGCACGTGATGCTCCCTGCAAGTGATGCGACTGTGTCGCATCAAGGCTAGCGATGCGACACAGTCGCGTCAAGGATCTGATGCGATGCCGTCGCATCGTTTATCGTGTGAGCATGAGCAGATGGGCGCCGGATGCGCGTGAGCGACTCGAGGATGCCGCGCTCGAGCTGTTCTCCGCTCAGGGATACGAGAACACGACGGTGGCGCAGATCGCCGAGCGTGCCGGCCTGAATCGCGCGACCTTCTTCCGGCACTTCGCCGACAAACGCGAGATCCTCTTCGGTCAAGAGGACGAGCTCGCCATTCTCTTGACCGACGCGATCCGCTCCGCACCGGCGGAAGCCGATGTGCCCGCTTGTCTCCTGTCCGCCTTGCACGCGGCGGACGCGAGGATGACAGCTGATCAGCGCCCTAGGGCCGTTCAGCGGCGCCGGATTGCCGACGCGAACATGGACGTGCGGGAGCGGGGACTGCTGAAGATCGCACGAACCACGGCAGCGGCGGCCGCCGCACTCACCGACCGCGGCGTCGACGAGCTGACCGCGCGCCTCGCCGCCGAGATGCTGATCCTTGCATTCAGCGTCGGCCTCCGCGAATGGATCAACACCAGCGACCACGCGAAACCGTTCTCGTCACACGCCGCGACAGCCCTCGAAGCAATCCGCGACCGCGCTGGACTGCTTCGAGACCCGGCGACGGCGAAAACGTGACTCTGCTTGGGTCTCGAGGGCGGCGAGTTCGGTGGGCCGGCCACGCCGACCGAAATCTCTGAGAGCCCGACGGCGCGGAGCCGCCTCAACCACGATCTCCGGCGCCTCCACAAGGAGGGCAGAGTTCGGATCGTGTGACCTCAGGCCCGCTTTCACGCCGGGGTCAGGCCGCGGCGGCGGCCGGCCCGCTCGCCAGCGCCTGAACCCGGTTGAACGGCCCGTTGTAGTAGTTCTGGTCGCCCGGCAGGCCGCCGGTGCGGGAGAACTGCCAGATGCTCTGCTTGTCCCAGCCCGCCGGCAGCTCGCCGATCTGCGGGGCGTAGCGCGCGAGCCACAGCGGATCCGTGTCGCCGAAGCGGTTCGTGTTGCCGGTGCAGCGTTTCCACCATGTGGTGGAGGTGTAGATCAGCGCGCTGCGGCCTTCCTTCGCGAGGTAGGTGCGCGTGAAGTCGGCGATCCAGTTGGTCATGTCGGCCGGGCTCTTGCCGTAACAGGCATCGCCGTACGGGTTGTACTCGATGTCGAGCGCGCCGGGCAGCGTTTTGCCGTCTCCGCGCCAGGCCCCGCCGTGCGCGATGAAGTACTCCGCCTGCTCCGCACCGCCGGACACGTCGGGCCGCGCGAAGTGGTAGGCGCCGCGGATGATCCCGGCGGCGTGCGCCCCGTCGTACTGCCCGCCGAACTGCGGGTTGACGAACCCCGTGCCCTCCGTCGCCTTGACGTAGGTGAACCGCGCGCCCGACCCGCTCGCCGCCTTCCAGTCGACGGCGCCCGTGTGGCCGCTCACGTCGTGGCCGAGCGTCTGGTCGACGTCGGCCCGGGCCAGGTCAGGACCCCCGTGCACCCCTTCGTGCGCCGCGATCTGCGCGCCGGCGTAGGTGTCCCCGGCGAGTGAGTAGTCGGCTGCCGGAGCGGCCGACGCGGGCGCCGTCAGCAGCCCTCCCGGCACCAGCACTCCGGCGACGATCAGCAAAGACCGCCGCCACCGGCCGCCACGGTCGTTTCCCGGCACTGTTCGCATTCCGGCTCCGATCCTGTCACGGGCAGGTCCGGTGATCATCGTGCCTCCGGTGTGGACACTTCGCGAGCCTTCTGTCACTCGATCGTGGAATGCTCCACTGTGGACAGACAGCCGGTCCGGCAAAGCAGCACCACGTCACAGCGGTCATCGCGGTGGATGATCACCGGCCGGCCCCGGCCTCGGCGTAAGCTGGCCGCGTCAGTCGCACACGTCGTCGGAAGGGCTGCCGGGGGTATGGAAGAGAGCGCAAGCGCCACTCTCGACGATGCGGCCGAGGTCTTCGCGCAGGTGCGCCCGCGGCTGTTCGGCATCGCGTACCGCATGCTCGGCAGCGCGGCCGACGCGGAGGACGTGCTGCAGGAGGTGTGGCTGCGCTGGCAGAAGGCAGACCGCTCGGTGGTCGAGAACCCGGCTGCCTACCTCGCGACCACGACCACGCGCCTGGCCATCAACGCCACGCGCACCGCCTACGCGCGGCGCGAGACCTACGTCGGGCCCTGGCTGCCCGAGCCCGTCGACACGACGGCCGACCCGCAGCTCGGCGCCGAGCGCGCCGCCGCGCTGGAGGTCGCCGTGCTGATGCTGCTGGAGAAGCTCACGCCGACCGAGCGTGCCGCGTACGTGCTGCGGGAGGCGTTCGACTACCCGTACTCGCAGATCGCCGAGATCATCCAGACCACCGAGGTCACGGCGCGCCAGTACGTGAGCCGCGCCCGCAAGCACCTCGCTGCGGAGAAGCGCAAGCCCGTGAGCGAGGAGGAGCGCAAGAAGCTGCTCACCGCGTTCCTCGCCGCCGCGCAGGCCGGGGACCTGCCGGCGCTGGAGCAGCTCTTCGCCGCCGACGTGGTGAGCTACTCCGACGGCGGCGGCGTCGCCCGGGCCGCACGCTCGGCGATCTTCGGCCCGGCCACGCTCGCGAAGGTCATCCGTGCGTACCAGCCGTTCTTCTGGACGGATGCCGACATCGTCTTCACGCAGGTCAACGGCGAGCTCGCCGCGGTGCTCAGCCGCAACGGCGCCGTGTACGGCGTCATCAGCTTCACCTCCACGGAAGACGGCATCGACAAGATCCTCTGGATGCTCAACCCCGGCAAGCTCACCGCCGCCCTGCCCACGGACTGACGCGCTGCCGTGCGGCGGATTGTCCTCGGTCGCTGACCCGGATCGATCTGGCCGCGCACCGGCTCAGGACCCCCGCGCTGTCGAAGGGTTCCTGAGCCGCGTCGATCACGCGCCGACGTAGTCCGCCAGGTGCTCGCCGGTCAGTGTCGCGCGCTTCGCGACGAGGTCGGCCGGCGTGCCCTCGAACACGACGCGCCCGCCGTCGTGGCCGGCGCCGGGGCCGAGGTCGATGATCCAGTCGGCGTGGGCCATCACGGCCTGGTGGTGCTCGATGACGATCACGGACTTGCCGGCCTCGACGAGCCGGTCCAGCAGGCCCAGCAGCTGTTCGACGTCGGCCAGGTGCAGGCCGGCGGTCGGCTCGTCGAGGACGTAGACGCCGCCGTCGGCGCCCATTTTCGTGGCCAGCTTGATCCGCTGGCGCTCGCCGCCCGAGAGCGTGGTGAGGGGCTGGCCGAGTGTGAGGTAGCCGAGCCCGACATCGGCCAGGCGCCGCAGGATCTTGTGCGCCGCCGGGAGCTTCGCCTCGCCGTCGCCGAAGAACTCCTCGGCCTCGGCCACCGACATCGTGAGCACCTCGCTGATGTCGCGCCCGCCCAGGTGGTACTCCAGCACCTCGGCCTGGAACCGCTTGCCCTCGCACACCTCGCACGGCGTGGCGACGCCGGCCATCATCGCGAGGTCGGTGTAGACGACGCCCGCGCCGTTGCAGTTCGGGCACGCGCCCTCGGAGTTGGCGCTAAACAGGGCCGGCTTCACGCCGTTGGCCTTCGCGAACGCCTTGCGGATCGGCTCCAGCAGGCCGGTGTAGGTGGCCGGGTTGCTGCGCCGCGAGCCGCGGATCGCACCCTGGTCCACGGTCACCACGTCGTCGCCGCCCGAGACCGAGCCGTGGATGAGTGAGCTCTTGCCCGAACCCGCCACGCCCGTGACGACCACGAGCACGCCGAGCGGGATGTCGACGTCGACGTCTTGCAGGTTGTGCGTGTTCGCGCCGCGCACCTCGAGCGCGCCCGACGGCGTGCGCACCGACGGCTTCAGCTTGGCGCGGTCGTCGAGGTGGCGCCCGGTGCGGGTGCCGGACTTGCGCAGGCCCTCGATGCTGCCCTCGTACACGACCTCGCCGCCGCCGCTGCCCGCGTCGGGGCCGAGGTCGACGACGTGGTCGCCGATTGCGATCGTCTCCGGCTTGTGCTCCACGACGAGCACCGTGTTGCCCTTGTCCCGCAGTTGCCGCAGCAGGCCGTTCATCCGCTGGATGTCGTGGGGGTGCAGGCCGATGCTCGGCTCGTCGAACACGTAGGTCACGTCGGTCAGCGACGACCCGAGGTGGCGGATCATCTTGGTGCGCTGCGCCTCGCCGCCCGAGAGCGTGCCCGACGGCCGGTCGAGCGAGAGGTAGCCCAGCCCGATCTCGACGAACGAGTCGAGCGTGTGCCGCAGCGAGGTCAGCAGGGGAGCGACCGACGGTTCCTTCAGCCCGCTCACCCACTCGGCGAGGTCGCTGATCTGCAGGGCGCACGCGTCGGCGATGGAGAGCTCGCCGATCTTCGACGAGCGCGCCTCCGCCGACAGGCGCGTCCCGTCGCACTCGGGACAGATCGTGAAGGTGACCGCTCGCTCGACGAACGCGCGGATGTGCGGCTGCATCGCGTCGACGTCCTTGGACAGGAACGACTTCTGGATCGCGGGCACGAGGCCCGAGTAGGTGAGGTTGATGCCCTCGACCTTGATCTTCGTCGGTTCCTTGTACACCAGGTCGTTCAGCTGTTTTTTCGTGAACTTCTTGATCGGCTTGTCCGGGTCGAAGAAGCCGCTGCCGCGGAAGATGCGGCCGTACCAGCCCTCCATGCTGTAGCCGGGGATGGTGATGGCGCCTTCGTTGAGCGACTTGTTCTCGTCGTAGAGCGCGGTGAGGTCGATGTCGTTGACCTTGCCGCGGCCTTCGCAGCGCGGGCACATGCCGCCGGTGATGCTGAAGGTGCGGCGCTCCTTCACCGTCCGCCCCGCGCGTTCGAACGTCACCGCACCGCCGCCGCTGATCGAGGCGACGTTGAAGGAAAACGCTTGCGGCGAACCGATATACGGCTTGCCGAGGCGGCTGAAGAGGATCCGCAGCATCGCGTTGGCGTCGGTCGCGGTGCCCACAGTGGACCGCGGGTCGGCGCCCATCCGCTCCTGGTCCACGATGATCGCCGTGGTGAGGCCTTCGAGCACGTCGACTTCGGGCCGGGCGAGCGTGGGCATGAAGCCCTGCACGAAGGCGCTGTAGGTCTCGTTGATCAGCCGCTGCGACTCCGCGGCGATCGTGCCGAAGACCAGCGAGCTCTTGCCCGAGCCGGACACGCCGGTGAACACGGTCAGGCGGCGTTTCGGGAGCTCGACGCTGACGTCCTTGAGGTTGTTCACGCGCGCGCCGTGCACACGGATCACGTCGTGGCTGTCGGCGCCCTGCGGCGCGGACGAGGGCCTGGCCTTCGCCGTGGCCTTGGTCATCGGGTCTCCCTCTGCTGGGACGGGGGCCGCGCGTGCGGCGTCGACGGGTCGGTGGAGCGGCTGGCGTCGATTCAACCAGCTCGGCCGGGGTGCTCGTGCCCGGTCGGGTGCGCGCTCACCCGGAGCGGGCGGCGGCTCAGCGGTCCTGGAGCAGGCCCAGCACGTTGCCGTCGGGATCGGTGATGGTGGCGACGAGCCGCCCGCCGCCGACGTTCTTCGGCTCCTCCCGCACCACGGCGCCCGCCGCGGTCACCTCGGCCAGCTTCGCCTCGATGTCGTCGACGTGCCAGTAGGCCACGGGCGAGGGCGTGGCCTGCGGACCGCCGTTCGGCACGAGCCCGATGTGCTGGCCGGCGGTGTCGAAGCCGACGTAGTACTCGCTGTCGGCCTGCGGCGCGATCCCGAGCAGTGCGGTGTAGACCTCCTTGGCCTTGCTCAGATCGGAGACGGAGTGCAGCACGGTCTTGATGCCCTGAGTGGCGGACATGGTGGCTCCCGGGGTTCGTAGGTTCGAGCGGTTCGAGTGCGTGTCTTCGACGCTAACCGCGGAGCCCGCGTGAGCGCTTCTCGATTCCTGCTCGGTTCAGCCCCGCAACGGTGTGTCCCGGGTGTGGACGGTGCGTGGGCCGGCCACAGTGGGCGCGCGTCAGAGGCCCTTCACGAGCACGTCGTGGGTCGCCTTGAGGTGAGCGGCGAGGCGGTCGGCCGCGAGGTCGGCGTCGCGGGCGAGCACGGCGTCGAGCAGGCCGCGGTGCTCGGCGTCGACGTCGCGTGCGCCGGCCGGCTCCGCGACGGACCAGCGGCGGTAGAGCTCGCCCTTGTCGCGCAGCCGGTAGGCCATCGCGAGGATGCGCTGGTTGCGGCTGCCTTCGAGCAGCGCGGTGTGGAACGCGCCGTGGGCCTTGCCGGCGGCCACGGAGGGCTGCGGGTTGTCCGCGCGCCGGGTGACGAGCAGCAGGTGGTGGGCGCCGACCACGTGCGCCTCCCACGCCGCGTCCCCCTCGCGCACCGAATGTTTCAGCGCGAGCGTCTCGATCTCCAGCCGGGCCTCGGTGAGGTCCCGCAGGTCCGCCTCCGACAGGGCCGCGACGCGGAAGCCCTGCATCGGCCGCTCCTGCACCAGGTCGCGCTCGGCGAGGCGCAGCAGGCTCTCGCTCGCGACGCCGACGCTGGACTCGAAGCGTTGGCACAGCTGCTGGGCATCCCGCCGCTGAGCCTGCCGACGTTCGACGCGCCGGAGCTCACCCCGCTGCGCAAACCGCCGGCCGGCGCGACCGTCGGGCTGCTCGTCACGTGCGGCGCCTACTACCCGGACCCGAAGCGGCTGGAGCAGCGCAGCGACCTGTCCTACCGCCTGCTGCCGCGCGAGCGGGACCTGTCGGAGGTGCTGTTCGCGCACATGACGCCGATCCGCGCGTTCGCGCTGGCCGACCCGAACGTCGCGTACCCGCGCGACACGATGCTCGACCTCGAGCGCGCAGGCGTGATCGGCCGCTACGCCGACCACGCCGTGTCCATGGTCGGCTCGATCTCGCAGTACGACGAGCTCGCCACTGGGACCGCGCCGAGGATCGTCGACGAGTTCGCCGCGATGGGGGTGGACCTCGTGCTGGTCGTGCCGTTCTGCCCGCAGTGCCACGTCGCCGGCGGAGTCCTGGCGCACGGATCGAACGTCGTGGCCTGCCGACCACCAGCCTCACCACGCTGCCCCGCGCGGCTTCGGCGGTCAAAGCCCCTCGTGCGACGTTCCTCGACCTCCCGCTCGGCTGCCCGTGCGGCCGGCCCCGCGAGGCCGAGCAGCAACGCGCCATCGTCCGCGCCGCGTTGGAGGCCGGCGCCGCCGTGGACCCGGCCGACGAGTGGTCGCTGCCTCGGCTGCCGTTCTCGTGGGCGCCCGACGGCAGCCGGGACTGGGAAGCGCTGGTGACCGACCTGTACCGCGTCGACAACGAGATCTGGGGGAGCGTGCGGGCGAACCTCAACGCGCACGTCATGACTCTGGAGGGGGCAGGAGAAGGAGTTCACGATCCGCTGCCCCTGGCCCGGGGCGTTCGGGGTCGAGCTGGACGTGTGCGACGAGACGTCGGTGGCGCGCGCCGTCGAGGAGACGTGGTCGCGGCTCGGTGGGATCGACCTGCTGGTGAACAACGCCGGGCTCGGCATGCGCACGGTCAACCCGCGGTTCATGACCGAGCCGCGGGGGTTCTGGGAAGTCCCGGTCGAGGGTTTCCGCCAGGTGGTGGAGACGAATTTGACGGGCTACTTCCTCGTGGCGCGCGAGGTGACGCCGCGGATGCTGGCCGCGGCTGGCGGGCGGATCGTGAACATCGCGGTGAACGAGACGACCATGAGCCGGGCCGGGTTCGTGCCCTACGGCCCGTCGCGCGCGGGCAGCGAGTCGCTGTCGCGCGTGATGGCGGCGGACCTGCACGGCACCGGCGTCACGGTGAACCTGCTGCTGCCCGGTGGCGCGACCGTCACGGGGATGCTGCCGGACGCGCCCGCCGGCCACCGCTTCCTGGAGCCGGAGGTGATGGGGCCGCCCATCGTGTGGCTGGCCTCGGCCGAGGCGGCCGGGGTGCACGACGAGCGCATCGTCGCCGCCGAGTTCGAGCAGTGGCTGAGCGAGCGCGTCAGGCGCGGAACCGCGCCGGAGTGAACGAGAAGACCGCGTACTCCCGGCCCGCGTGGGCGAAGTCGCCGACGTGTTTCATGCCGAGGTGCGTGTGGACGGCCAGCGACTTCTCGTTGGCGCGCTCCACGAACAGCACGCCCGCGGTGTGGTCGGCGAGGTGTTCGGCCACGGCGGCGAGCAGCAGCCGCACCACGCCCTGGCCGCGGTGGGCCGGCGCGACCGTGACGGGGCCGTAGAGGAACACGCCCTCGGTCAGGCCCGCGGTGCGCGCGACCTCGACGGTGCGCCCGGGCGGGCCCTCGCCGGCCGAGTCCGCCGGTGACGTCAGGGCGACGCCGGCCGGTTCGCCGTCGTCCTCGGCGAGGTAGACGCCGGTGGTGGTGTCGAACCCGGAGAGCTTTTCTTCGTCGAAGCTGCCCTGCACGAAGCCCTGCGCGGCGCGTTCCCCAGGGGGCAGGCCGAGTCCGCGGGCGCTGTCGAGCAGCGCGAGGATCGCCGGTCGGTCGGCGGGTCCGGACTTGCGCACCAAGATCGTCACGGCTCCACCCTAACGAGCGTGACCAGAGCCACGCGACAATAGTGTCACTTGCATTGTTGACAATCCAGGCGACAGGCTCGTACCCTGGGTGCAGCACGAAGGGACGGCCATGAAGAGCGAAGAGGTCGAGCTGCACCTGCGGGAGCGGCTGTTGCGCGGGGACTTCACGCCGGGCAGCCGGCTGCCGGAGGTGAAACTGGCGGCCGAGCTCGGCACCACCCGCAACGCCGTCCGGTCGGCCCTGCTGGCGCTCGAGTCGCGCAAGCTGGTGGAGCGGATCCCCAACGTCGGCACGGTCGTGGCGAAGGTCGACTTCGGCCGCCTGGAGGAGATCTACGACGTCCTCGAGGTACTGGAAGGCCTTGCCGCCCGGCTCGCGGCACAGCAGGCCGAACCGCAGGACTGGAAGGCGTTGCAGGAGCTTTTCGCGCCGAGCCGGCTCGACGACGCTGCTGCCAGTGGTGACCTCGAGACGTTCCTCGCGGCCATCGACTCCTATCGCGACACCGTGATCCGCTTGGCGGAGCAGGATTTCCTCGCCGAGACCCTCGCCGGCATCCAGGACCAGGCGCACCTGCTGCGACGCCGAATCCTCATGACCCCGGGCCGGATGGAGGAGAGCCTCGCCGAGCACCGCGACATCATCGAAGCCCTCGTGCGCGGTGACGCCGACCGGGCCGAAGAGCTCAAGCGCCACAACATGAAAACCGCCCGCAAGCGGTTGCGCCGCTACCGCGATTTCCTCGTCTGACGAGAAGGAAGTTCCATGCCGAACACACCGCACGAGCGCAGGAAGGCGTTCAAAGCCCTCCTCACCGGACCCGGGCCGCTGGTGCTGCCCGGAGCGTACGACGCCTTGAGCGCCCGCCTCGTCGAGAAGGCCGGTTACCCCGCGACCTACCTGGGCAGTTTCGCCGCCGCCGCGTCGGCGTTCGGGCTGCCCGACGTCGGGCTCCTCACCTTGAACGAGATCGCCGAGCAGGCGCGCCGCGTCGTCGACGCCGTCGGCATTCCCGTGCTCGCCGACGCGGAGAACGGTTTCTACGACGCCCCGAACGTCTGGCGCGCCGTGAAGGTCTTCGAGGACGCGGGCGTCGCCGGCGTGCACATCGAGGACAACCTAGGTGGCAAGCACACGTCGATGCCCGCCGGGCTGCTTTCGGTGGAGCAGATGGCGAACAAGGTGCGCGCGGCGGTCGACGCCCGCACCGATCCCGACTTTCTTGTGATCGCCCGCTCCGACGCGGCGTGGGTCGAGCACGACTTCGAAGGCTGCGTGCGCCGGCTCGAGGCCTACGCCGCGGCCGGCGCGGACCTGGTGTTCGCGCCCGCCATCCCGGCGACCGACCTCAAGCGCGTGCGGGACCGGATCCCGGTGCCCGTGATGGTGCCCGGGGATCTGCTCGACGTGCCGGGCTCGGACGAGCCGTCGAGCACGATCGCGCAGTACGGCGAGGCCGGCGCCGACGTGGTTCTGTTGTGGTACACGGTGATCGGGGCCGCGTCGAAGAACGTCACGGCGGTGCTCGGCGCGCTGCGGGAAGGCAACGACGTGGCCGCGGTGAAGCACCTCGTCACCGAGCAGCAAGCGTTCGAAGCCGTCATGGGCTACGACGAGTACGAAAAGCGCAGCGCACGGTACGCGAGTGGGCAGGCGGCGCCGGCGTGAGCGACGAGACCGTCTACACGGGAGCGCGCCTGATCACCGGCCAGCAGGTGCTCGACGACGCGGCGCTGGTCGTGCGCGACGGGGTGATCCGGCAGGTCGGCGCGGCGGCGGACATCGTGGGCGAAGGCACCATGGTGGACGGCACCGTGGTTTCCTTGCGCGGCAAGACGGTGATCCCTGCGATTGTGAACCCGCACGGCCACATCGGGTACATGCGCGGCACCACGTCGGACGCGAGCTTCTACTCGCGCGCCAACGTCGTCGACCACCTGCACCGGCTCGCGTACTACGGCATCAGCACGTTCCAGTCGCTCGGCACCGACCGCGACGACACCGAGCTCGCCGTCCGCGACGACCAGCGCGCCGGCGCCCTCGGCGAGCGTGACGTCGCGCAGCTGTTCACCGCGGGCGCCGGAATCGTCGCGCCGACCCCGGGCGACACCAACGGCGGGCCGTTCTTCGCCGCCGACGCTGTGCACGAGGCGACCGGTCCGGACGAGGTGCGCGCGTTCGTGCGCGGCCTGGCCGAGAAGCGGGTCGACGCCGTGAAGTTCTGGCTCGACAGCCGCCACGGCACCAAGGAGAAGCTCGGCCCGGAGATCTACGAGGCCGTGATCGACGAGGCGCACGCCCACGGCATCATCGTCGCCGCGCACATCTACACGCTCGACGAGGCGAAGGCCGTCATCCGCGCGGGAGCCGACATCATCGCGCATCTGCCGCGGACGGGCACCGACGACGAGCTCATCGCGCTGCTCAAGGACAACAACGTCGCGGTGTTCACGTCGATGGCCATCCAGCGCCCGCCGGGTGAGGACTGGCTGGACGAGCCCGCGTTCGCGGACATCCTCCCGCACGACGCGGTCGAGACCTTGCGCGCGACGATCCGCGAGAAGGCACCGGAACCGCTGTTCGACACCGGCGCGGCCTACCGCGGCATGGAGAAAACGCTCGTTGCCCTGGCCGACGCCGGCGTGCGGCTGGTGTTCTCCGCTGACACGGGCCTGCTCGCGCAGATCATCGGCTTCGCCGAGCACCGTGAGCTGGAGGCTCTGGTGGCGGCCGGGTTGTCGCCGCCGGCGGCGCTGCGGCTGGCCACGGAGGTGTCGGCCGAGCTGCTGGGGCTCGCCGACCGCGGTTCGCTCACGGTGGGCAAGCGGGCGGACTTCGTCGTCCTGGACGAGAATCCGCTCTACGACATCACGGCGACCCGCCGCATCGCCGACGTGTACCTCGAAGGCACTCGCGTCGACCGCGAAGGGCTGCGCAAGGGCTGGCAGCAGGGCTGAGCCACACCGCCTGCGGAAGGCCGGTGCCCCGAGGGGTACCGGCCTTCCACTGTATCCCTTGTGGACGGTGGAGACTGGCCACGCGTCCACTGTGGTCAGCCGCCGACCTTGCGGGCGCTGTCCGCCCAGTACCGGTCTCGCAGGCGGCGCCGCATGATCTTGCCCGAACCGGTCTTCGGCAGCTCGTCGACGAACTCGACCGAGCGGGGCTTCTTGTAGCCGGCCAGGTGTTGCGCGCACACGGTGATGACGTCGTCCGCCGTCACGGTGAACCCGGGGCGCACCACCACGATCGCCTTCAGTGCCTCGCCCCACGTCTCGTCGGGCACGCCGACCACGGCGACCTCCGAGACTCCCGCGACGGTCGACACCACGTTCTCGATCTCCGTCGGGTAGACGTTGAACCCGCCGGTGACCACCATGTCCTTCTTGCGGTCCACCAGGTACAGGTAACCCTCGTCGTCGAAGCGGCCGAGGTCGCCGGTGCCGGCCCAGCCGTCCGGGCCGAGGGTCGCGGCCGTCGCGTCGGGCAGGTGCCAGTAGCCCATCATCGTCTGGTCGCCGCGCACGGTGATCTCGCCGATCTCGCCGTGGCCGACTTCGGCGCCGGTGTCGTCGACGAGCTTGACCTCCACGAACGGGCTGACCCGGCCCGCAGAGGCCAGCCGCGCCGGGATCCCGCCGGCCGGGTCGTACGCGTGGTCGCGCGCCGAGAGGCACGCGATCGGGATCGGCAGCTCGCTCAGCCCGTAGAACTGCACGAACACGTCACCGAACACCGCGCGGGCGCGGGCGAGCCGGTCCGGCGCGATCGGCGAACCCGCGTACACCACGGTGTGCAGGGAGGAGTAGTCGCCGGGCCGCTGCTCGGCGGCGAGAACGAGCAGGTTCAGCATCGTCGGCACCATCGGGAGCACGGTCACGTGGTGGGATTCGATCAGGTCCAGTACCACCGCGGGGTCGAACTTGGCGCAGGTGAGGTGTGTGGCGCCGCGCACGAAGTACGCCGGCGCCACGTATCCGCTCAAGTGGCTCAGCGGCGCGACGTGCAGTACGAGATCGTCGTCGGCCGCCGGCGGCAGTTCGAGGAGTTCGTTGCGCACCATGGCGGCCCAGGCGGCGTGGCTGAGCGTGGCGCCTTTCGGCAGGCCGGTCGTGCCGCTCGTGTAGAGGATCGCCGCGGGGTCGCCGGCGTCGGGCTTCGCCGGCCGAGCGGGTTCGGCCGCGCGCAGTTCGTCGAGTGTCGTGTCGCCCGGGCCGCCGGCGACCGTGACGACGTACCGGAGGTGGGGGAGTTCGGCGCGGATCCCGGCGAGCTGCTCGGCCCACGCGGCATCGGCGAACACGACGGACGCGGCGCAGTCGTTGAGGATGTGGACGACTTCGCGCGGGTGCAGGCGGGTGCTGAGCGCGGTGCGCACGAGCCCGCCGGCGAACAGCGCGTGTTCGGATTCGAAGAACTCGTGTCCGTTTCCCAGCAGCAGCACACCGCGGTCACCTCGGCGCAGCCCCAGCGCGGCGAGCCCGCCGACGATGCGATGCACCCGGTCGCCGAGCTCGCCGTAGGTGAGCGCGGTGCGGCCGTCCCGCACGGCGACGCGCGAGCCGAACTGGCGGTAGGCCCGTTCGTAGAGCTCCGCGATCGTGACGCGCGCACAGACGGGCCGGTGCACCAGCCCGTCCGCGCCGGGGATTTCCGTGGCTGTTTCGTCGAGCATCGTCGCCCAACCTCCTCTGCCGATCATGTGTTGGACTGATCGGTCTGAATAAGTCTCTGAAGACGCAATTATGCTTGTACCGATCGGTATAAACAAGTACTGTCCATTCATGGAAACCGGCGAAGTGCGCGCCCTCGTGGTCACGGAACCCACCGGCCCCAGTGCCCTGCGGCTCGGCACACTGCCCGCGCCTGGAGCCCACGCGGAAGTAGTGGTCGACGTGCGCGCCGCGGGCGTGACGTTTCCCGATCTGCTGCTCACCCACGGGCGCTACCAGGTGCGGCCCGACCCGCCGTTCGCGCCGGGACTCGAGGTCGCCGGGACGGTGCGCCGGGCCGCCGCTGGATCGGGCTTCGCGCCGGGCGACCGGGTGGTCGCCTTCACCGGCCACGGAGGCGGCTACGCGGAGGCGGTCGGCGTCCCGGCCGCGAATGTCGTGCCGCTGCCGGGGAACCTCGATTTCACCGACGGTGTCGGGCTGATGGTCAATTATCAAACCGCGTACTTCGGCCTCGCCGAGCGCGGCCGGCTGGAGCCGGGGGAGACGGTGCTCGTCCACGGTGCGGCGGGCGGCGTCGGCACGGCGGCGGTGCAGGTGGCGCTCGCGCTCGGCGCCCGCGTGCTGGCGGTTGTGAGTGACGACGCCAAGGCCGAGGTCGCCCGCCGCGCCGGCGCCACGGAGGTACTCCGCGCCGATGGGTGGGCCGAGCAGGTCCGAGAGCGCACCGGCGGGGTCGACGTGGTGCTCGACCCCGTCGGCGGCGACCGCTTCGACGAAAGCCTGCGGCTGCTGCGCCCCGGCGGCCGGCTGCTCGTCGTCGGCTTCACCGAGGGGCGGATCCCGCAGGTCGCCGTCAACCGCCTGCTCCTGCGCAACATCTCGGCCGTCGGCGTCGCCTGGGGCCACTACGCGGCCCACGATCCCGGCCTGATCCACCGTGTCGGCGCCGCGCTCGCGGTGCTCACGAGCACCGGCCGCGTCCGCCCGGTGCTCGGCCGCACCTATCCCTTCGCCGACGGCGCCCAGGCCCTACTGGACCTCGAATCCCGCCGGACGAAGGGGAAAAGCGTCTTGACGTTCTGACGGGCGTGCTCGGCGCCCAGCGAATTTCGCCTTCCCGGCGCCGTTCTCGAGGAAAGACTTCATCCCGGTCGCGCGGTCCTCGGTGGCGAGCGCTGACGGTCGGTTTCGGCACCGTCGCCAGTGCACCGAGCGCCGCGGAAACTCGGCGAGCGCGTCGTACGTCGCACCTGCTTGTATCAATCGGTACAAGCAGGTGCCGGTCTGGCGAGCGGACTTCGGTTGTGTCTTGGCCCATGGCGCCTCGGCCCGGCGTGGACCGGGTGGTACGGGAGCGTCCGGCGGGTACGCTCGTCCCATGAGCGACCCCGATCTGCACTTCTACTTCGACCCCGTCTGCCCCTTCGCCTGGATGACGAGCAAGTGGGTGCGCACCGTCGCGCGGCTGAAGCAGTACGACGTCGAGTGGCGGTTCATCTCGTTGCGCCTGCTGAACTCGCACATCGACTACGCGGCGCACTTCCCACCGGAGTACGAGGAGTCGCACACGTCGGGGCTGAAGCTGCTGCGCGTGGCCGCGCGCATCCGCCGCGACCACGGACCCGAGCCGATCGGCGCGTTCTACGAGAAGCTGGGGCAGGAGACGTTCGAGCAGGACGCCGTGCCCGGTGGCACGGCCGCGGCGGTGCACCGCGGGGTGCGTGACCTCGCGACCACAGCGCTCGACGCCTGCGGGCTTCCGCACGAGTATGCCGACGCGCTCGAAGACGACACCTGGGACGCCGTGATCCAGGCGGAGACCGACGTCGCCCTGACGCTGACGGGCAAGGACGTCGGCACGCCGATCCTGCACTTCGAGCCGCCGCGCGGCACCGCGCTGTTCGGCCCGGTGATCAGCCGGCTGCCCTCTGACGACGAGGCCGTCGAGCTGTGGGACCACGTCGTGGCGTTGTCGCGTTTCCCGGGTTTCGCCGAGCTCAAGCGCAGCCTGCGCGAGCAGCCGCAGCTGCCGGCGTTCGGCGTGAGCGCCGGCGAGGCCGGCAAGCAGGAGGACTGGCACGGCGGGAGCCGTCGGCAGAAGAAGTGAGACGCCGGTCGACCTGCCGGGACCTCGCCCTTGCGCTGGGGTGGGGCCGCCGGCGGATATCCTTGGAACGTTCGGTCCACGAGGGGTGAAGGCGGGCGTCGGCGAGATGACGGTGACGGGATTCGAGGCGAACCGGGCACGCGTGATCGGCATTGCGGCCGAGCTGTTCGCGCGGAACGGTTACCACGGCACCGGGATCGCCGAGCTCGGCACCGCCGCCGGTCTCGGGCGGGGCGCGCTGTACCACTACATCGGCAGCAAAGAGGCCGTGCTCTACTCGATCAGCAAAGAGCAGGTCGACTCCATGAACGCCTACGCCGAGCAGCTGCTCGACGAGGACCTCGCCGCCGAGGAGCTGCTGCGGCGCATGGCCCGCGGGCTGCTGCGCAACATCGCCGAGCACCGCTCGGAGTGGGCCGTGTTCTTCCGCGAGTACACGGCGCTGACCGGCGAGTGGCGCGACCACGTGATCACCGCGCGCGAGCGCTACGAGGGCTACTGGCGCCAGGCGCTGGACAACGGCGTTCGCGCCAAGGTGCTGCGCCAGACCCCGCGGCTGCTCGTGAAGGGCATCCTCGGCATGCTCAACTACACCTACCTCTGGTACGAGCCCGGGGGCGAGCTGACGCCGGACGAGGTCGCCGACATGTTCCTCGACGCCTTGATCGAGGGAATCCGCGCCTGACCCGGGCGCATTCGGCTCGTTTCTTGTTTTCCTGATCGAATTCCCGGTGCGGGCAGCCGTGTGCCTGAATCCTTGTACCGACCGGTCCATACAGGTATCGTCCCCGGTGATTCCAGCGTCGGACTCCGGGAGGACCCATGACTTCACCACGCGACGCGGTCGTCGTCGACGTGCTGCGCACCCCCGTCGGCAGGGGGAAGCGGGGCGGTGCGCTCTCGCACGTCCACCCCGTACACCTGCTGGCCGACGTCCTCGCCGGGCTGGTCGCGCGCAACGACCTCGACCCCGCGCTCGTCGACGACGTGATCGGCGGCTGCGTGACCAAAGCGGGGGAGCAGGCCGTGAACCCGGCCCGCAGTGCCGTGCTGGCCGCCGGGTTCCCGGAGTCGGTGCCCGCGACCACGGTCGACCGGCAGTGCGGCTCGAGCCAGCAGGCGGTGCACTTCGCCGCTCACGCGATCCAGGCCGGCGCGGCCGACGTCGTGATCGCGTGCGGCGTGGAGTCGATGTCGCGCGTGCCGATGCACTCCGACGCCCAGGGCGCCGACCACCTCGGCTCGCGAGTGGTGCAGCGGTTTCCCGGCGGGCTCGTCGGGCAAGGGATCTCCGCCGAGCTGATCTGCGCGCGGTGGGGGCTGAGCCGTGACGAGCTGGACGCGTTCTCCGCGGAATCCCACCGTCGTGCCGCTGAATCGCGTTCACTCTTCGCCTCGGACCTGGTCACGGTCGCCGAGGCGCCGGAATTCGCGGCCGACGAGACCGTCCGTCCGTCGACCACGGTGGACGGTCTGGCCGGGCTGCGGCCGTCCTTCGTGGACGAAGCCGCCGCGAGCCGGTTTCCCGAGATCGACTGGAAGATCACGCCGGGCAACTCGTCGCCGCTGTCCGACGGCGCGGCCGGCGTGCTGCTGATGAGCGCGGCCAAGGCCGAGGCGCTGGGGCTCACCCCGCGCGCCCGGATCCACACGACGGCCGTGGTGGGCGACGATCCGATCCTCATGCTCATGGGTGTCGTGCCGGCCACGCGCACCGTGCTCGCGCGGGCCGGGCTGACTGTCGACGACATCGACCTGTTCGAGGTCAACGAGGCGTTCGCGCCGGTACCGCTGGCCTGGCAGCGCGAGACCAAGGTGGAGGCCGAACGCCTCAACGTCCACGGGGGAGCGATCGCGCTCGGCCACCCGCTGGGGGCGAGCGGCGCCCGGATCCTGACCACGCTCGTCGGCGCGCTCGAACACCGCGGCGCCCGCTACGGGCTGCAGACGATGTGCGAGTGGGGCGGCATGGCCAACGCCACGATCGTCGAACGGGTCTGATTTTTGTCACACTTATCCGTCTGGACCGATCGGTACAATCAATTCATGAATGCAGAAGAGGCCAGGGTCGCGCTGATCACCGGTGCTTCACGAGGGATCGGCGAGGGCATCGCGCGGCAGCTGCTCGACCGGGGGCTGCGGGTCGCCGGCACGTATCGCTCCGGCGGGGACCGCGTCGTGAAGCTGGCCGCGGACGCGCCCGGCCGGGTGCTGCCGGTGGCGTTCGACCTCGCCGCGCCCGACACGGCCGAGGCGCTCGTCGACCAGGTCGCCCGGCACTGGGGCCGGCTCGACTCGCTCGTGCTCAACGCCGCGGTGTGGCACGGCGGCAAGCTCGCCCGCGCCGACCCCGGCGACTGGTGGCGCGTGATCGAGGAGAACCTGCGCAGCACGGCCGCGCTGGTGCGCGCCGCGATCCCGTGGCTGGCCGAGGGCGCAAACCCCAGCGTCGTGCTCGTCGGGTCAGCCGTCGGAACGGTCGGCTTCCCCGGTGACACCGCGTACGCGAGCGTGAAGGCCGCGGCGGTGGGCTTCGCCCGGTCGCTGGCGAAAGAGCTTGCGCCCCAAGGGGTGCGCGTGAACGTGCTGGCGCCCGGATTCGTCGAGACCGACATGACCGCCGCGATTCCCGACGGGGCGCGGCAGAAGATCGCCGACGCCACCGTGCTCGGCCGCTTCGGCACTGTCGAGGAGATCGCCCGCGCTGCGGTGTTCCTCGCCGAGGACGCCACCTTCTGCACGGGCGCGGTACTCGCCGCCGACGGCGGCTGGACGCTGTGAATTCCGAGACCGTGAATTCCGAGACCGTGAAACCCGAGACTGCGAACTCAAGGAGGAACCGATGACCACTGGCCTGCCCGAAGACGACTACCGCAAGCTGCGCGACGCCGTCTTCGCCACGATCTGGGACGAGCTCGACCCGCTGGAACACCAGATCGAGGACACTGAGAAGATCCCCTACGACGTGGTGCTGCCGGCGCTGCGCGCGTGCGGCGCGTTCGGCCTGATCGTGCCGCGCGAGTACGGCGGCTCCGGCCTGTCGATCGCGCAGTACCTGCCGATCCTCGCCGAGTTCGCCAAGATCCAGGGCGGGATCCGGGCGATCGTGCACGTCCACAACTCGTTCGCCCACGCGTTGTCGGAGATCGGGAACGCCGCGCAGAAGAACGAGATCCTGCCGGGTGCGGCGACGGGTGAGAAGTCCCTGGCATTCGCACTCACCGAGCCCGGCAACGGGACGGGCGCCGATCTGTCCACTGTGGCTCGTCGCGAAGGTGACGAGTACGTGCTGAACGGGCGCAAGTGGCTCATCACCAACTCCGACATCGCGTCACACTTCCTGGTGTTCGCGAAGACGTCCGAAGTGGACGTCTCCGCGCTCATCGTGCCCCGGGACGCGCCTGGGTTCACCATCGCGCCGCTGCCGGAGACCATGGGCTGCAAGGGCGCCGAGCACGGCGAGCTGACGTTCACCGACGTGCGGGTGCCCGCGTCTTCGCTGGTCGGGGCCGAGGGTGAGGGCGGTGCGCACCTGGAGCGGGCGCTTGAGGTCAGCCGGGTGTTCATCGCGGCGTCTTCGCTCGGTACGGCGACGCGGGCGCTCGAGCTTTCGGTGAAGTACTCGCAGGAGCGGGTGACGTTCGGCAAGCCGATCGCGTCGCGGCAGGCGATCCAGCGCTACCTCGCCGAGATGGCGGCGGACGTGTACGCGCTGCGCGGCATGCTGGCGGACGCCGCGGCCAAGTGGGACGCCGGCAAGCGGATCCCGGCCGAGTCTTCGCTGCTGAAGCAGTTCGGGCTGGAGGCCGTCGGGCGCGTCACCGACCGGGCACTGCTGGTGCACGGCGGCATCGGCTACACCCGCAAGTACCCGATCGAGCGGTTGTACCGCGACGCGCGCCTCAACTGGCTGGAGGAGGGCACTCCCACGATCCAGTACCTGGTTGCCGCGCGGGAGCTGCTGGAGGGCTACCGGTTCGCCGACGCGTTCGCCGGCTAGCCGTTGGTGTGGTGCTGCTCGCAAACAGGCGCGACCGGCACGTCCCGGAGCTATCTTTGACAGCAATGTCAAACATGACTTTGGAGGTCACTGTGCCGAACTCGGCGGAGCTGGTCGAATCGTTCTGGAACGAGGTCTGGAACGGGCACAACCCGGACGCGGCCGACGATTTCGTGGTCGAGGACTTCGTGATCACCAACGCGGGCGTGCGCATCGAGGGCCGCGAGAACTTCAAGGCCTGGATCGGCGCGTTCCTCGAGCAGGTGCACGACCTGGAGCTGGAGATCGTCGAAACGTTCGAGAACCACGACGGCAGCCGCGTCGCCTCGCGGTGGCACGTGCACGGGCGCAACAACGGCGTGCTCGGGTCCGAACCGGACGGTCGCCCCATCTCCTTCAGCGGCACCGCCGTGTGGGAGATCGAGGACGGCAAGCTGGTTCACAACCACGTCGAGCGGGCTTCGTACGAGCTGCACCAGCGACTGTTCGCGGCCTGACGCGTGCGCTCGGGCCTGCTACTCGCGGCCGCCCTGGCCGGCGCGGTCGCCGGGGTCGCGGCTGTCGCGTTCGGACAGACGGTGGGCGCGCTCCGGTCGCTGGTGGCCGGTGCGCCGCCCGCCGTCGTCGTGCTCGCGCCGGTCGCCGGGGCGCTGCTGTGCGTGGCGGTGGTGCGCTTCGTACCGGATGCCGGTGGCGGCGGGATTCCCCAGGTGCGCCAGGGGTTCGCGGGCTCACCCCTGCGCGGACGGGTCGCGGGCGCCAAGGCGCTGGCGTCGGGCGTGCTGCTCGGCTCCGGCGGTTCGGGTGGCGCGGAAGGCCCGGTCGTCCACATCTCGGCGGCGCTGGGGTCCGCTTTGGCCCGCGCGGTGCGGCTGCCTCCTGCTTCGGTGCGTCCCGTCGCGGCTGCCGCCGTGGCGGGCGGGGTGGCGGCTTCGTTCGGCGCCCCGCTGGCGGGCGTGGTGCTCGTGGCGGAGGTGCTCGTCGAGGGCCTCGGCGGGGCGGAGCTCGTCGCGGTGGCGATCGGCTCGGCCGCGGGCGCGCTGACGGGCTGGGCACTGCCGGGTGAACCGCTGCGGCTGCCGGATGTCGCGGTGGGCGGGTCTGCGTTCGGTGGTGTGGTGGCGGGGTTGTTCGGTGTGGTGCTGGCGTGGTCGTTGTACGTCGGTGGGGCGTGGTCCGGGTGGGTTCGCGGCGTGGCCGGCTCGCGGCGTTTCGTTGCCGACGAGGACTGGATGGGCGAGGCTGATGGCCCGGGCCGACCTGGGGTTGTCGCCGGTGGCTCTGGCGATGCTCGTGCCGCGGTGGGTGCTGCTCGGCCGGACCGGCCCAGGGCTCTCGTTCGCTGGGCCTGCTCAGGCTGGGTCCGCGCTGTTGTCGGCGGGGTGGCCGTCGGGCTGATCGTGTTCGCGGTGCCCGGTGTCGCCGGCGTCGGCCAGCCGGGGGCCGCGGCGGGCGGGCTGAGTGTGTTGCTGGTGCTGGCGGTGGTGAAGGTCGTGACGACGGGGGTGACCGTCGGGGCGGGCGGGGTGGTCGGGACGATCGGGCCGGCGTTGTTCGTCGGGGCGACGGTGGGCTCGGCGTTGCCCATCGCGGGCGGCGCGGCGGCGGGGATGGCCGCGTGCCTGGCCGCGGCGTCGAAGGCACCGGCGACGGCCGTCGTGCTCGCGGTCGAGCTCAGCGGGCTCGACCTGCTGCCGCCGATCGTGCTGGCGACGGCGCTGGGCTGGCTGACCGGGCTGCTCACGAGGCACGGCGTCTTCGATCTTCCGGAGCCGACTAGGCTGGCCGGCGAGTAGGGGAAAGGGGTTCCATGGCGGGCGTACGCCAGTTCGACGAGCGCGCGGCCCTCTCGCGCGCCCTCGACGTCTTCACCGACCGCGGCTTTCGCGCCACGTCGATGCTCGACCTGGCCACCGGCACCGGCGTCCAGCGCGGCTCCCTCTACAACGCCTACGGCGGCAAGGAAGAAATCTTCCTGCGCGCCTTCGGCGAATACACAGCCGACTTCCTCGCCGGCGCCTCCGCGGCCCTCGACCGGCCGACGAAACGCGCGGCCCTCCTGTCGTTCTTCGACTACTGCATCGAGACCTTCACCGCCGGCACCCCGCCCCACGGCTGCCTTTCCACCCGCACCGCCATCGAAGCGGCCACGGAGTCGCCCCGCGCGGAGTCCGCCGTGCGGACGCTGCTGCACGAGCTGGAAACTCTGGTGCACGCCAAGCTGTCCACTCTGGACGACGGCGTCGAGTCCCCCGTGGACCTCCACGGCGCCGCCCGGCTCGTCGTCAGCACCACACGCGGTCTCGCGGTGATGGAACGGGTGCGCTACGAGCCGGACGAGCTGCGGGCGATCGCGGAAACCCTGGTGACGTCACTGTTCGGTGGCTGAGGCCTGTCTCATGGTCTGCCCGTCACGGCGGAGCAGAGGGCCGAGAGTCCCGCGGTTCAACTCGGTGGCCGCCGGCACGGCGGCCTCACCGAAGAAACACAGGCTCTCCTCGTGGTGGTTGCCGACGATGCCGAACGACAGGTCCTTTCGACACGAAGATCAGGTAGTCCCCGTTGGGGTAGTGGGTGTACTCCCAGCCGTCGAGATCCGTGATGTCCGTGACGCGGTGCGGCCGGTACTGGGCCGACTCGTGCACGGCCCGAAGCCGAATTCGGTGGCGAACTCGGCCCACAGCTCGCGCTGGAGCTCCCCATCGAGTTCGACCCAAGCGAATTCCGGCACGTCCCGGAGCCTACCGGGCATCGCGAGGGGCGTTGCCGTTTCGGCAATGAAGCTTGCCGAGAAGGTCGCCCACTCGGCAGATTGGTGCCCGGCGGACAGACGAAGGCGAGGCACATGAACACGCAGTCCTGGGACGAGATGTACCGCGGTCGCCCGCAGGTGTTCAGCGGCGAGCCCAACGAGGTGCTCGTGGCGGAGGCCGCGGGGCTGGCGCCGGGGGAGGCGCTGGACGTCGGGTGCGGGGAGGGGGCCGACGCGGTGTGGCTGGCGCGCCGGGAGTGGCGGTGGACGTCGCGGAGACGGCGTTGCGCCGGGGTGCGGCAGCGGGGGCCGACGTGGCCGGGCGGGTGGCGTGGACGCGGGCCGATTTGAGCACCGTCGGGTTGCCGGCCGGGGTGTTCGATCTCGTGTCGGCGCAGTACTTTCCGTTGCCGCACCGGCCGCAGCACGAGGCGCTGCACCGGTTGCTCGCGGCGGTCGCGCCCGGGGGCACGCTGCTCGTCGCCGGACACGATCCCGGCGACGAGGGCGTGGACTACGGCGGCTACTACCGGCCCGACGAGATCGCGCGGCTCCTCGGCGAGGAGTGGACGATCCTGGTCCACGAGTCGCGGCCCCGGAATCGGCCGGGGCCGGAGGGCACTCACCACACCCGCGACGTCGTCCTGCGCGCGGTCAATTCCGGCGGGGGGCCAGCAGCAGAGCGGTGAACGTGATCGCGCACGCCACCACGATGTACAGCGCGATCACCCACGACCCGCCGAACCCCGCGAACAACGCGGCCGCGATGAACGGCGCCGGGCCGCTCGTGATCAAGCCACCGACCTGGTACGCGACCGAAACGCCCGTGTAGCGGTGTTCCGCGCCGAACAGTTCGGCGAGGAAGCCGGCCATCGCGCTGTAGGTGGTGGCGTGGCCCAGGGTTGCGAGCAGGAACATCGCGAGCAGCACCGCGGCCGGCGCGCCTGTGTCGAGGAGCCAGAAGAAGGGGAACGCGACGGCGGCCGAGTACACCGCGCCGGCGAGGAGGACCTTGCGGCGGCCGATGCGGTCGGCGAGGACGGCGACCAAGGGCACGGCCGCGATGTCGACCAGTGAAGCCACGATGAGGCAGGTCAGCACCGTGCCCCGGGACACCCCCGCGGAGTTCGGCCCGTACGACAGCACGAAAACGCTCGCGATGTAGAACGGGATGTTCGTGCCCGCCTGCGCGAAAATCCCGACGAGCACCGCGCGCAGTGATCGTCGCAGGGTGTCCCTCAACGGAAACGTGGGCGCGTCGGGGCGCTTGAACTCCGGGGACTCCTCGAGTCGCGACCGCACGTACAGCCCGACGAGGATGAGCACCGCGCTCGCCAGGAACGGCAGGCGCCAGCCCCAGCTCAGCAGCTGGTCCTTCGGCAGCTGCTGCACCGCGAGGAACGCCGACGCCGACAGCACGAGACCCGCGGGCACCCCGGCCTGCGGCCAGCTGCCGTAGAACGCGCGCCGGTGCGGCGGGGCGTGCTCGACGGCCATCAGCACCGCGCCGCCCCACTCGCCGCCGACGGCGAAGCCCTGCAGCAGCCGCACGAGCACCAGCAGGATCGGTGCGGCGACGCCGATCTGGCCGTATGTCGGCAACAGGCCGATGGCGACCGTGCCGCCGCCCATCAGCAGCAGCGACAGGAAGAGCATCCGCTTGCGGCCGATCCGGTCGCCGAAGTGACCGAACACGATGCCGCCGAGCGGGCGCGCCACGAAGGCGACCCCGAACGTCGCGAAGGCCGCCAGGGTGCCGGCCAGCGGGTTGAGCGTGGGGAAGAACTGGGCGTTGAAGACGAGTGTGGCCGCCGAGCCGAAGATGAAGAAGTCGTACCACTCGACGGCGGTGCCGACGAAACTCGCGAACGCCACGCGCGCGGGTCTGACCCGCGTCGCCTGCTGCTGCTCGACAACCACAACTACCTCCGACGTCATTGGGGAGACGGCACGCGAACGGCGTGCCGGTGGTGGCCGCCACGGGTCCCGGACCAGCGGCGGACGGACCAGGCCGGCGATCTTCAAGCCCGTGACCTGGGATGTTGCGCGGAACTATAGCCGTACCGACCGATCGGTACAAGCCCTTGCGGGCTGTGAGGCAACGCTCCTGCCCCGCCCGGCGCGGCCTGCTGCCCGCGCCGGTGCGCAACGAGTAGAACAACGGTGGTGAGCGACGAAGTGTCCTTTCGCGACTTCGAGGTTTTCCTCGCGTTCGCCCGGAACGAGCACTTCGTCCGCGCGGCGGAGGAGCTCGGCGTCAACGCGACGACGGTGCAGCGCAGCGTCCGCGCGCTGGAGCGCAAGCTCGGGGTCGACCTCGTCGAGCAGCACGGGCGCCGCGTCCGGCTGCGCGAAGCCGGCCGGGTGCTCGCGCGCGAGGCGAGCTCGGTGCTGCGCACGCGCGCCGACGCGATCGTCACCACCCGCGCCGCTTCAGGGGATCTGCGGCAGGTGCTGCGGATCGCGCACACGTTTTCCCTCGGGCTCGGCTTCGTGCCCGAGGTGCTGGCCGGCCTCCTCGAACGCCACCCCGACCTGCGGTTCCGCTGCCACCAGAGCTCCGCGACGGACGCGGTCACCCACCTGCTGCGCGGCGACGCCGACGTGGTGCTCGGCTCAGCCGCCCCGGCCGACCCCGACGTGGTGGTGCTGCCGCTGTTCACCGAACCCCTGCTGCTCGCGGTGCCGATCGGGGATCCGCTGACCCGCCGTGATGTGGTGCACCTGCGCGAAGCGAAGGACCGGTCGTTCGTCGCCATGGCGCCGGGCGCGAGCAGCCGCGCGCACCTGACTGGTGCGTGCGCCCGTGCCGGGTTCGTGCCGCGCGTGACGGTGGAGGGCAGCGACCCGTTCGTCGTCGAGTCGATGGTCGGCGCGGGGCTCGGCGTTTCCGTGGTGCCGGGCCGGATGGCCGATCACCACCACCCGCGCGTCGTGCGGATCCCGATCGCCGACGAGGGCTGTCACCGCACGATTTTCCTGTCGCACCGCAAAAAGTCCGCTGCGACGCCGATGGTGCGGGCGCTCACGAGCGTCGCGGTGGCGCGGGGCGGCGACTGACCGTTGCGATTTTCGCAACGGACCGGCGCGGGGTTGTCGTTGTTCGCGGCGGGCGGCGTTGAAATGATCTTCGGATGGCTTCCGACTCGACCCGGCTCTTCTGCGCGCACGCGCGGAAAGCAGCCGAAACGCCGCTGCCCGACGCGGTGGCCCGGGCCGCGCGGCGCAGTCTGCTCAACGTGCTCGGCGCGGCGATCGGTGCGGCTCGCACCCCGGCGGTCGAGGCGGTGCTCGCCACCGCGGCCGAGCTCGGGGCCACCGGTGTCGTCCCGATTCCCGGCCGCGGTGAACGGCTCGACCCCGAGTGGGCCGCGATCGTCACCGGCACGGCCGGGCACCTCGACGACTTCGACGACACCCACCTGCACACCGTGATCCACCCCGGCGCCACCGCCCTTGCCGCCGTGCTGGCGCTCGCCCCCGAAACCGCTCCCGACGGCGCCACGGCGCTCACCGCGTTCGCCCTCGGGTGCGAGGCGCAGCTGCGGATCGGGGTTGCCATTTCGCCCAGCCACTACGACCGCGGCTGGCACATCACCGGCACGTGCGGCGTGTTCGGCGCGGCCGTCGCCGCCGGCCACCTGCTCGGCCTCGACGCGACACAGCTCGGCCACGCGCTCGGCATCGCCGCGACGGGCACGCTCGGCCAGCGTGAAGCGTTCGGCTCCATGACCAAACCGCTGCACGCGGGAAAAGCCGCCGCCACGGGGGTGTTCGCGGCGCGGCTGGCGGCCGCCGGACTGCCGGCACCCGACGATCCGCTCGGCCCCGGCGGCGTGCTGCCGGTGTTCGCCGAGCCTCGCTACGAACAGCTGCGGCGCGCCTGGACCGGCGCGTGGGAGCTGGAGCGCAACACGTTCAAGCCCTACCCGTGCGGGATCGTGGCGCACCCCGCGATCGACGCCGCCGTCGCCGCGTCCGCGCTGATCGAGCAGCCGCGTTCGATCACGGCCGTCGAGATCCGGTGCCACCCGCTGGTGCCCGAGCTGATGGGCCGCGCCCAGCCCGTCGACGGCCTGCAGGCGCGCTTCAGCGCCCGGCACGCGGCGGCCGTCGGCCTGCTCGACGGCGAGGCCGGGCTGCGCCAGTTCTCCGACGAGCGCGCGGCCGCCGCCGACGTGACCCGGCTGCGCGAGATGACGAAGCTCGTGCCGGTCGCCGAGTGCCCGCGGGACGCGGCGACAGTGCGCGTCGAACGGGAAGGGGAGGATCCGGTGGAGGTCCACGTCGAGCACGCGCGCGGCAGCGAGGCCCGACCGCTCACCGACGAGGAATTGTTGAGGAAGGTCGACAGCCTGGTCGAACCGGTGCTCGGCGCCGGCGCGGCCCGCAAGCTGGCGGCGGCCGTCGACGGGCTCGCCACCGCACCCGGGCTCGGCGCGCTGCTCGACGCGGTGGTCGCGTGACCGAGGAGATCCTGTCCCTCGTCCACGCCCCGGTGGCCGACTCCCCGGAGGTCGCCATCGCGCTCGCGCTCGTACGGGCCGCCGAACCGGCCGGCGCGGTGCGGGAAGCGCTGGGCCCGGTGGCCGGCCGGTCGACCGCCCGCGCCCGCCTTTTCGGGACGGCGGCGGCGAAACTGCACCTCGAGTGGGCCGCGGTGGTCGCCGCCGTCGCCGCGCTGGACGGCGCGACCGACGCCGTCGTCGCCGGCTACGCGGTCGCCCGCGCGGTGGCCGACGGCCTCGGCCCGGACCACGCCGCTGCGGGCTGGTGCCTCGAAACCACGGCGGGCACGGTCGCCGCGGCCGCGGCGGCGGCCCGCGTCCTCGACCTGCGCGGCCCCGCCCTGCGCCACGCCATCGGAATTGCGGCGACCCAGGCCTCCGGGCTGTCCGCGGTGAAGGGCACACCGCTCGGCGCGGCGCAGCTCGGGCACGCCGCCGCCACGGGCGTGGAGGCGGCTTTGCTGGCGCGCAACGGGGTAACGGCGGCTGAGGATCCGTTGTCGGGTCGGCGGGGTTTGTTCGCGTTGATGGGGCCGAGGGGTGAGTCTTGAGCCGTGCGGCGGGAGTCGGTGCCGGGTGATGCGGGTCCGCCGCGGCTACGAGTGTGGGAGCAGCTTTGCCGGGTACGACGGTTGGTTGCGGCGGAGGATCTGTTGTCGGGTCGGCGGGGTTTGTTCGCGTTGATGCGGCCGACGGATGAGCCGTGACCCGCGCGGCGAGAATCGGTGCGGGGTGTCGGGCCTGCTGCGGATACGAGCGTCGAAGTGGCTCTGCTGTGAACAAACGGCTTCACCACCGGTGAAAACCGGTTGTCGGGATCGCGGCGCGGCAGGCAGCCGGAGCGTGCCACGGCCACCACGGTGGTGGCGGCTGCGCCGACGCGCAACAGTGTCACAGCCGCCGAATACGCGGCCGCGGTGTCGGCGCGCTGAGGCAGCCGGCAGATGAGTACTGAGTGGACAGTCGGCGACCGGCGGGTGTACCCCTGACTCGCTGTGAACCCAAGCGCGGCATTAGGGGTATTGCGGAACCCCGCCACCCAGGCCTAGCGTGGCCGCGAACGTAGCTTCGAGTCCTGGGGGGTCTCATGTCGGTGCGTCGTCGTGTTCTGGTTGCTTCGCGGGCGGTTGTCGCCGCCGCGGTGCTCGTCGGGGGAGCGGTGGTGGCGTCGCCGCAGGCGTTCGCGGCGACGGCGCCCACGAATCTGCCCACGAGTCAGTACACCCTGAGCGCGGATTACCACCAGTTCGACACCGTGAACACCGCGCTGGTCTCGACCTTGGGCACCGCCGCCGTGCACACGGTGATGGACAACGCGAACCACGACCGCACGGCGCTTCCGTCGTCGGTGTCGGTCGCCGGGCTGTCCGACGGGTTCCGCTTCGACAGCGCGGACAACTCCGACTGCGCCAACTACCCGCAGGGCATCACCACCAGCCGCGACGCCGTCGGCACCGCGAACAGCGGCAACTACGACGGCCACCAGCTCGTGCTCGTGAGCTGGTACACCAAGGACGGCTGCGACGGCGATCAGGCGCGCAGCCGCATCACGCTCGTCGACTGGGACGCGACGTACCCGAACAAGTACCGCAAGATCCTCCTCGTCGAGCCGACCGGCACCGCGGCCGCGCCGGACTTCAAGGACATCCCGATCCACGCCGGCGGGGTGTCCTGGTACGGCGACTATCTCTACGTCGCCGACACCGGGCACGGCATGCGCGTGTTCGACCTGCGCAAGATCCTCAAGACCGACACCGGCGGCACGGCCGGGCAGATCGGCCACCAGACCGGCAGTGTGTACTACGCCCACAACTACGCCTACGTGCTGCCGCAGGTCGGCACGATCACCTCGAAGACCACTTCGGGCACCAACCTCGCGTGGTCGTCGATCTCGCTCGACCGCGTGAGCAAGTCGATCGTGATGGCGGAGTACACCTGCCAGTCCGGGTGCACCGCGTACCCGAACCGCGCCCCGCGCGCGATCCGGTTCCCGTTCGCCGCGGGCGCGACGACGTTCGCCGCCACGACCACGGCGAGCGAGGCCCTGCAGCTGCCCTGGTACAACCTCAACGGCGTCGCCTCGCACAACAGCCGCTGGTGGTTCAACTCCTCGGGCCAGAAGAAGCTCTACTACTGGACCCCGGCGACCGGCCCGGCGACGCACACGTGGATCTCCAGCGGCGAAAGCCTGTCGTACTGGGAAGACGCGACGAACGCGGATCTACTGTGGACGTTGCAGGAAGGCGCGGGCAACCGCAACGTGTTCGCGGTGACTCAGGCGACGTACGGCGCCTGACCTGTCAGTCGCGGGCGGCTTCCTCGATCGCGGTGGCGAGCCGGTCCGGTGCGGTGAACATGACCTCGTGGCTGCCGCGCAGCTGCACGAGGCGGTACAGCCCGAGCCGGCCCGACATCCGCGGGTGCCAGCCCCATTCGCCCGGCGGCAGTGCGGTGTCCTCGGTGGCGTTGATGTAGCTCTTGGGAATGTCGCTTGCGTAGAAGCGCGTGAGGTCGAGCTTGTCCAGGAACGGCTGGTACGGCTCGGTGGACAGCTCCTTGTGCGTCGACGCGGCCAGCTCGGCGTCGGCGTCCTGGATGAACGCCTCGCGCCACAGGGGGAACGGCATGGCGACCGAGTTGTCGTCGCTCGCGGCGGCGGTCTGGGCGAACATCTCGCGGTAGTGGGGCGGGAGCTCGTCGTTGAGGCTGTTGCCCGGCGCCGGGACGAAGGCGTTCCAGAAGATCAGCCGCTTGAGCCGCTCGGGGATCTCCTCGGCGACGCGGGCGATCACGGTGCCGCCGAAGCTGTGGCCGAGCAGGACCACGTCGTGCAGGTCGGCGGCGGTGATGGCGTCGACGATCGACTGCGTGCAATCGTTGTGGTCGACGTTCTTGGGCACGCCGTTGCCGTGGCCCGCGACCGTCGGAGTGTGCACTTCGTGGCCGCGGTCGCGCAGGTGCTTCGCGACGGGTTCCCAGAGCGGACCGTCGTGCCAGGATCCGTGGACGAGGACGAGAGTGGCCATGGCGTCTTCCCTTCGCAGGCGGTGGTGCGCTGGCGGGGAAGGTAATCCGGGCGCCTGGCCGCGGCTGTCCGGAATCCGCGGTTCGGCCGGAACGCGCGGCGCTCAGGCCCGGCGCAGATCGTCGGACGGGGTGGTGCCGAAAGTCCGGCGGTAGTCGGCGGCGAAGCGCCCGAGGTTGCCGAAGCCCCAGCGCGTCGCGACTTCGGTCACGGACTTTCCGGCGCCGGCCAGGAGACCGGCGTGCACGCGTTCGAGGCGGACCTGCCGCAGCCGGGCCGTCGGGGACGTGCCGAGCTGTTCGCGGAAGTGGTCCTGCAGGGTGCGTGGGGCGACGTCGACCGCGGCGGCGATGTCGAGCAGGCCGACGGCGGCGCCGGCGTGGGCGTCGATGTACTCGCAGGCCCGGCGGACCACCTCGGCCGCGTTGCTGTGCCGGCGGGTGGGGGCGGAGCCGCCGAACGAGTCGAGCGCCGCGACGGCGACGAGCTGCGCCACCGACGTGCCGAACGGTGCTTTCAGCAGACCGTGGGGGAGCACCTCGCGGACGACGAACCGGGTGACCGCGTCCCACGGAGCGGGGTCGAGCGCAGGGCCGGTGCGGATGTCGGCGGCCCGGCCGGACACGGCCGCCGCGCGGGCGAGCAGCTTGCCGGGGAGCTTCACGGTCAGGAGCGGCAGCCGGGGCCGAACGTGAGGGCGTGCGCGGACCGCGCGTCGAGAGCGACGGTCTGCCCGGCGGCGACGCGGGTGTCGTCGCCGACGGTGAGCTCGCCGGCGAGCGGACGGGAGAAGAGCACGAAGTCACCGAACGGCACGGGATCGACCTGCACGCGATCGCCGCCGTAGGACAGGGAGAAGACGCCGAGCTCGTCGCCGGACGCTTCGGCGTGGCGGGCGTGGAACGCCGGGCCGCACGGGGTGAGGTCGTGGGGGCAGTAAGAGCCGGCCACCTGGGCGCGGGCCAGGTCGACGTCGCGGGTGTCCAGCCGGACGGTCATGCCCTCCATCACGCCTCCTCCGCCCGGCCGCCGCGTCGGTGGGGCCGGTCGGGTGGTGGCACACGCTACCCCGCGGGCGGGCTCGTTCGCAGCCCGCCGGCGGGGCGGTGGTCAGCCGATGTGGGAGCTGATGACCTGGTAGTCGTTGCCCACGTTGGTGTACACGCCGGGGAACCCTTCGCGCGCGCAGCCCTGGCCCCAGGACACGATGCCGGCCAGCTTGCCGTCGACGTAGGCCGGGCCGCCCGAGTCGCCCTGACACGAGTCCTTGCCGCCTTCCGGCACGCCCGCGCAGAACATCGACGCCTTGTCGAAGTTGTCGCCGATCTTCTCGTAGGCCGCAGCGCACGTGGCGTTGTCGGCCACCGGCACGTTGACCTTCAGCAGCCCGTCCGAGACGTCGCCGTTCTCCGACGTGGTGCCCCAGCCGACCACCGTGACGTCCGCACCGGTCTGGTAGGCCGGGTCGTCAGCCGACTGCACCAGCGTGGCGGGCTTGAAGGAGAGATCCTTGTCCAGCGTCAGCACGGAGTTGTCGTGCTGCATGCCCTGCATGGTGAAGTCGGGGTTCTGCCAGACGTCCGTGACGCCGGCCTTTTCGCCGGTGGTGTCGGAGAAGTCGGTCTGCCCGCCGATGATCTCCATCTGCGAGGGTTTCACGCCGTCGGTGCAGTGCGCGGCCGTCAGCACCTTGTTCGGTGCCACCAGGCTGCCCGCGCAGTGCTGCGCGCCGTCCACGTTGAAGATCACCGTGGCGGGGAACTCGTCGATCGTGGTGGGCGTCCCGCCCACGATCAGCGGCTCCTGCCCGGCGGACGCCGCGGGCGCCCCCGCCGCGGCCACCACGCCCGCCGCCACCACGCCGGCCAGCGCGGCCACCACGCGCCTCACGTCTGCCCTCATTCGCCTTCTCCCTTCGGGGACCTGCAGGATCTCGACCCTGAGAAGACCAGACGGCGCCGGGCGTGGGTTAGCTACGAAAGTCGTGACCTGAAAATTCGCACAGATGGTTGGTTTTTGTCTGACTCACGAAAACGCCGCCGAAGTCGTGGAAAGACCTGTGGGACCCGAAGTATCGCGGCAAGGTCGCGATCTCGAATGTCAGCGGCACCGCCGGCTACCACTTCCTCGCCATGGCCGCGCGGCTCAACGGTGGCAGCGAGACCGCGATCGACCCCGGTTTCGCCGCGATCGCGTCCCTGAAACCGAGTCTCGCGGCCATCTACAGCACTCCGGACGAGATGAGCAAGCTCCTCACGAGCGGCGAGGCCGACATCGGCGTCTGGTACGCCGACCGCACGAGTGCCCTGAAATCCAGCGGCGCGCCCGTTGCCTTCGTCCGGCCTCAGGAGGGCGCCACCGCGATCCTGTCCGCGATGTGCCTGCCCGCGGCCACCAGCCGTGCGAAGGACGCTCACGCATACCTGGATTTCCAGATCTCCTCGGCCGTCAACGGCAAGTTCGTGCAGGCGATCGCGGAAGGCCCCACCAACAGCAAGGTCACGCTGCCCCAGCCGTTCCTCAGCGCGAACTACGTGCCTTACGGACAGCAGGAGATCTCGGCGCTGATCCAGCTCGACAGCGAAGCGATCTCCCAGAACCTCTCCGCCTGGATCACGCGGTGGCAGCAGGAGATCGCGAGCTGAGCCGCGCCCGGAACCGGCTTGTCCTGCCCGGCACGGGCCCCGTAATTTGGGAAAATGGGGCGGATTCCGGCGGTGGCACAGGCGGGGGTCGTCGGCAGCCCTCAGGGGTGGCTGCTGGTGGCGGGCAGCGCCGCCACCGTGCTCGGGTTCGTGGTGAGCACGGTGTGCTACCGGGCGGCCTGCCGGTGGGGTTCCCGTGGCTTCGAATCGAGCAGCCTGTTCGTGGGCTTCGCCGGGGTGGCGGGCATGGTCGCGGCCCTGTGGGGCGCGCTCGAGATCGTCTCCGAGGCGCCGGACGGGCCGTCCGCCGCGACGGGGGCGTTCCTCCTGCTGCTCGCTGCGGCGCTGGTGGCCGGCGTGGTACTGGCGGGGATGATCGCGCTGGAGCGCACCGCGCGGGTTCCGGCGGAGCTGCTCTCGATCGTGCCGCTGAACCCGGTGCCGGTGGTGCCGATCGCCCTCACCGTCGTCGCGGCGACGGGGCTGGCCGTGCTCGCGGCACTGGGCGCGTTCGGCGTCCTGCACCTGAGCGTCGTCATGGCCGTGGCGTGGGTGTACGTCGGGCTCCTGGCGGTCGCCGGACTCGTTGTCTTCGCTCTGGTTTGGATCGTGGCCCTGATCTTCGGCGCGTGAGCACCCGGCTCGCGGCCGCCCGCGGGAACCGCGCCGGTCACTGCGCTTCGGCGGTGAAGAGGTACCGGTTGAGGCAGTAGAAGTACTCGCCTCGATCGGCGCGCTCTCGCAGGTCGGCGAGCCACGCCTCGGCGTCGGCGTCGGTGACGCCGCCGCGGCCGGGCACGAACTCGGCGATGATGTGCATCTGCGTCGCGCTGAACGAATCGGGCGTCAGCTCCGGGTTCAGGATCGGGTGCACGTGGTGCCCGGTCACGCGGAAGCCCGCGCGCCGCAGCAGCGCTGGCAGGATGCGTGGCAGCCGGGGGTGCGCGAGGTGCTCGTCCCAGGCGTCGAGAATCCGGCGGTGGCGGGCGCGGTCGGCGGTGTGCCAGACGAGCGCGTCGGCGTCGGTGTCGAGGATCAGCACGCGCCCACCGGGGCGAAGCACTCGGCGCAGCTCCGCCAACGCGCCGGGCACGTCGGGCACGTACTCGTAGACCTGCGTGGACACAGCCGCGTCGAACGCATCGTCCGGGTAGGGCAGCGCGGTCGCTTCGCCCTCGTCGAGGCGCACCCAGGGCAGCTCACACGTGCGCGCGGTGGCGAGCTCGTTCATCGCGTCACTCGGGTCCAGCCCGTGCGCGGCGCCTGACGCGCCCACGGCCCGTGCGATGGACTCCAGCAGGTACCCCGGCCCCGACCCGACGTCCAGCACCCGCTCGCCCGGCCGCGGCGCCAGCCGCGCCAGCACCGTGTCCCGCTGCGCCACGACGTCGGGGCTCGCGTAAAGCCGCTCGGTGAGCTTCGCGCCTTCGTCGTCGAACCGCAGCATCGCCATGGCCCGACCCTACGACGAGAGCAGGTCCAGCGAGAACCCGAAGACGAAGATGACCAGGCCGATCCATTTCAGCCGCGATTCGAGACCTTCGCGGGTCTTGAGCTGGCCCAGCGTCGTCACCACGAAGGCCTCGACCAGCAGCAGGCCCAGCACGTACCCGCCGCCACCCAGCACGAAGCCGCCGATCGTGGGGGCGATGAGCGCGACGAACATCACCAAGATGGGCAACGGCATCAGGTCGTCGGTGGGCGCCTGCCCGAAGCGCTCGACCGTGAAGAGCAGCAAGGCAAGCACCGCCGTGCCGAGGAACCAGGCGACGCGCAGCCCCTTTTCGTGGGCGTCCGGGCGGGGCTGCTCCACCGGCGGCGGCTCGGGCGCCGGCCGGCGCAGCACGGTCCGCACCCACCGCGGTATCCAACGGCCGAGCCGCCGACGTCGGCGGCGCAAGGAAGCGTGGAAGGTCTCCATCCGCTGCCGTCCCAGCAGGTCGATGACCACCGTCAGCCCGCCGACGAACTCCAGCGTCTTCCCGATCCGCCCCCACCACAGCACGGCGATGCCGAACACGCGCAGCTGCGCCGTGTCGTGGCCGGCGAACCATTCGCGCCACGCGTGCAGCAGATCCCACATCCCGGCCCCCCAGTGGTCGCTGCGATCTTCGCAGCCGAGTCAACTCCCGCGGCGCCGCACATCGGTCGAACGACCGATGCCGAGCCGGGCCCGCCCGCCTACCTTCCCCGGCACCGTCGTCGATCGGGAGGAGAGGCAGTGGACACGCTGGCGGTGGTGACCGGTGCGGCCGGAGGGCTCGGGGCCGGCTTCGCGGACCGCTTGGCCCGCATGGGGGCGACCGTCGTCGGCGCTGACCTGCGGTTCGACGGCGCCGACAAGGACCGGGTGCACCTCGACGTGACCGACCCGGTGTCGTGGGAGCGGCTGCGCGACCACGTGCACGAGCACTTCGGGACGGTCGGCGTGCTGGTGAACAACGCGGGCGTCAGCGCGCGCGACGACTTGCTCTCCACCTCCGACGACGACTTCGCCCGCGTGCTGGCCGTGAACGCGTTCGGCCCGTGGCGCGGCATCAAGACCTTCGCCGACGACCTCGCCGCCACCCGGGGCGCGGTCGTGAACGTGGGCTCCATCTACGGCGTCACCACGCCGCCCGGGGGCGAGGGGACCGTGCCGTCGTCCGTGGCCTACCAGATGAGCAAGGCGGCGGTGCACCAGCTGACCAAGATCGCCGCCGTGGAGCTCGCGCCGCGGGGGATCCGCGTGAACGCGGTGCTGCCCGGGGTGTTCCGCACGGCGCTGCTCGAACACCTGCCGCCCGACGCGTTGCGCGCCCGCGTCGACGGTGCCCCGATGGCGCGTGCGGGTGAGATCGGCGAGCTCGCCGACGTGCTCGCCTTCCTCGCCGGCCCGGAGTCCTCGTTCGTCACGGGCGCGCTGGTGCCCGTCGACGGCGGGTACCTGGCGGCGTCCTGACCCTTCCCGAGGAGGAACCATGACCGTGCACCCCGCGCACGCCGCCACCGAGGCGGACGCCCCGAGACTCCAGCTGAGGGCCGTCGTCTCGAGCAGCATCGGCAATCTTCTGGAGCAGTACGACAACCTCGTCTACGCGTACTCGGCCGTCTACCTGTCCGCGCAGTTCTTCGCCGGCGACTCGTTCTCGTCGCTGCTCTCGACGTTCGCTGTGTTCGCGGTCGGCTTCCTGGCCCGCCCGGTGGGCACGGTGGTGTTCGGCCACATCGGCGACAAGGTCGGCCGCCGGCCCGCGCTGATCCTGAGCGTGATCCTCATGGGCGCCGCGACCGTGCTGGTCGGCCTGCTGCCCGGCTACGCGACGATCGGCCTCGCCGCCCCGATCCTGCTGGTGGTCCTGCGGCTGTTCCAGGGCTTCGCGGTGGCGGGCGAGTGGGCGGGGTCGGCGACGATGCTCGTCGAGTACGCCCCGCCGAAGGCCCGCGGCCGCTACGGCAGCCTCAACCAGGTCAGCACCGCCGCCGGGTTCCTCGTGGCCGCCGGGGTCGTCGCGCTCAACTCGCTGTTCTGGACCGAGCAGAGCATGAAGGACTTCGGCTGGCGCATCCCGTTCCTGGTCGGCGCGCTGACGGCCGTCGTGGCGCTCGTGCTGCGCTTCGGCCTCGAAGACACGCCGCTCTACCGCGCGGAGAAGGCCGCGGGGGAGGTGAGCGCGAGCCCGCTGCGGCTGGCCTTGCGCACGCAGAAGTCCGCCATGGCGCTGGGGTTCTTCTTCACCGTGAGCTGGACCGTCGCCTACTTCTTCTTCCTCACCTACCTGCCGACGCACCTGAAAACGCAGGTGAAGCTCGACTCCGGCACGGTCGAGGCGTCGAACCTCGTCGCGCTCGTGGTGCTGACCGTCGCCATCTATTTCTTCGGTGTGCTGTCCGACCGGATCGGGCGCAAACCGTTGCTGCTCATCGGGTCGGGCGGGTTCATCGTGCTGACGTTCCCGGTGATGTGGCTGTTCCAGACCGGCAGCACGGCCGGCGCCTACCTCGGCCAGATCCTCATCGCGCTCGTCCTCGCCGCGTTCTCCGGGCCCGGGCCCGCGGCGCTGGCCGAGCTGTTCCCCACCAACGTCCGCTACTCGGCGCTGGGCATCGGCTACAACTTCTCCGTCATGGCCTTCGGCGGCACCGCCGGCTTCATCGCCACGGCGCTGATCGACGCCACGGGGGACGCCCTCGTGGTGGCCGCGCTGCCGACCGCCGCGGCGATCATCACCTTCGTGGCCGTCTGCCGGATGCCCGAGACCTACCGGACCGAGCTGAAATGAGCACCGCCATGACCACCCCGCGCCTGATCGTCGTGCAGGGCAGCTACCGCCAGATGGGCGAGCAGCTCGGCGCGCAGACCGCCGAGCTCATCGAACGCAGCCTCGCCACCTACCTCGGCCGCTTCCACGACGACGCCGGCCTGTCGGACGCCGACATCGACCGCTGGGGCCGGATCTATCTCGACGTCGCCGAGTCCTACGTCCCCGAGATCGCCGCGATGCTCCACGGCATGGCCGACGGTTCTGGCCACCCGGCGCACCGCCTGGCTGCCCTCAACGCGCGCACCGAAATGCTCTACGGCACCGGCTACCGCGACGAAGGCTGCACGTCGGTGTCCGTGCTCCCGCGCTACACCGCCGACGGCCACACGCTGCTCGCGCAGAACTGGGACTGGCACCCGGAGCAGGCCGAGGTCACGTTCCTGCTGGCCACGCGCGACGAGTCCGGGTTCTCGGTGCTGTCGCTGACCGAGGCGGGCATGTTCGCCAAGAGCGGGCTCAACTCGGCGGGCCTGGGCGTGTGCGCGAACCTGCTGATCTCCGACCTCGACCACGGCGGGCGTGGCGTGCCGTACCACTACCTGCTGCGCGGGGTGCTGCAGTCGCCGACGATGTCCGTGGCGCACAAACGGTTGCTGCCCGTCGAGCGCATTTCCTCGGGCAACGTGCTGCTCGCCGACGCGGGCGGCGAGTCCATCGATTTCGAGCTCGCGCCCGGCGTCTTCGGCACCCTCCTGCCTGAGCAAGGGTTGATCACGCACTCCAACCACTTCCAGGCGAGCCTTCCGTTGCAGGACAAGAAAGCCGCCACGAGCGCGTTGACCCAGCTGCGCCCGGCCCGGGCCCGCCACCTGCTGGAGCCCGCGCTGGCCGAGCGGCGCGTGCGGGTGGCCGACGTCGTGGCGACGCTGCGCGACGAGTGGTCGTTCCCGGACGGCATCTGCCGCCACCCCGACCCGGACGTGCCCGCGTCCGAGAAGTTCTGCACGGTGTACTCGCTGGTCATGGACCTGACCGATCGCGTGCTGTGGATCGCGCCCGGCCCGCCGAGCCGGCACGCCTACACCCGCTGGGACCTCGACCGGCTCTTCGACGGGAACCCTGCCGATCTCCCTGTCCGCACCGAGTTCGAGCCCGAGGAGGCCGTCGTCGCATGAGCCCGACCGTCTGCTTGACGTTCGACTTCGATGCCATCTCCCTGTGGATCGCGCGCGGTCAGGTGACGCCCGGGCCGGTGTCGCGCGGGGAGTTCGGCGCGTACGCGATCGGCCGCATCCTGGATCTGCTGCACCGCCACTCGGTGCCGTCGACGTTCTTCATTCCCGGGCATACTCTGGAGACGTATCCGGCGCAGTGCGCGGCGATCGCCGAGGCGGGGCATGAGATCGCGTTGCACGGCTACGCGCACGAACCGGTGTCCACTTTGGATCGTGCGGCCGAGCTGGCCGTGAACCGGCGCTCGGCGGCGTTGATCGAGAAGCTCACGGGCGCGCCGCCCGCCGGGCACCGGACGCCGAGCTGGGACTTCACCGACAACACGATCGAGATCCTCGGTGAGCTCGGCGTGGAGTACGACTCTTCCTTGATGGGCACGGATTTCGAACCGTACTTCGCGCGCTCGGGGGACGTCTGCGACCCCGGCGGTCCCTATCGGTTCGGGGCCGCTACTTCCCTCGTCGAGCTGCCCGTGTCGTGGACGCTCGACGACTACCCGCACCTGGAGTACCTGCGTCTGCCGCAGGGTGTGATGCCGGGGCTGCAGGACGCCGACGCGATGTTCGAGCGGTTCCTGCGAGACGTGCGCTACATGACGGAGACCGTGCCCGGTGGCGTGACCACGGTGACGCTGCACCCGCAGGTCGTCGGGCGTGGTGCGCGGATGGCGGCGCTGGAGCGGTTCGTCGTCGGCTGCCGGGAGTTCGGCGTGGGGTTCGAGCGCTGCGTGGACGTCGCACGGCGGTTCCGGCCGGTCCTCGAAGGACGGTGACCCGTGCCGAAATCGGTGCTACTGCTGGGTTCTCGCGGTGGGCTCGGCCGGGCCATCGGCTCGAGGCTGACCACGGACGGGTGGACGGTCGTCGGTGCGGACCTGCCTGAGCTGGATCTCGCGCGGCCGGATGTCGCTTCGGCGGTAGCGCGGCTGCAGGAGTCGCACGGCGGGTTCGACGCGCTCGTGCACGCGGCGGGGCTGTATCCGGCCGCGCCCGTGTCGAACGGCGACGAGGAGCTGTTCGACCGGGTACTGACGGTGAACGCGCGCTCGGCGTTCGCGGCGGGTGCCCAGTTCGTGCGGGGCTGCGTGGCCGCGGGCCGCCCCGGGGCGATGGTGTTCGTCAGCAGTGGCGCGGCGACGCGGGCGCGGCCGGGCACCGCCGTGTACGCCGCGTCGAAGGCCGCTTTGGACGCGCTGGTGCGGGCTTTCGCGCTGGAACACGGGCGCGACGGCATCCGCTGCAACGCCGTCGCGCCCGGGTTCATCGACGTCGGCTCGCGGGTGAATCCCGTGCCGCGCTCCTACGTCGAGGGCGTCGAGGCGGCCAGTGTGAGCGGGCGGCTGGGCCGTCCCGGCGAGATCGCGGCGGCCGTCGCGTGGCTGCTGGGCGAGGACGCGTCGTGGGTCAACGGGCGTTCGGTGCCCGTGGACGGCGGGGACGGCATCGGGTCGGTGACCGCTCCTTCGTGGCTCAGCTGAGCCACGAAGGAGCCAGGCGGCGGTGGGTGCCGCCTTCGATGCGGTAGACGAGGTGGGGGTGGCCGCGGGTCGGGTCGCCGGTGTCGTCGGGGTAGCTGAGGCCGCGCTGGCCGCGGCCGAGGAACTGGTGCGCGCCGGTGACGCCGAACGACGCCACCGACCGCAGCTGCCGCCGCACCGCGGCGAAGTCCCACGGCCGGCTGACCTGGCTCCACACCTGGGCCAGCACGTTGACCATGTCGAAGTGCACCGCCGCGGCGCCCAGGCCGGGTTCGCCGCCGTAGGCCGCGCGGTAGCGCTGTTCGAAAGCGTGGCAGGCGGGGCTGTCGACGTTGCCGATGACCGTCGACCACAGCAGCCCGTCGGACAGCGAGCGGAACCGGTCTGTGAAGCCGGGGGAGGCGGGCGACCAGGCGACGTGGACCAGCGTGCGGTCCCGCAGGGGTTCGGCGGCGGTGAGGAACGCACGCAGCGTCGGCTCCGGGAAGCTCGACAACGAGACGGCGTCGGCTTTCGCGTGTGCCAGCTGTCGCACGACCGCGCTGAAATCGCGGGTGTGGTCGGGCACCGGCTCGGCGAACACCAGCTCCCAGCCTGCCGCGGCCGCGTGGCGCTCGACCTGCTCCGGGATCGACACGTCGAACGTGCTTTCACGCGGCAGCACGGCCAGCCGGCGGCGCCGCCCGTGGCCGAGGTGGGGGAGCGTGCGCAGAAGCCCTGGCACGTATGCGGATTCGGTGGAGCAGACCTGGAACACGGCGCCGAGGCCGCGCGGATCGGCGTGCACGTCGTCGGACAACGCGGGCCCGGTCATGCTGTGCAACACGGGAGCCCCGGCCGCGGCGGCCGTCGCGATGGCTTTGCGCGCGTAGCTCAGCGGAAAGTTGCCGAACACGACGGCGTCCACGCCGCGCGCCGTCAGCTCCTCGACGGCGTCCAGCAGGCCTTCCGGCGTCGCCCCGAGCGCGACGTGCTCCACCTGCCGCCCCGCGATGCCGCCCCGCGCGTTCAATTCGGTGACGGCCAGCTTGTCGCCGCGGCGCATCGCCACGACCTCGGGTCCGGCGCCCGCCGCGTAGACCGCGCCGATGAGCGCGGGGCGGGGTTTGGTGGTGCGTGGTCTTGCCGGGAGGCTTGTTCGCAGGAGGGACAGCAGCGTCGCCGGCAGCACCAGCTCCACCGCGGGCAACGGTGCCGCGTACGCGTCGTGCTCGGCCAGCAGCGTCGCCACGGTGACGCGGGAGTTCGTGCCGGTCTTGGTGAAGATGTGCTCGAGGTGCGTCGCCACGGTCCGCCGTGCGCACTGGAGCGCCTTGGCGATCTCCTGGTTCGCCAGCCCACCGGCGACGCCCGTGGCCACCTGCAGTTCGCGCACGGTCAGCCCGAACGGCGCGGTGGTATCGACCACGTCCAGCCGCGCCAGCCGCTCGTCGCCGTCGGTGACGTCCACGGTCACCCGGCGCACCACGTTGTCCGCGACGTCGAGGTACTGGACCACCTGCCCGCGCAACGAGCGCACGGCCCGCTCGGCCACGGTGACCAGGTCGCGCCGCCTCCGGAAGAACGCCTGGTCACTGCCCGTTCCGGTCCCGGCCTCCGGCTGCAGCCACCGCCGCGCCGTGATTTCATGCTCCCGTGTCACCACCAGCCGTCTCCCTTCACCGGGCAGAGGAGGAGTATCGCAAACGTGGGACACTTCGGCGCTGCCGTTCGCGGAGGCTGAGTCGGATGCTTCCGGACGAATCGGACGTATGTGGTGGTGGCTGCCGTGAACGCCGGGACTTCGGCGCCGAGTCGTTCCCGTCACCGCTGGTGTGGGCTGCCCGAATCGGGCAGAGTCGGCGGTATGCGTAGATTCCTGACTGTCGGCTTGCTGGCCGGCTCGCTCGCCCTGGTGGCCCTCGCCGTCCCCGCCACCGCCTCCGCGGCCGTCCCGTCTGGTTGGTGCCTCGGCCCCGGCCCGTGCACGGTGACCACTGACGGCTGGTGCCTCGGCGACACCCCCTGCAACCGCGCCCACACCCCCGACGGCTGGTGCCTCACCCCGTCCGACGACATCTGCCGGCGCTATTGACCCGGACCGTGCAATCTTCGTGGCCACCCCGCTCGGTGCCGCCTGTCGATGGTCGACATCGTGCGGGTGACGCCGTACTGAGCCAATCTGCCGCGGCCATGGGCCTGCCCGTCGCGGACCTGAGCCGATGACCGACCCCGCCTGGCTCCGGGCCCAATGGGACAAGTACGCCCCGCGGTACGACCGCAGCATCGGCTTCCTCGAACGCGTCCAGTTCGGCGGCGGCCGCGAATGGGTTTGCGCGCAGGCACGCGGCGAGGTACTGGAGGTCGCCGTCGGCACCGGACTGAACCTCGGCCGCTACCCGCCCGACGCCCGCGTGACCGGTCTCGACCTCAGCCCCGCCATGCTGGAGCTGGCGAAGCGCCGTGCCGACGGCCTCGGCCGGCCCGTCACGCTGCGGCAGGGGAACGCCGAAGCACTCCCGTTCCCCGACGAGGGCTTCGACACTGTCGTCTGCACCCTCGGTCTCTGCGGCTTCCCGGACGACCGCGCGGCTATCGCCGAGATGCACCGCGTCCTGCGCCCCGGCGGCGTGCTGTTGCTGCTCGACCACATCGGCAGCCACCACCGCCCGCTGCGCTGGGCCCAGCGCCTCCTGGAACGCGTCACCCTCCGCCAGATCGGCGACCACCAGACCCGCCGTCCCCTGCCGCTCGTCGCCGAGGCCGGCTTCGAGATCACCCGGGCCGAGCGACTCAAACTCGGAACCGTGGAACGGCTCGCGGCCCGGAAGCCGGTCTGAACACGACGGTGATCCCGGCCAACCCACGGCCGGGACCACCGATCAAGCACAAACCTCAGCAGCTGATGCTGCCCTTGCGCAACGCGTGCCCGCCGTCATTGCTGTCGTCGGACCAGTACACCGGCTTCGCGCCGCCCGAGCACTCGCTCGCGGGGGCGACGGAGAAGCCCTCGTTGTTGTAGTTCGACATCCCGCTCGGGCGCTGGTACACCGCCGTCGTCGTGAAGGAGCCCGACGACACCTGGAACGTGCGGTGCTGCCCGTCGCACGTGTCGTCGCAGACCGCCCACAGGCGGGAGGCCTGCGGTTCCCACTGGAGCTCCATCACGCCGTCCATGCCGCTGCTGAAGGACGCCACGCGGGTGAACGCGCCGGAATCCTGTAGGACGTAGCCGTAGATCATGCCCGTGCCCTCGACGCCGACGAAGAAGACGCCGCCGGTGTGGGAGCCGTAGTGGCTGGGGGAGTAGGCCGCACCCGTGGAGGAGTCCTTGAAGCCCGCCGCGGTGAGCGAGGCGTCCGGCACCCAGGTGACGCCCTCGAAGCCCGAGTTGGAATCGACGGACGGCAGGTCCGACGTCAGGTTCCACTCCTTCGCCGCGTTCAGCGAGGTCGCCGAGCCGCTGACGTCGTAGCGCAGCACCGAAAGGCGGCTGGTGCCGGACTTGTCGTCGTCGCGCTCGGTGGCCACGAACACGCCGCCCGAAGAGCCCGAGCCGGTGACCGTGACGCCCTCGTCGTCGGGTGTCCCGGAGCCGTTCGGGAAGTGCAGCTTCTTGCCCGAGGACCAGCCGGACGCGGTGTCCGGCTTCCACCCGCCCGAGCCGTTGGACACCAAGCGCCACAGCTTCCCGGAGTTCTGGGCCGCCCACAGCACGCTGCCCTCTTGGTACAGACCGGAAAGGTCTTCGCCGAAGACGTTGGACGCGTCGGCCGTGGACACTGAACCGCTGCCGGGCCAGGCGACCGGCGACGTGCCCTGGCCCGAGCCGCCGCAGGCGTTCGGCCCGCTCAGCGTCAGCGCGGACGCCTGGCGGAACGAGCCCGTGCCGTCAGGGCAGCGCGACCACGACGGGTCGGAGTGGTCGTCCCAGCTGAAGCTGTCGACGAGCGTGCTGCCGTTCGCGAGGTACAGGCGTGCCTCGTCCTCGGAGCCGAGACCGAACTCGTCGTGCACGTCGAACGCGCGGAACGCGCCCGGCGCCAGCGTCGTGCCCGAGGCGATCTTGTACTTCGAGCCGTTGTCGTCGTCCTTGAGGATCCACCCCGAGACGTCGACGGTCGCGGTGCTCTTGTTGTAGAGCTCGATCGAGTCGTTGACGTCGCCGGTCGTCACCACCTCGTTGATCCGGACATCGTCGGCGGGCGCCGCACTGGCCGCGGGCGCGGTGAGCGCACCGAGGACCAGCACGGGGCCGGCGACGGCGAGGAGGGGACGACGGAGGCTGCGGTGCCACCGGCGAACGCGTGAATCGGTCACGGAATCCGTCCTGAGGTCGGGGAACAGGGCCACCCGACAGTTCCGACCCGGGCCGAACACGCGCCCTCCCGCGGATGATCACGGTGTGAACGCTGGACGAACGCGCGAACTCGGTGGCTCGTCGTTCCACGGTGTGGTTACCTCGGCGCGTGAACGTGCTCCGTCTGGTCCGCTCGGTACGCCCGGGTGAGGTATTCCCCACCGGTGGCATTCGGACGCGCCGCGAGTACCTCGACTTCGAGATCGACGGCGCCCGGCTCGGTGAGTCGCTGCGTTCTCTCGGCGACGACGTCATCGCGGTCGCGCCCGCCGATCTCGGCGCCGACGCGCTGCCCGACGGTCGCGTGCCGCTCTTCGTCTGCCCGGAATGCGGTGATCTCGGCTGCGGCGGCGTGACGGTGGTCCTCGAACGGACCGCCGACGAGGTCGTGTGGCGCGACTTCGGCTGGCAGACGGACTACGACCCCGAGGTGTTCCGCGAGCGCTACGCCGGGCTGGGGCCGTTTCGCTTCTCGCGTGCGCAGTACGACGCGGTGCTTTCCTGACGTTTCGGGGAAACGCCGAAGGGACCCCGGGGTTCCGGGATCCCTTGGTGACGCTGTTGTCTGTCGCTGTCTGTGCTTGTGGCGGTGTGCTCGCCGCGTCAGCCGGCGAGGCGGATCGAGGCGACCTGGCGGTCGAAGCCGATCTTCTCGAGGTCGGGCGCGTCGCCCGTGATCAGCATCGACTTGCCGGTGCAGCCGGCGCCGGTCCAGATCTTGTACGTGCCGTCGGCGTCGATGGAGCGGACGAGGTCGGGGTTGCGGACCTCGTTGCAGCCCTTGTCACTGGCGACCTGGGAGCCGTCGGGCTCGGAGAAGTTCTTGCCGCTGTCGAGGAGGGCGAAAGTGGAGGTGAGGTTGGCGTTGTCGGCGCCCCCGTTGTTCCCGCCGTTGCCGCCCCCGTTGTTGTTGCCGCCGTTGTCGTCGCCGGCCAGCTTCACCGACACGGTCTTGTTGTCGAAGCCGAGCTTCGCGAGGTTGCTCACGTTGCCGGTGACCGCGATCGACTTGCCGGTGCAGTTCGCGCCGCTCCAGAGCTTCAGCGTGCCGGTCGTGGTCAGCGACGAGGTGACCTTCGGGCGGGCCAGCGTCTGGCAGCCCTTGCCGGAGATGCCCTGGGAGGCGCCGTTGTCGGAGAACGCGGCGTCGTCGAAGAGGATCGCGCTGGTCGCGGTCAGCGCGGCAGCCGGCGCGGCCGCGGCGGCACGCAGGTTGTCGGCCCCCGCCGGCGCAGTCGTCGCGCTGTCGCTGCCCGCGCCGCACGCGGACAGCACCGCGGCACCCGCCGCGACGAAAGCGGCCAGGAACATCGCCTGCTTGCGGAACATGAGAACACTCCCCGTTGTCCTTGTCACCCGGTTCGTCCGGGCGACTCGACGAGGACACGGCTGCCGGATCCCGTGCGGTTCACCGGTTCCGCAAGTTTTTTCATTGGCCCGTCACCTTCCACGGCTCGCAGGCGATCCTGTCCGCCGAGGTGTCGCAGCGCCAGATCGCCGAACTCGCCGCCGCCCTCCGCCGCGGCCTCGCCGACTGATTCCTGAAAGGAAACCCATGACCCCGATCGAACTGTTCACCTCCTTCCTGTACCTCCGCGACGACGACACCCCGGCCACGCTCACCCCGGGTACCGCGGCGACCGTCCCGTGTGGACGGTGGCACCGCCTCGAACTCGACGCCCCCGGTGACCTCCTGTCGGTCACCGTCCCGCGCGGGACGCGGATCGAACCCCGCGCCGCACAGGCCCTTCCGAGCTGGGCATGAGCTGGTTCGTCGAAGTGTTCGACGATCACGGCGAGCTGCTTGCCTGGGACACCCTCCGGCCGCGGTCGAGCGCGAAGAGACTTTCAGTGCCTTTCCCCGCCTCGAGGACATCACCATCCCGGCGGCCGGAGGGCTCACCCTCGACCAGCTGAAGAAGGCCTGGCACTGTGCGGCTGAGCCGGTGCCGGCCGACCCCGATCGGTGGGACTCAAGGCGTTTTGCGCGGCCGGGGCCGTCGCCTGGCACGATGCCCGAGCAGCGCGAAGGGGAGGACATGATGTATCCGCAGTATCCCGGGCAGCAGTTTCCGGCCGGGCCGGCCCACCACACTCCGGCCCACCACACTCCGGCCCACCAAATTCCGGCCGACGGGACCGCGGTGGCAGCCGCGGTCCTGGCGATCGTCTGCGGCATCGCGGCGTTCATCGGGGCGATGTGCGGGATCATCGCCATCGTCCACGAGGAGATCGTTTCGGGCGGGGCGACCGTCGTGCTCAATCTGGGCGTGACGGGGGTCCTGCTGGCCGGCGCGGTCGGGGCCTTGCGGAGCCGGCCGGCTGCGAGGATGTGCTTGATCGTCGGCAGCGCGCTGGCCATCGTGGAGCTGTTCGCGGCGACGGTCCTGCCGGAGGTCGACGTGTACCTGCTGCGCATGGCCGGCCCGGACACCCTGCGGGCGTTCGCCTTGCGGGGACTGCCCTGGCTGGCCGTGGCGATCGGAATCCTCGTGCTCGCCGTCTCGCAGCGCCGCGGTGTGCGGCCGGTGCCACGATGGTGACCACGGCCGGCACCAGGTCGGCCGAGAGGAGCCGGCGATGCCCGTGACCGACCGCCCGCCGACGGGGCTGCTGAGGTGGTTCCTTCGCGCGCCGATCCCGTGGCACCGCCGGGGCTTCGGGAGGATCTTCGGGCACCGGCTGCTCTACCTCGTCCACCGCGGGCGCAAGTCGGGCGCGCCCCGCGAGGTGGTGGTCGAGGTGGTGCGGCACCGGCCGGACGTGCCGGAGCTGGTGGTGATCGCAGCGTGGGGCGGGGTGCCGCAGTGGTACCGCAACCTCCGCGCCGCGCCGGCGATCGAGGTGAGGTGCGGCGCCTACCTGTGGCGGCAGCCGCGCCGGCGCTTCCTCGACGGCGACGAGCTGGACGAGGTCCTGCGCGAGTACCGGCGCGCACATCCCCGGGCGTGGGCGAAGATCGGTCCCCGGCTGGGGTTTCCGGCCCACCCGGCGGATCCCTTGTGGACGGGGGCCGTGGAACGGGTGCACGGCGTGGCGTTCCTGCCGGCGTCACACTGAGGCCGCCGTCACGGCCTTCGACGCCGCGACAGGAACTCCCGACGAGGTGATCTTCGTTCGACCGGGAGAGGCGCGTGATTTCGAGAGTGTTGCCGTCCACGGTAAGTTTCACGGAACGGGCCGGCCGGTTCTTCACCCACATCTCGACGTCGCGTCGGCCGAGGCTGGCGCGCGGCTGATCGAGTTCGCGGGCGCGCAGCCGGTGCTGCGGGCCAACGGCCGGTCGCTGCTCGGCCAGACGCTCGACGACCAGCCCGAGTCGGCCGACGCGCCGCCGCAGGCCGAGGGGTACCGGACGATCGGGCAGTTCTACGCCGCCGTGCGGGCGGGGCTGAAAGAACTGCGCGAGGAGCTGGGGGAGGAGGCCGTGTTCTCCGGCGACCGGAAGCGCCAGATCGGCGAGATGCATCTCCGCAGCGGGGGCGGCAGCGTGATTACGGTGCACGGCCTGGGTTCCGCGCTGGCCGCGCTCTCGGAGATCGTGGAGCAGGGCGAAGGTGCCGCGCGCACGCAGGTGTGGGACGGCGACCGCGACGTCTTCCACCCTGAACGCGACGAGGTCGCCCACTTCTACCGCTTCCAGGAGCTCAAGAACGGTCGCCGCTACGCCGGGGGCGACACCCCGCGCAGCGGTCCGACGGGCGAGGAGATCAAGGTCGACCTCGACGGTGTGCTGCCCATGCGCCGCAACCCCAGCACGGCCGACTTCCCCGAGGACAGCCCGATCCGCCGGGCGCAGGTGGAGTTCGACAACACCTACTGCATGTTGCTCTACCTGGTGGAAGACGCGTTCACGGGCAACCCGGGCGGGCTGGGCGCGACCGTCGGCGTGATGTTCCGGCTGAAGGCGCAGGCGCAGGCGCTCATGAAGATGCCCTCAGGCGACGGGAAAACGACGGCGGGGCCGACGTTCGAGTACGTGCCGCCGGAGCAGCGGTCGTAAGGCGGACGGCGTGAGTGCCGGCGGCGAATCGGCACTCACGCGGCCCTACAACGCCTTCCGCGCGTCGCCGATGGATTCGTCCAGAATGGACAGTCCGAGCGAGAGCTCCTCCTCGGTCGCCGTCAGCGGCGGCGCGATCCGGAAGACGCCGCCCATGCCCGGCAGCTGCACGATGTTCATGTGCAGCCCCAGTTCCAGGCAGCGCCGCGTGACAAGCGCGCCCAGCGCGTCGGAGCTTTCCTTGGTGGCGCGATCCACCACGAGCTCCAGCCCCGCCAGCAGCCCACGGCCGCGGATGTCGCCGACGACCTCGTGGCGCTCGGCGATCTCCTCGAGCCCGCTTCGGAGGAACGCGCCGAGCGTGCGGGCGCGTTCGTCGAGCCGGTCGCGCATCAGCACGTCGAGCACGGTGTTGCCGACGGCCGCCGGCAGCGGGTCCGAGACGTGCGTGGTGAAGAACAGGAACCCGCGCTCGTGGGCCTCCTGCTCGATCTCCGCGCTGGTCAGCACGGCCGCGAGCGGCAGGCCGGCGCCGAGCGTCTTGGACACCGTCAGGATGTCGGGTACCACACCGTCGCGCTCGAAGGCGTACCACGTTCCGGTGCGGCACAGGCCGGTCTGCGCCTCGTCGAGGATCAGCAGCATCCCGCGTTCGCGGCACTTTTCGCGCACCGCGGCGAAATACCCCGGCGGCGGCTCGATGATCCCGCCGGAGCTGAGGATCGGTTCCACGAGGCAGGCGGCGAGACTCCCGACGGACTGTGCGTCGACCAGGTCGAACGAGAAGTCGAGCTGCCGGCGCCAATCGAGCGTGCCGTCGGTGTGCGTGAAGTCGGGGCGGTAGGTGTTGGGTGCGGGTATGGCGAAGTTGCCGGGCGTCGCGGGGCCGTAGCCCTTGCGACCGGCGCTGTAGGTCGCGGACGCGGCGGCCTGTGTCATGCCGTGCCACGAACGCGCGAACGACACGATCTCGTGCCGGCCCGTGACGAGTTTGGCCATGCGGATCGCGGCCGCGTTGGACTCGGCGCCGGTGGTCAGCAGCAGTGCCTTCTCGAGCGGCGCCGGCAGCGTCTCGGCCAGCCGCCGGGCCAGGTCGACGACGGGGCGGCTCAGCATGCCGCTGAACAGGTGGTCGAGCGTGCCGATCTGGCGGCGCACGGTCTCGACTATCTCGGGGTGCGAGTGGCCGAGGATCGCGCTCATCTGTCCGGAGGTGAAGTCGAGGATCTTGCGGCCGTCGGCGGTGTAGAGGAAGCTCCCGACGGCGCGTTCGATGATCTCGCGGGTGAACGCGCCGCCGTAGCGCACGAGGTGGGCTTCGGCGTCGGTCCAGAACGTGTCGGCGGACAACGGGACAGTGGTCGGAGCAGCCATGTCCCCGACGGTAAGTCCGCGCCGAGCGACACGTCCAGCTCACAATTCCGGACGTTCTGTTCGGCTGAGCCGCACAACGACCGTGCACACTAAAGCAGTGCTGAACCCGTGGCGCCTGCGCTTGCTGAGCCGGCTCGACACCCTGGGCACCATCCGCGCGGTGGCGAGCGCGTCGAACCTGAGCGCGTCGAGCGTGTCGCAGCAGCTCGCCGTGCTGGAGACCGAGACCCGCACCAAGCTGCTGGAACGCACCGGCCGGCACGTCCGCCTCACCCCGGCCGGGCTGATTCTCGCGCGCCGCGCCCGGGCGATCCTCGATCACATGGACACGGTCGAGGCGGAGCTGCGCGGCCTCGGCGACGAACCCGCCGGTCTGGTGCGGCTGGGCGCGTTCCAGAGCGCCGTCCACACCCTCGCCGTGCCCGCCGTGACCCGGTTGGCCGCGGCGCACCCGGACCTGCAGGTCGAGGTGCTGCAGCTGGAACCCCACGAGAGCATGCCCGCCCTGCGCGTGGGCGACGCCGACCTCATCATCACGACCACGGACTTCGTCGAGCAGCCGCTGGACCCCGACGTGGACCTCGTGCCGCTCGCGACCGACCCGATCGTGCTGGTCATGCCCCCGGACCACCCCGCGACCCGCCGCGGCGCCGTCGACCTGGCGGCCTTCGCGGACGAAGCGTGGTCGCTGGACCTGCCGCAGTCCTACATGGCCAACCTGACGCTGCGCCTGTGCCGGCAGTCGGGCTTCGAACCGCGCGCGGTGTGCCGCTTCAGCAACTACATGCTGGCCCTGCAGCACGTCGAGGCCGGCTTGTCGATCACTCTGCTCCCCGGCCTGGCCGTCGATCCCCGCTACCGCGTGACGACGCGCGAGCTCGCATCGCCGGTGACGCGGACGATCACCGCCGCCGTCCGCCGGGGCTCACCGCAGCGCGCGGCGGTGCAGGTGGTGCTGGACGCGGTGCGGAGGACTCCGCCGGTTTCGGCGGGTGCGCCGGGTGAGGATGTGTGACGCTGGGTCAGCAGGCGCACCCACGAGGAAGGCCACGGATCGTGAACCAGCTCGGGAAAGCCGCCCTCGCGGGGGCCGTCGTTCTGCTCGCCACGGCCTGCGGCGCCCAGCCCGGCACCCGCGGCACTTCGACCACGACGTCCGAAACCGCGGCGTCCGGGACGAAGACCTCCGAATCGGCGACTTCCGAGACCACGACGTCCGCCAAGATCACCGTCCCCGACGTGTCCGGCATGAACCACCAGGACGCCCAGGACAAGATGCAGGCTGCCGGTCTCTACAACTTGCGCGAAGTGGACTCCTCCGGCCGGCACCGCGCCATGATCCTGGACCGCGACTGGTGCCAGACGGGTCAGGACCCCAAGCCCGGCACCGGGGTCTCCGCCGGCACGGTGATCACCCTCTACGCCGACAAGTGCTGAACGCGGCCGTCGGCGCGGCTGCCCGGGACCCGCGCGCCCGTTCCCTCCCCGGGCGGGCGCGCGGGAGTCGTTGCCCCGAAGGGCTCAGTGGCTCGCGTTGAACTCGAGCACCTCGTCGAGGCGGGTCGACCACGCCGGGGACGTGCGGCGGAGGCCGACGACGAACGGCGCCGGTCGCCGGGTCCGGCGCGGCGGCAAAACGCCCGATTTGGCGCGCCACCACCGGTTCACCGCGCCTCGGTGGTCGCTCATGCCGTTCAGCCCCTCTCATCCGGACATGATCCACTCTGACAGCGCGGGCGTGATGCCGCACCTGTCTCGGTGGTGGGCCGGGAGGTCCGGGAACCAGGTGTGCACGACGGTCACAATCTCGTCGACAATCTTGTCAACAGGGCGCTCGCCCGCCGTCGGTGTTGATCACCACGCCGGTCACCACGCGTGCGGCGACCGGGTCGGCGAGGTACACGAACGCCCCCGCGTGGTCTTCCGGCGCGGCGGTGGTCTTGAGCAGCGTGCCGGCCGCGATGCGTTCGGAACGGCCCGCGCGGCGCTCCACAGTGGACTCCGCGCCACCGAGTGCGGTGAGGCCCGAGAAGCGCGTGCCCGAGGTGCCGCCCGGCGCGACGCCGTTGACGCGCACGGCCGGTGCCAGGTCCACCGACAGGTGCTGCACGACCCCGCGCAGCGCCCACTTCGAGCTGCCGTAGAGCACTCCGCCGCCGACGGGGTGGAACGCGGACTTCGACAACGTCAGCGTCACGGACCCGCGCGCGTCGCGCAGCGCGGGCCAGGCCGCGTTCACGGCCACGCGCCCAGCACGTTGGTCCGCCACGTCTCCTCGGCCGCGGCGACGAGATCCGCGACCGGCAGCTCGCGAACCGACGCGTAGTGGTCGAACACGCCGACGCAGCACGTCAGCTGGTCGACGCGGCCAGCGGTGCGCACCGCCGACGCGAGCACCTCGGGTGACGTCGCGTCGCCTTCGACCACGGTCAGCGGCAGCGACCCGGCGTCGGCCCGCAGTGCGGCGGCGTGCTCGGCCGAGCGCTCAACCACGGTGACGGTGGCGCCTTCGCGCAGGTAGGCCAGGGTGGCGGCCCGGCCGATGCCGGAGCCGCCACCGCTGACGAGGATGCTCAGCCCGCGCAGGCTCACGGCGCGGGCCGCCGTTCCAGCAGCGCGGAGATCAGCTCCGGTTCCTGGAAGCTGAGGCAGTCGAGCGCCACCGCGTCCAGCTGCACCCGCGAACCCCGGCGCGGAGACCAGATGTCCAGGCGCATCCCGTTGCGTGCCTGCACTTTGCGGACCACGACGTCGACGAACTCGTTCGCGATCACGATAGGTCACCGACGACAAGTACCAGAGCTACCAGTGCAACACGGTGACCAACGCCAACTGGGCGGACGGGTTCGACACCTCGCTAATGCAGCACGACAAGATCGGCGTGACCGCGGCGCTCCCGTACCCGCGGCCGCCGGCCACGGTGTCGCGCACGAAGTGACCCCGCTGGGGCCGGGCGATCCCGGCCCCACTCGGCTCACCGGGCTTCGAGCAGCTTCGCCACCTCGTCCTTTCCGGACACCACGGTGCTCGTCAGGGTGCCGACCTCGCCGACGGTGATCGCGACCCGGTCGCCGGCGGCGAGAGTGAACGGCAGGTCCGGCACCAGCGCGGTGCCGGTGGCGAGCACCACGCCGTCGGGGAACACGTCGGCGCGGAAGAGGTACCCCACCAGCTCGTCGAACGTGCGGCGCAGCAACGAGGTGCTGGTGGCGCCGGACCACACGAGGGCGCCGGCGCGGTGGATCTCCAACTCGATCGGGAGGTTCGTCGCGTCGGTCACCTCCCAGGCGGGCCGGATTCCGGGGCCGACGGCGCAGCCGCCCAGGTAGATCTTGGCCTGGGGGAGGTAGAGCGGGTTGACGCCTTCGATGCTGCGCGAGCTCATGTCGTTGACGACTGTGTACCCGACGACCTCGGCGCGGGAGTTGACGACGAGCCCGAGCTCCGGCTCCGGCACGTCGATGCCGGAGTCGGTGCGGATGGCCACGGACTCGCCGTCGCCGGTCACGCGCCAGGCGGCGGACTTGAAGAACAGCTCGGGCCGCGGGGCCCCGTACACGAGGTCGTAGACGTCGGCGGCGCGCTCGCTTTCGGTGATCCGCGCTTCGCGCGAGCGCTGGTAGGTCACGCCCGCCGCCCAGACCTCGGTGCGCCGGTCGACGGGCGGCAGGAACCGGACGCCGGCGGCGTCGTGCGCCGGGCCGTTCGCGCCGGCGCACAGGTCCCGCAGCTCGGGCAGCGGCAGGGCGAGCAGCTCGCCGATGGACGTCACCGGCAGCTCGAGGACGGTGTCCGCGGTGCGGACGCCGACGGCCGGGTGGGTTCCGCCCGGGTAAAGAAAACGAACGATGAGCACGGCTGACCTCGATCCTCGTGGGGATTCTGCGGCCCGTTCCGGGGCCGAGGGGGAACCTAGACACGGCAGCGGGTCCGGCGCAAGATGTCCGAAGTGGACCGTGTGGTCACGGGCCGGGTCGCGGTGCTGACGCTTGACCCGCGGTGGCTGTGCCGGCCGGACGTCCGCGCCGGCCTACGCGCCGTCGCCGCCGCGGGCCTGACGTTCGACCTGCTGATCCGGCCGGTCCAGTTCGCCGCGGCGCTCGAGACCGTGCGGGCCTTGCCGGAGCTGACCTTCGTGCTCGACCACCTGGGCAAGCCGCCGATCGCGTCGGGGGAGGTGGAGCCGTGGGCTTCTCGCTTGCGTTCGCTGGCGAGTGAGCCCAACGTCGTGGCCAAACTCTCGGGTCTGGTCACGGAAGCCTCGTGGCCACAGTGGACAGTCGCGGACTTGCGTCCCTACGCCGACGTCGCACTGGCCTCGTTCGGCCCGTCGCGGCTGGTGTTCGGCTCCGAACTGGCCGGTGTGCTTGCTCGCGGGCACCTACGGCCAGGTCCATTCCGCCGCCGACGTCCTCACCGCGCACCTGACGGCGGCCGAACGCTCTTTTGTGTTCGGTGGCACGGCGGAGCGGGTCGACGGCCTGTCGCGTGTTGCACAATCACCGCCATGACCTCCCCGGACGAGGGCTACCTTCTCGACAACGCCCAACCGGAAGCGGGCTCGCGCTTCGACGCGCTCAGCTCGCTCTTCGACGCGTCGACCTTCCGGCACTTCGACGATCTCGGCGTCGCCCCGGGCTGGCGGTGCTGGGAAGTCGGCGCCGGCGGCCCCTCGGTGGTGAGCTGGCTCGCCGACCGCGTCGGCCCCGGCGGCCACGTGCTGGCCACCGACCTCGACACCTCCTGGGCCGCCACCACCGCGAGCGACGTCGTGGAGATCCGCCGCCACGACATCGGCCTCGACGCACCCCCGCCCGGCGGCTTCGACCTCGTCCACGCCCGCCTGGTCCTGGTCCACGTGCCCGACCGCGAACGCGCCCTGCGCACCCTGGTCGCCGCCCTGCGCCCCGGCGGCCGCCTGCTGCTCGAAGACGCCGACCCGGCCCTGCAACCCCTGATCTGCCTCGACGAACAGGGGCCGGACGAGGCGCTGGCCAACCGCCTCCGCCGCGCCTTCCGCGAGCTGCTCGCCTCGCGCGGCGCCGACCTCGCCTACGGCCGCACCCTCCCGCGCGTCCTGCGCGAAGCCGGCCTCACCGACGTCACCGCCGACGCGTACTTCCCGATCGCCTCCCCGGCCTGCACCGCCCTGGAAGCCGCGACGGTCCGCCAGATCCGCGACAGCCTGCTCACCGCCGGCCTGGCCACGGCCGCCGACATCGACCGCCACCTCGCCAACGTCACCTCGGGGCGCCTCGACCTGGCGACTTCCCCGATGATCTCGGCGTCAGGCCGCAGACCGTAGGTCCTCAGCCGGGGTCGCTCAACGTCGCGACCAGATCCCGCAGGGCACGGTCGTAGCCGGGGCGGGCGACGGTGCCCGATTCCGCCTGATCCGGGTTCGGCGACTCGGATCGCGGGGAGCGCCGCCGGTCGCGCTCGACTTGACATCCGCCCCGGCTCTTCAGAGACTCGTTCTGCAAATCGAACGGTGTTCAGCATTTCGAACACTGGCCAGGACGACCAAGAGGGGCGAATCGGTGAAACTGCCTGCTTTCGGCTACCACCGGGCCGAATCGCTGGGCGACGCGGTGGCGGTGCTGGCCGAGCACGGCCCCGACGCGCGGGTGCTCGGCGGTGGGCAAAGCCTCCTTCCGGTGATGGCGCTGCGCATGTCGAACCCTTCGGTGCTCGTCGACATCACCACGGCGAAAGACCTGCAGGGCCACGCCTTCCGCGACACCGACGGCCTCGTCGTGTCGGCCGCGGTCACCACGCGCGCGCTCGAGACCGACCCCGAGACGCGCCGCCGCCACCCGCTGGTCGCCGAAAGCCTCGCGCAGGTCGGGCACCCCGAGATCCGCAACCGCGGCACGGTCTGCGGCTCGCTCGCTCACGCCGACCCCGCGGCCGAGCTGCCCGCGTTGCTGCTCGCGCTCGGCGGGTCCGTGCGCGTCGCCGGCGCCGGGCGGCGGCGCAGGATCGCCGCGCGCGACTTCTTCCTCGGCCCCTACCTGACCGCGCTGGACGACGGTGAGGTCGTCGCCGGAGCCGAGCTGCCGATCGTGCCCGCGACGGCCGGCTGGTCGATCCGCGAGATCACCCGCCGCAGCGGCGACTTCGCCCTCGTCGGCGTGATCTCCGTGCTGGACACCGATTCCGCCGGGCGCTGCACCGGCGCGCGGATCGCCCTGTTCGGCATCGCCGGCACCCCGCGCCGCGCCGGCACCGCCGAGGAGATCCTGACCGGTGAGGTCCTCGACGACGCCGTGGTCGCCGAAGCCGCGGCGCGGGCGTTCGATGAGATCGACGTCGTCGGCGACATCCACGGTTCCGTGACCTACCGCCGCCGTGCGGGCACCCGGCTCGTCGCCCGCTCGCTCGCCGAAGCCGCCGCCCGCAGCCAGTCCGAAGTGGAGAGTGCCCGTGCTTGACGCCCACGAGCCAACGCAGATTTCCATCACGGTGAACGGGAAACCCGAGTCGGCGCGCACCACGCCGCGGACCACGCTCGCCGATTTCCTGCGCCACGACCTGGGTCTCACCGGCACGCACCTCGGCTGCGAGCACGGCGTCTGCGGGGCCTGCACTGTCCGGCTCGACGGCACGGCTGTGCGCAGCTGCCTCACCCTCGCCGTGCAGGCACACGGATCCACAGTGGACACCGTCGAAGGACTCGGCGAGACGGCCGGCGCCGAGGACGTGCTGCACCCGCTGCAGCAGAAGTTCTGGGAGCACCAGGCGCTGCAGTGTGGCTTCTGCACGCCGGGTTTCCTGATGGCCGCCGTCACCGCCGTCGAGGAGAACCCGGACCTCTCCCGCGACGAGATCCGCGGGCGGCTGTCCGGCAACCTGTGCCGCTGCACCGGGTACGCGCCGATCGTGACCGCGATCGCCGAATACGCCGAGCAGGTGCGGGAGGCGCGGGCGTGAGCATCACCGAAGGCTGGGTCGGCCGCCGCGTCAAGCGCGTGGAGGACCCGAAGATCCTGCTCGGCCGCGGCCGCTACGCCGACGACGTCACCCCGGCCCGCTGCCTGCACGCCGCGTTCGTCCGCGCCCCGGTCGCGCACGCGCTGATCACGGCGATCGACGTCGAGGCCGCAAAGCAGGCACCGGGCGTGGCCGCCGTCTTCACGGCGGACGACTTCAACCCGATGTGCCGCTCGTGGAAGGGCCTGCTCGACTGGCCGGGCCTGGTCGGCGGCGACCAGCGGCCCCTGGCCACCGGCAAGATGCACTACGTCGGCGAGCCAGTGGTGATGGTCGTAGCCGAAAGCCGCGCCGTCGCGGAGGACGCGCTGGAGCTGGTCACCCTCGACTACGAGGAGCTCGACCCGGTCGTCGACTCCATCGCCGCCCTCGACGCGTCGGCGGCGAAAGTGCACGACGAGCTGCCGTCCAACCTCGCCTTCGAAGGCACCTTCGGCACCGGTGACGTCGAAGCGGCCTTCGCCGAGGCCGCCGTGATCGTGGAGACCGGCATCAGCACCGCGCGCCACACGGCCGTCGCGCTGGAGCCCCGCGGTGTCGTCGCCGAGTTCGACCCGTCGGCGAAGTCGCTCACCGTGCGGCTGTCCACGCAGGCGCCGCACATGCTGCAGTCGGTGTTCGCCGAGCTGCTCGGCCTGCGCGAGAGCAACATCCGCGTGCTCACCGACGAGGTCGGCGGCGCGTTCGGCATGAAGGCGCACGTGTACTCCGACGAGGTCGCCACGTGCGCGGCCAGCATTCTGCTGCGCCGCCCGGTGAAGTGGATCCAGGACCGCGTCGAATCACTGCAGTCGGACACGCAGGCGCGCGACGAGCGGGTGTCCGCCGCGCTGGCCGTCGCGGCCGACGGCCGGATCCTCGGCCTGCGTTCGGAGGTCGTGAGCGACGGCGGCGCCTACTCCGTCTATCCGCGCAGCATGGTCACCGAAGGCATTCAGGTCGCCACGATCATGCCCGGTCCCTACCGGATCCCCGTCTACTCGGGACACTTGCGCGTCGCCATCACGAACAAGGCGCCGCTCGCGGTGTACCGCGGCGTCGGGCACCCCGTCGCCATCCTCGCGATGGAGACGCTGCTCGACGAGACCGCGCGCCGGCTCGGGCTCGACCCGGCGGAACTGCGTCGCCGCAACCTGATCGCGCCCGAGGAATTGCCTTACACCTCCGTGACCGGTCAGGTCTACGACAGCGGCTCGCACCAGGAGTCGCTGGAGAAGCTGCTCGCCATGCTCCCCTCCGGGCCGGACCTCGACAAGCGCAAGGCCGAAGCGCGCGAACGTGGGCGGCTGCTCGGTGTCGGGCTCGCCTGTTTCGTCGAGGTCACCGCGCCCGGCGTGATGTTCTACGGCAAGCGCGGCGCCCCGATCACCGCGCACGACCAGGTCGAGGTCCGCGTGGAGGCCGACGGCTCGGTCACCGTGCTCCTCGGCACGCCCGGTCAAGGGCAGGGCCTGCAGACGACGGCCGCCCAGGTCGTGGCCGACCACCTCGGGGTGTCGTTCGACCGGATCAGCGTGGTCAGCGGCGACACGGCGGTGGTGCCGCACGGCACGGGGGTGTGGGCCAGCCGTTCGGCCGTGGTCAGTAGTGGTGCCGCGGCTTCGGCCGCCCGCGAGGTGAAGGAACGGCTGCTCGCGATCGCCGGGCACCTGCTCGAGGTCGACCCGGCCGACCTCGAGATCGGCAACGGCGTGGTCCAGGTCGCGGGCGCGTCGAACGTCCACTTGGGAGTGGAAGAGCTCGCCGAGGTCGCGCACTTCCGCACTCATCGCCTTCCGCCGGAGCTGCGGATCGGGCTGTCGGTGGTGGGGGAGTACAGCGGCCCCAACGTCACCTTCAACAACGGCGCCCACGCCGCGGTCGTCGAGATCGAAGAGGACAGCGGGCTCGTGCACATCGTCGACTACGCGTGCGTCGAGGACTGCGGGGTGCTCATCAACCCCGACATCGTGGACGGGCAGATCCGCGGCGGCGTCGCGCAGGGCATCGGCGGGGCGTTGTTTGAGCGGCTGTACTACGACGAGAACGGCCAGCTGCTCACCTCGACCCTGCTCGACTACCTCATGCCGACCGGCCCGGAGCTGCCGGACGTGCGCATCACCCACCTCGAGACGCCGAGCCCGATCACCATGCTGGGCGTGAAAGGCGCCGGCGAGGCCGGGGCCGCCGGCGCGCCCGCGGCCGTGCACAACGCCGTGAACGACGCGCTGGCCCCGCTGGGCGCGCGGGTGTGGCACGAGCCGATCACCCCCGAACGCGTCGTCCGGGCCCTCGACGAAGCTGACGGCCACCACTGGCCCGAACCACCCGACACCCCACCCGTACCGGCTCTCCAGCACCTCGGCTCGCCTGTCGAGAAAGGACACTCGTGAACACCATCCAGCACTTCGTCGGCGGCGCCTTCGTCCAGGACGAACCGCCCGCGTGGTCCGACGTGCACGACCCCGCCCGGGGCAGCGTCGCGGGCCGGGTCGCGCTCGGCGACGCCGGTGCCGTGGACCAGGCCGTGAAGGTCGCGCTCGACGCGCAGGCCGCTTGGGCCGAGGAGTCCCTCGGCGTGCGCCAGCAGGTTTTGCTGGAGTTCATCCGGCTGGTCGAGCGCTCGCGTGACGACCTGGCCGAGCTCGTGACCGGCGAACACGGCAAGACGCTCGCCGACGCCCGCGCGGAGGTCAACGCGGGCCTGGATGTCGCGAAGTTCGCGGCGGGGATCCCGCACCTGCTCAAGGGCGACTTCAGCGAGAACGTCTCCCGCGGCGTCGACACGTACTCGATCCGCCAGCCGCTCGGGGTCGTCGCGGGTATCACGCCGTTCAACTTCCCCGTGATGGTTCCGATGTGGATGTTCCCGATCGCCGTCGCGTGCGGGAACGCCTTCGTGCTCAAGCCGAGCGAGAAGGACCCCTCGGCGTCGAACCGGCTGGCCGAGCTGGCGCTCGAGGCCGGGCTGCCCGCCGGCGTGCTCAACGTCGTGCACGGCGGTGCCCCGGCCGTCGACGCGCTGCTGGCTCACCCGGACGTCGCCGCGGTGAGCTTCGTCGGGTCGACGCCGGTGGCCCGGCACGTCTACGAGACCGCGGCCAAGCACGGCAAGCGGGTGCAGGCCCTCGGCGGCGCGAAGAACCACCTCGTGGTGCTGCCGGACGCCGACCTCGACGCGGCCGCCGACGCCCTCGTCTCCGCCGCCTACGGTTCGGCGGGGGAGCGGTGCATGGCGATCTCGGTCGCGGTGGCCGTCGGCGGGGTCGGCGACGCGCTGCGCGATCGCCTGGTGGAACGGATCGGCCGGCTGTCCACCGCGGACGGTCACGACGAGGGCACCGACATGGGCCCGCTCGTCACCGCCGACCACCTGCGCCGCGTGACCGGATACGTGCAGGCCGGCGCCGACGCGGGCGCGGACCTCGTGGTCGACGGCCGCGACGTGCGTGTTCCGGGGCGGGAGAACGGGTTCTTCCTCGCTCCGACGCTGCTCGACCACGTGCGCCCGGACATGACCGTGTACACCGACGAGATCTTCGGCCCGGTGCTGTCGATGCTGCGCGTCGACTCGCTGGAGGAGGCCGTCGGGCTGATCAACGGCGGCGAGTACGGCAACGGCGTCTCCCTGTTCACCCGCGACGGCGTGGCCGCGCGGAAGTTCCAGCACACCGTGCAGGCCGGCATGGTCGGGCTCAACGTGCCCATTCCCGTGCCGATCCCGTACTTCCCGTTCGGCGGCTGGAAGCACTCACTCTTCGGCGACTCGGGCCAGTACGGCGAGGACGGCATCCGGTTCTTCACGCGCCGCAAGGTCGTCACGAGCCGGTGGGCGCCTTCGGCGGGTTCCCGTGTCGACATGCGGTTCCCGGCCTAGGGGACGTTCGTGCGACTGGAGAACAGCTTCACCGTCGGCCTGCCGCCCGCGCAGGCGTGGGCCGTGCTCACCGATCCGGAACGGCTCGCGCCGTGCATGCCCGGCGTGCACCTGGAGGAGGTCGACGGCGACGACGTCCGCGGCGGCTTGCGCGTGAAGGTCGGGCCGATCGCCGCCGAGTACTCCGGCTTGGCGCAGTTCCGCGAACGCGACGAGGCGGCGGGCGTCGTGGTCGTGGCGGCCTCGGGGCGGGAGGTGCGAGGCCGGGGTTCGGCTTCGGCGACGGTGACGCTGCGGCTGGCGCCGGCCCCGGAAGGCACGCGGGTCGACCTGGCCACGGAGCTTGCGCTCACGGGACGGCTGGCGCAGTTCGGGCGTGGCGTGCTGGGTGAGGTCACGGGGCGGCTGGTCGACGAGTTCGCCCGCGCGCTGGCCGAAGAGGTGGCGGGGCAGCGGTCGGGCCCGGCTGTGGCCTCGGCAGCGGTGCGGCCCGGTGTCGAGCCGGTGGTGGTGACCGTGTCGTCCGCGGTCGAGTTTGTCGATCTGGCGGCGGAGGAGTGGCCGGACGACGAAGTGGCCCCGGCAGCGGACACCGCGACCTCGGGTGAAGCCTCGCGGTCCCGGGCCAGGGGCGCCGTGCCAAGCGGGAGCGCTTCGCCGTCGCCGAATTCGGCCACGGACGCCGTGCCGACCGGCAGCGCTTCGGCCGAACGGACCCGGGCCACTTGTAACGCGGACACCGTCGTCCTGCGGGCCATCGCCATTCCGGTCGCGAAGCGCGTGGTCCCGGCCGTGGCCGCCGTCGTCGCGGCGATCGTGCTCGCCCGCCGTTGGCGCCGATGACAGAATCTCCCGCGATGACCCGTTCCCCTTCCTCGGCGGCCCTGCCGGTTCCTTCGGTCGCCCGCGCCGCATACGTGCTCGACGCGCTCGCGGCCGCCCCCGACGGGCTGCCGCTCAGCGAACTCGCGCGGGCCATCGGCGCGCCCAAGAGCAGCTGCCTCGCCGTGTGCACGACGCTGGTCACCACCGGCCTGCTCACGCGTACTCCGGGCGGGCACTACCGGCTCGGCTGGAAGGTCGTCCCGCTCGGGCGGGCCTACCTCGCGAAGTCCGGGTTCGTGCTGGAGTTCCGGCGCGTCGACCAGGAGCTGGGCCTGCTGCCCGAGGACACGATCGTGCTGTCGCTGCTGGACGGACGCCACGTCGTCTACGTCGAGACACGGCCGGGATTGCGGACGCTCGCGATGTCCTACGAGATCGGCCTGCGCCTGCCTGCCCACTGCACGGCGAGTGGCAAGTCGCTGCTCGCATCGCTGGCCGACGACGAGATCGCCGGCCGCTACGCCGACGGCCGCTTCGAAACCTTGACCCCACACAGCATTTCGCGGATGCCGCAGCTCATGGCGGAGATCGAGAATACCCGCGCACACGGGTACGCCATCGACGACGAGGAGACCGCGCCGGGCATGATGTGTGTCGGTGCGGCTGTCGCCGGACGCGGCGGCCAGCCGGTCGGTGCGCTGTCGGTGAGCATGGTCAAGTCCACTGTGGACGAGGAGCGACTGAAGCACTCGACGTCCGCGATCCTTCGGTTGAGCACCGCCATCACCGAACGCCTCGGCGGACTGTAATGATTGCCCCGGCTCCGCCGGGGCGTGCGAGATCGCCTTTGAGCCGGCTTCTGGAGTGAGCGGTCGGATCGGCCTGGCGGCCGATCGCACCGCTCACTCCAGAAACCGGCGCGATCTCGCCCTCGGGTGGCACGATGTCGCCGGAGAGGGGGGACGATGGCGACGGAAGAAGAACTGGACGCGCTTGCCGCCGGCGACTCGCGCGAGTGGCTGGCGCTCGACGAGTCCGAGCGACGCTGGTCCGGGTACTACGGCCAGGACTACCGGCGGCCCGTGCCGTGGCGTCCGTTGAGCCGGGTCCAGCTCGTCGAGGCGGTCTGCCACGCCGTCGGGTACATCCGGGAGCCGGGCGTACGCCAGCTGCGGAGAAGCAGGGACCCGGAAGCGTTGCCCTTGCTGCTGGTGCGCTGCGTCGACTGGGTGCCCCAGGTGCGGGCGATCGCGCGCGCGGCGGTGCTCGCCCGGTTCGCGCAGGCGGATCTGGCCGCCCTGCTGCCGCTGGTCGTCGCCCTGGGCCGGCGGGCGGTGGACGACTGGGTGGACGAGCACCTGCTCCAGCCGATGCTGCGCACGCCCGAGCTCCTCGACGTCGCGCTGGCCACGCCGGACCTGCGGACCCGCCGGATGGTGCACGAATCGGCCCTGCGCGCCGGGCTGCTTTCCGACGAGCGGCTGGCTTCGATCGCAATGCGCGACCACGACGACGTGATCCGCACGCGCGTCGGTCTCCTCCTGCTCGACAGCGGCGACCCCTGCTTCGTGCTGCCCCTGCTCGACGGCGGGGCACCCAAGGTGCGGGCGCGGGCGTTGCAGCTGCGGGGCGTCGAGACGGCCCGGGAACGGCTGGCGGAGAGCTCGTCGCTGCTGCGGTCCATGGCGCAAGCCTTGGTGCTGCGCTCGGGCGGCGACCCGGCCGCGTACTACCGGGAAGCGCTGCGGTCGGGTGCCGTCACGCGAGCGACCGTGGCCGGCCTCGGCGAGACGGGCACGACCGACGACGTCGACCTGCTGCGGGCGCAGCTCGCCGACGACCGGCCCCGGGTGCGCGTCGCCGCGGTCCGTGGCTTGCGCCGGCTGCTGGCGAACCCGTCGGACCCGCGGGCGGCCCAGTACGGCCGCGAGCTGCTCGCCGACCCCTCGCCGAGCGTGGTCCGCGAAACCGCCGCGCTGCTCGACGGCCGCCTCGGCCCCGCGGACCGTCCGCTCCTGCTCGACCTGGCGGAGACCGCCCGCCCGCTGCACGTCCGCCGCGGGGCGCTCACCCTGCTGCGCGGGTCGAGCCGGTGGTCCCGGCTCGCCGCCGACCTGTGGCTGCTCAGCCTCCCGGCCGACCCCCTCGCCGCCGAGGCCCGCCGCGACCTGGACGACTGGCGCCAGGCCGGTGACAGCGCGTTCACCCTGCCTTCGCCCGAGCTGGCGACCCGGATCGGCGAGCTGCTGGCCGAGCTGGAACCCCGGCTCGGCACCGCGGTGACCGCGGACTTGCGGCGCGTCGCCCGGGTGTGACGGCTGTCCGTCCTAAGCGGACAGCCGGCACACCCGGCCGGCAGGTCGGTCACGGCCGTGATGCCAGTTCGTCCCTCGGCGCGGCGGTGGCCCGAGCCGGCGGCCTCGTTCGGCGAGCTGGGGCCCCGGCTCAGCTCCGGCGTGACCGGCGAACTTCGGCGCGTTGGCTACCCGTCACGCCCAGCCGTCAGGCCCACCCGGGCAGGTCGCTCACGGCCGTGATCGTCTCGACGGCGTCCACGTCCACCGCCTGCATCGCCTCTTCCGGCACCCGTGCGCGGGCCGGGAAGACGACCGGCGGGGCGGGTTTGGTGGCGTCGACGATCACGGCGGAGGAGCGTTGCGGGGTGCGCCCGCCCGCTTCGTCGTAGGACCAGTTGGTGGGCAGCAGGCCGCCAGGACCGTTCCAGCGGGGGATGATCTGCAGGTCCTGCGACGCGTCGAAGCGGGTGCCGATGGCCCAGGCGACTTCGCGTTCGTCGTAGACGTCGATGTCGTCGTCGACGATGACGATGGCGCGCAGGTTCTCCGGCTCGGTGTTGAGGGCGGCGAAGGCGGCGCGCGTCGGGTCGGTGTCGGAGTTCTTGCGGATCGACAGGTAGCAGTGCATGCGGGCGTGCAGCGGGATGTTGACCGCGCGCAGGCCCGGCACCTTCTGCTGCACGGCCTCGTGGATGCTGGCGATGCGCGGCAGCGCGCCCATGAGCCGGTGTTCGCGGCCGGAGGCCTGGATGTCCTGGAAGATCGCGTCGCGGCGCATGGTGATGGCGTCGACCTCGATGACGGGCTTGCGGCCGCCGCCGACGTAGTGGCCGGGCCACTCGGCGAACGGGCCTTCCTCCTCGAGTTCGTCGGGCAGGATGTGGCCCTCGATGACGATCTCGGCGTGCGCGGGCACGGGGATGCCGGACGTCACGGTGGGGACGGTCGCGACCGATTCGCCCAGGTAGGCGCCGGCGGCGTCGTACTCGCCGCCGATGCCCGGGACCCGAGACACCGCGCCCATGAGGAACGCCGGGTGGTGCCCGATCACCAGCGCGATCGGCGTGGGCTCGCCGCGTTCGGCGTAGCGGCGGTGGATGGTGCCGCCGTCGTGGGAGCCGAAGAACCACACCCCCAGCCGCCGCGGGCCGTAGATGTGGTGGCGGTAGATGCCGGCGTTGATCGCGCCCGACTCCGGGTCGCGCGTCACGCCGACTGCGGCGGTGAGGAACGGGCCGCCGTCCAGCTCGTTGTGGGTGGGGATCGGCAGGCGGGTGAGGTCGGCGTCCGCACCGCGCCACACCACCTCCTGCACCGGCGCCGCGCCCTCGAACTCCACCGGCGGGTGCGCGGCGCGGCCCTGGCCCGCGACCGACGAACGCACGAGCGTCTCGGCCTCGACCCCGAGGGCCAAGGCCATCCGCTCGTGCGTCGCGACGAGGTTGGTCAGGCACCGCAGTTCGCTGCCGGCGACGTCGCTGAACAGCAACGCGGGGTAGTCGCCGCGCTTGTCGTACCACGCTCCGTAGGCGGTGACACCGAACCGCGGGTCCACCTGCTTCGACACGTGCTTGACCTCGCCCGCACCGGTCGAGACCACCTCCGCGAGAAACGACCGCAGATCCTTCGTCACCGTGAGCCTCCCAAAAGACGTCAGACGTCTGACGCACTATAGGAAGGCAGCTCCTGCCTCGACAAGGTGTCCCACCACCTGGTCGGCAGATGCTGTCGCTCAGCCGCGGGTTGACCAGCCGGAACAACGGCCGCAGCCGCAGGCCGACCCAGGTGCCGCCGAGCGCGAACAGGCCCCACAGCCAGCCGTGCAGGCTGCCGGTGGAGATGCCGGCGAGGTACGCGCCGATGTTGCACCCGCCGGCGAGCCGCACGCCAATGCCCATCAGGATGCCGCCGAGCACGGCCGCCACCGCGGTGCGCCACGGGATCTCCGCACGGATCTTCCACGTGCCGGCGGCCGAGGCCGCGACGGCCGCACCGAGGATGGTGCCGAGGTCGGTGAGGCTGGTCTTGTCCGTCCAGACCGGGTCGGCGAGCGCCTTGGCGTTGGTGCTCGTCTGCCAGAACTCCCACGTCTCGGGGTGCAGGCCGATGAGCTGCAACAGCTTCGCGCCCCACAGCGTGAACGCGAACGTGACACCCCACGTCGAGCCCGACACGAGGACGACCGCCGCAGCGAGCACGCCGAGCACGAGGGCGCCGGCGAGCAGCGGCCACGAACCCCGCAGCACGCGCGAAGCCGTGCGCGGTCGGAACGGGTTCGACCGGGGGCGGCGTGCGCCGCGCCTGCACGAGCCGGGTCACCACCACGACCACGGCGAGCGCGCCCAGCGTGATCGCCCACGAACCGGCCCAGCCGATGTGGTCGGCGAGCAGGAACCCGGAGACCTGCGGCCAGCCGGTGAACACGGGGTAGGCCCAGCTGTCGAGCACCGAGCCCGCGATGAACCCGCCGAGCGTGAGCACGATCGTCGACTGGCCCGCGCCGACGGCGAACAGCGTGCCCGACGCGCACGCGCCGCCCAGCTGCATGCCGATCGCGAACACCGCCGCCGACGAACAGCGGCAGGCCGATCGGCCCCGCGGGTGAGCTTCGGCGTGGCGCCGAACAACCCGGCGCCGGTGCCCGTCATGAGGGCGATGAGCGTGGTGGCCGTGCCGAGCAGCAATGCGTGTGTCACCCGGTCGTGTGACTGGCACAAAACAGAAGAGGCCCGGCCGCGGAACGGCCGGGCCCCTTGGGCTGCGGAGGCGGTTACGCCTTTTCGTCGACGTCGTGCGCCGAGATCAGGGTCTCCTCGATCTTGGCGATGGCGAAGCCCCACGCCTGGCCGACGGTGGGCTTCGGCGGGATCACGATCTCTTCGGCATTGGTGACGACGTCGAGCAGCACCGGGCCGGGGTGGGCGAGCGCGTCGCGGACGCTTGCGTCGACCTGGTCGGGGTGCTCGACGCGCACGGCGTGGATGCCGCAGGCCCGGGCGACGCCGGCGAGGTCCGGGTTCTTGAGCACGGTGCCGAAGTCCGGGATGCCGCCTTGTTCCTGCTCCAGCTTGACCATGCCGAGGCGGGAGTTGTCGAACACGAAGATCTTCACCGGCAGGTCGTAGGCCGCGACCGTGAGCAGTTCGCCCATGAGCATGGTGAGGCCGCCGTCACCGCAGAACGCGATGGTCTGGCGGGCCGGGTCGAGCTGGGCGGCGCCGAGGGCGTGGGGCAGGGCGTTGGCCATGGAGCCCAGGTTGTACGACCCGAGCAGCTGCCGGTTTCCGTGCAGGGTCACGAAGCGGGCGAGCCACACCGTGGACATGCCGGTGTCGGAGGTGAACACCGCGTCGTCGGCGGCGTGGCGGTCGATCGCCGCAGCGAGCACCTCGGGGCGGATCGCGCGCTCGCGGTTGTCGAACTGCTTGCGCACGCGGCCGACGACGGTGGAGTCGTAGCCGGGGTCGGCGAGGTGGCGCTGGCGGTCGCGCCAGCTCGTGTACCGCTCGCGGGACGCGGTGAGGTGCGCGCGCGAGGGCTTCGCCTCGAGCAGCGGCAGCAGCGCGGCCAGCGTGGTGCGGGCGTCGCCGACGAGCGCGTGGTCGACGTGTACGCGGCGGCCGATACGCATCCCCTCGTGGTCGATCTGCACCACGGTCTTGCCCTTCGGGTACCAGTCTCGGTACGGGAAGTCGGTGCCGACCATCAGCAGCACGTCCCCGTGGCTCAGCGCGTGCTGCGCCGCGGGGTTGCCGATCAGGCCGGTTTGCCCGACCTGGTAGTCGTTGTCCCGTTCGAGCGCTTCCTTGCCCTTGAGCGTCAGGACCATCGGCGCGGCAAGGGTTTCCGCGGTCGCCAGCACCTCGTCGCGGGCCGGGCGGGCGCCGGAGCCGACCAGCATGGTCACGGTGTCCGCGCCGTTGAGCACGGCCGCCACCTCGCCGAGCGCCCCGGCCTCCGGAGTCACGGGCGGGTGCTGGCTCACGAACCGCGGCTCCTGCGTGCCGTGCGGCAGCTCGCGGGCCGCGACGTCGCCCGGCAGGGTCAGCACAGCCACCCCGTTGCGCGCGTACGCCGCGTTCACCGCCAGCTCCAGCAGGTACGGGAACTGGGCCGGGTCGGTGATCGTGCGGGAGAACACCGACACGTCGCGAAACACGGCGTCGTTGTCCACTTCCTGGTGGTAGTCGCTGCCCATCTCGGCACTGGGCACCTGGCCGCAGACCGCGAGCACGGGGGTGTGGGACTTCTTCGCGTCGTAGAGGCCGTTGAGCAGGTGCAGCGAGCCCGGCCCGACGGTGCCCATGCACACGCCGATCCGGCCGGTGAGCTGCGACTGGGCGCCCGCGGCGAACGCGCCCGCCTCCTCGTGCCGCACGCCGATCCACCGGATGCGGGGCTCCTGGCGCAGCGCGTCGGTGATCGGGTTCAGCGCGTCGCCGACCACACCCCACATCGCGGACACGCCGTGGTCGGCCAGGCTTTGCACGAGCATCTTCCCGACAGTGGTCATCGGTGTCCTCTCAGCGGTACTCGGGGTTGGGATGGGTGAAATCGAACCGCTCGCCCTCGTCCCAGGCCGCTCGCTGGTTTCCGTACGCGGGGATTCCGCCCGTGTCCTTCAGCATTTTCGCCAGGTGCATGAGGTTCCACGTCATGAACGTGGTGTTGCGGTTCGTGAAGTCGTTCTCCGGCCCGCCGGACCCCGGGTCCAGGTAGGACGGACCGGGGCCGATCGGCCCGAGCCAGCCGGCGTCGGCCTGCGGCGGGATCGTGTAACCGAGGTGCTGGAGGCTGTAGAGCACGTTCATGGCGCAGTGCTTCACCCCGTCCTCGTTGCCGGTGATCAGGCAGCCACCGACGCGTCCGTAGTAAGCGTACTGGCCGGCGTCGTTGAGCAGGTGCGAACACGCGTAGAGCCGTTCGATCACCTTCTTCATCTCCGACGAGTTGTCGCCGAGCCAGATCGGTCCACACAGGACCACGATGTCGGCGGCCAGCACCTTCTCGTACAGGGCGGGCCATTCGTCGCGGTCCCAGCCGCGCTCGGTCATGTCGGGGTACACGCCGACGGCGATGTCGTGGTCGATCGTCCGGATCACCTCGACCTCGACGCCATCGCGCCGCATGAGCTCCGCACTCACCCGGATGAGACCTTCGGTGTTGCTTGGCTCCGGCGAGCGCTTCAGCGTGCTGTTGAAGAACACGGCGCGCAAGCCGTCGAATCGGGGACTCACAGGCGCTCCAGGGTCGGTGGTCGGTGGACCTCACACCCTAGGGAGCATCACGCGCGGTCACCATTATCGGGACGTTACGGCGGTTCTTACGGAATTGTTGTGACCGGTTTCGCCGGCCGCGGCACTTGCTACTTTCGCCGCACCTCACGGGAAGGGGCCCCCATGGCTGCAGGACTCGACGACCTCGGAGCACTCGACGGCGAGCGCGTCCCCGCCGCGCACATGGCGGCCGCTCTGACGGCCGGTCGCCTGCGTTTCGACGACGGCTCGACCCAGATCTTCTCCGCGACGGCACCACCACCTACGTCGAGGCCGGCGCCACCACCCGCGGCGAGTGGACCGTCGAGGGGGAGGGGCGGTTCGGGTCTTTCTGGCCGCCGAGCTACCGCGCTTCGTACGATTTGCGGTGGATCGTGGAGGACGGGCGGGTTGTCGGCTTGCGGTTCACCGAACAGGGCCGCGGGTCCCGGTTCGACGGCCGTTACGGAGATTCGGGACCGGCGCCTACGACCGGCGCTGTTCGATCGTGAAGCCGAGCTTCCGCAGCACCGCGACCGCGCCCGCTTTGCCGCCTTCGAAGTCGCCCGGGGCGAGGCGCTCGCCGGTGGCGAGCTCGTACGCCGTACCGAGCAGGGCCTTGTGCGGGTACCGCTTGCCGTCCCGCACCAGTTCGTAGGTGCGCGACGGGCCGAACCCGTGCGCCGCGAAGAACGCCTCGGCCCCGAGCCGGTCGTACTCCTGCGCGGCGCGCACCACGTCCGCCTCGCTCACGCGGCTCCACGACACCATTTCTGCCGGACCTCCCGGGCTGGGCGACACGTCGCGGCCCAGCGTGGCGCCGGCGCGGGGTGCTTCGCATCGGGGAACTCCCCGGTGGGCTCCCGCCAGGCGATTACGGACGCGCCGGCCGTTTCGTCACCACCAGCAGCGCGACGTCGTCCTGGGCCGGGTTCGCGCCGACGAGCGCGGCCATCACGCGGGCGCACACGGCTTCCGGGTCGCCCGTGGTCATGGCGGCGGTCAGTTTGCGGAAGCCGTCGTCGAGGTCGGCGTCGCGGCGTTCGACGAGGCCGTCGGTGTAGAAGCCGAGCGTGCACTCCGGCGGCAGTGCGACCACGGTGTCGCGTCGGTCGGCGGGTGGCAGGCCCAGGCCCACGGGCAGGTCCGGCGGGACGTCCAGCAGGCGCGCGGGGGAGCCGGGCGTGGCCAGCACGGGCGGCGGGTGCCCGGCGAGGGACAGTACGAGGGTTTCGCGGTCCGGCGGCACGACGGCGTACGCGACGGTCGCCATGATGCCTTCCTCGAAGTGGTTCATCTTACGGCTCAGCTTGCCCAGCGCCTCCGCCGGACTCGCGGCGTCGAGCGCGTAGGCGCGCAGGGCACTGCGCAGCCGGCCCATCACCACGGCGGCGCCGAGGCCGTGGCCGGCGACGTCGCCCATGACGATGCCGAGGCGGTCTCCGGGGAGCGGGAACACGTCGTACCAGTCGCCGCCGACGGCGAAGTCCGCGCCGGGCACGTAGCGGGAGGCGAAGTCCAGGCCCGGCACCGAGGCGATGCGCGCCGGCAGGAGACTTCGCTGCAGCGCCGTCGCGGCCGCGCGGTCTTCGCTCGCGGCCTCGGCCACCATCGTCAACGCGAGGCGGGCCGCGGCGATCCGCAGGAGCTCGATGTCGTCCGCGCCGAACACACGTTCCACTGTGGACCCGATGTGCAGCACGCCCACGAGCTCGTCGCGGGCGAGCATCGGCACGCCGAGGAGCACTTTGAGACCGCGTTCCCACAGCAGCGCGTTGATCACGGTCGACTCGTCGACGTGGTCGATCAGCACTGGCTCACGCCGCGCCGCGACCCGCCCGGCGAACCCGGCTCCGACCGGCACTCGCACGCCCTGGAAGACCTCTTCCTCGATGCCCGCCGACGCTATCGCGGTGAGCTGTCCGGCGGCCTCGTCGTAGCGCAGCACGGTTGCGGTTTCGACGTCGAACAGCTCGCGGACGCGCTCCAGCAGTGTGCGCAGCAGCGGCTCCAGCTCGAGCCGGCCGAGGGCGGCGTCGGTGATCGACTCCAGCCGGTGCAGCCGGTCGCGGGCGCGGGGTTCGACGGGCATCGGACCAGGCTACTGGGTCACCGTACCTGCAACCGATGGTTGCGCGGCGAAGCGGCGTGCCCTAACCTGCAACCATCGGTTGCGAATCGGAAGGACGGCCATGGAGTACGGCACCATCGAGCGCGAGATCCGGGTGGCGGCGCCGCCCGAAGTCGTCTACGAGGTGATCACGCGGCCTGAGCACATCGCGGCGTGGTGGGGGTTCGACGCGGAGTTCGAGGGGACCGCGGGAACCCTGATCCGGCCGCGCCGGGACGGGAGCGGGACGGTCGTCGTGCCGGTGTCCGTCGTCGAGGCGGAGCCGCCGCGGCGGTTCGTGTTCCGCTGGGTGCAGCCGGAGAGGGAAACGGCGACGCCGGAGAACTCGTTCCTCGTCACGTTCGAGCTGGTGCCCACGGACGGTGGCACGCTGCTGAAACTCACCGAGGCCGGCTTCCGCGAGATCGGGTGGGAGGCGGCGCGGCTCCAGGCGTACTACCGCGACCACGCCGCGGGCTGGGACGAACACCTGCCCAACCTGGCGGCATACGCGGCCGGCCTGGTGCGCTCGTGATCGACGACGAGCTGTGGGCCGCCCTCGGCGACCCCACCCGGCGGCGCCTGCTGGACCTGCTGCTGGCCGACGGGTTCGGCACGGCGACGGGGCTGAGCGGGCACCTGCCGGTGACGCGTCAGGCGGTCGCCAAGCACCTCGTCGTGCTGGAGCGCGCGGAGCTGGTCGTGGCCCGCAAGGACGGGCGTGAGGTCCGGTACGTCGTCAACGAAGCGCAGTTCGCCCGCGCCGTCGCGCAGCTGACCTCCGTCGGCGCGGCGTGGGACGCCCGGCTGCGGCGGATCAAGACGATCGCCGAGTCGATCCAGGCTCTGCGTTCGGCCGAAGGGAAGGAACCCCCGTCATGACCCCGGACTACCAGAAGACCGTCTCGGTCAACGCGGCTCCCGACACCCTGTTCGACGCGCTCACGACTGTCGCCGGCCTCGGCGCGTGGTGGACCCGCGTCACGGGATCCGGCGACGCCGGTGGCGAGCTTCGGTTCTTCTTCTCCCATCCGGACCCGTGCGTGATGCGGGTCGACGAAGCCACGCGGCCGAGCGTGGTGCGCTGGACCGTGACCTCGTGCGACTTCCTCCCGGACTGGGTCGGCACGCGGCCGACCTTCACCATCGTCCCGGTCGACGGCGCGACGGAGCTTCACTTCCGCCACCACGGCCTCACCGCGCAGCTCGATTGCCTCGACATGTGCACCCGCGGCTGGAACCACTTCACCGAAAGCCTGCGCGCTTACGCGGAATCCGGCGTCGGCATGCCGAGCGGCAGCCCGGCCGACCTGGCCCGGCGCAGATGAGGCGGCGCGCTCGCGCGTAACGGAAATCGATGAGGTCCCGCCCGCTCGTCCCCCGTACGCTCGGCCACCTCGACGTGACCGCCGACTGCCCGAGCGGCCGCGGGAAGGACGCCGCGATGACCGCCCCCGAGATCCGCACGGAAACCGGACCGGTGCGGGGCCGCGTCGAGGACGGGCCTTTCCGTCTTCCGCGGCATCCCCTTCGCGCAGCCGCCGGTGGGGGACCTGCGGTTCGCCGCGCTGCGGCCGGTGCGGGCGTGGGACGGCGTGCGCGAGGCACTCGCGTTCGGACCGGCGCCACCGCAGTCGCTGCTGCTCGGCCCGCCGTCGAACGCGGTGCCCGGCGAAGACTGGTGACGCTCAACGTCTGGTCGCCGCGCCCCGAGGCGGGCGCTGCGGTGCCGGTGCTGGTCTGGATCCACGGCGGCGCGTTCCAGTTCGGGCACGCGACCGATCCGGCGTACGACGGCGCGCGCCCGGCTCGCGAAGCGGGCGTTGTCCTGGTGACGCTCAACTACCGCGTCGGCGTCGAAGGGTTCGGGCACCTGCGGGGCGCGCCGGACAACCGCGGCCTGCTCGACCAGATCGCCGCGCTGGAGTGGGTGCGGGCGAACATCGCCGCATTCGGGGGCGATCCGGCGCGTCACGGTGTCCGGCCAGTCGGCGGGCGGTGGCTCGGTCGCGGCGTTGCTCGCGATGCCCGGCGCGGCGGGGTTGTTCCGGCGGGCCATCGTCCAAGTGGATCCGGGACGTTCTTCACCCCGCCGCCGGCCGCTGACGTCATGACCGAGATCGCCGCCCGCACGGGGCGCGAGCCGACAGTCGAGGACCTGCGCGGTGTGTCGGCGGCCGGGCTCGTCGCCGCTGCCGACTCGGTGAGCGGCGAGATGCGGGCCCGCACCGGACGCTGGGGCGCCGCCGCGCACGCCGCGGTTGCGTTCTCGCCGGTCGTCGACGGCGAGGTGCTGCCCCGCATCCCGTTCGAGGCGCTGGCCGCAGGCGCGGGCCGCGGGATCGAGCTGGTCGCCGGCCACACCCGGGACGAGGGCTGTTCCGCAGGCCGAGCCACCGCCTGGCCGAGGCTCAGGTGGCCGGCGGCGGCCGCGCCCACGCCTACGAGCTGGTCTGGCCGGCGCCCGGCCTGGACGGCATGCTCGGCACCTGCCACAGCCTCGACGTGCCGCTGGTGCTCGGCAACCGCCACGGGAGCCTGTCCGCCCTGCTCCTGGGCGCCGAACCGCCCGCCGAAACCGAAGTCGTCGCCCGGCACTTCGTCACCGCGTGGGCCGCCTTCGCCCACACAGGCGACCCGGGCCGGCCGGCCTACGACACCCGGCGGCGTGCGGTCGCGGTCTTCGACACCGACCTCACGACCACGTCGTATCCGGAGGACGCGTCCCGCGCGCTGTGGGCCGGGCACGCCTTCGCGCCGCTGCCGCTGCCGGACTTGACCGGTGATCCACTCGCCTGCGACTCTCGCGCTCTCGGGGGAGACACGGGAACGGTGGCATGACCGGCAAATGGGGCGGCCTCACGGCTTTGCTCGCGGGGTTCTTCGTGATCCTGCTCGACACGACCATCGTGGCGGTGGCGAGCCCGGCGATCCAGGCCGAGCTGAAGCCCGGCGTGGCCGGGTTGTTCTGGGTGACGGCCGGCTACTTGCTCGCGTTTTCGGTGCCGCTGCTGGTGTTCGGGCGGCTCGGTGACCGCTTCGACCCCAAGCGCGTGTACCTGTTCGGGATGGCGGGCTTCGGGGTCGCGTCGGCCTTGTGCTCACTGTCGCCTTCGGTCGGCTGGCTGATCGCGTTCCGGATCCTGCAAGGACTGGCCGCGGCGGCGATGGCGCCGCAGCCGCTCACGTTGATCCGGCGGCTCTTCGCCGAGGACGAACGCGGGCGCGCCCTCGGCGTGTGGGGTTCGGTCGCGGCGGCGGGCACCCTGCTCGGGCCCGTTGCGGGCGGCCTGCTGACCGCGATGCTCGACTGGCGCTGGATCTTCTGGGTCAACGTGCCGCTCTGCGGTGTCGCGCTGCTGCTCGGCCTGCGCCTGATTCCCGGCAGTCCCGGGCGCGCCACGCGGTTCGACGCCCCGGGCGCGGTGGCGAGCACGGCGGGGCTGAGCCTGCTCGTGTGGGCGCTGCTGTCGTGGGCTTCGCTGTCCCTGCTCGCGCTGGCCTTGTCCGCCGTTCTGCTGGTCTTCTTCTGGCGCCGCGAACGCGGCCAAGGCGAGGAAGCCCTTGCGCCGCTGGAGCTTTACCGCTTGCCCGGGTATTCCGCGGCCAGCCTGGCGATGGCGGCGCTCGGCGCGACGGTGCTCGCGATGGCCCTGCCGACCATGCTCTACGTGCAGGACGTGCGCGGGTTCGGCCCCATCGAGGGCGCGGCGGTCCTCGCGCCGGACGCCGTCGTGGCGATGGTCCTGTCCCCGTGGACGGGCCGCTGGGTCGATCGCATCGGTCCGCGCCGGCCGGCGGTGGCGGGCATGGTGCTGCTGACAGCGAGCTTGCTCATCGTGGGCCTGGTGGTCGTGCTGCACTGAACCCGTGGTGGGTCGCGGCCGGAGCCGCAGTGCTCGGCGCGGCCAACGCCCTGGCCTGGGCGCCGCTGTCGGTCACCGCGATGGCGTCGGTCGCCCCGTCGGCGGGGGGCGCGGCTTCGGGGCTGTTCCACGGTGCGGCAGGTGGGCGCGGTCGCGGGCGTCGCGGCGACGGGTGCGATCCTCGCCGGGTTGGCCGCCCGGCCCACGCTGGCGTTCGGCGTCGTGTTCGGCTTGATCACGCTCACCGCCGCCGCGGGCACCGTCGCGGCCGTGCGGCTGCCGAAGACCCTGACCGGGGCCGAGTGAGCGTGGTCGCGGTGTGGACGACGCTGCGCACGGCGCCGTCCGCCGCGAGGCCGTGGAGGTGGGTCAGGCCGAACAGCGCCTCGGCGCTGATCACGACGGCGAGGTCGCGTTTGAGCTGGGCCAGGGCCGCGGGGGAAAGGTCCTTCAACTGCGCCGGCGGGGCGAGCGCGTGGTCGATGAGGCGAAGCGCAGACCCGGGCGGGCGGTGGCGTCGGCCGGGCGCGTGACGGTGGCCGCGATGATGGCGCGCACGGCGCCTTCGTGGGTCAGCACGTGGCGCAGGAGGTGCTCGGTCGCGGTGGCGATCCGGACGACGGGTCGGCTGAGTCGGCGACCGGCGCCAGGGCCTCGGCCGGGTCCAACAGGGTCTCCGCGACGGTTTCCCGCATCAGGCTGGCCAGGTCCGGGAAGTAGCGGTAGGCGGTGGCCTCGGAGACCTGGGCGGCTTTCGCGACGTCCGGCATGGTCACCGCGTGGCCGGCGCGGACCAGGTCGGTGGCGGCGGCGAGGATCGCGGTGCGGGTGCGCCGCTTCGGGTTCACGCGGCCGCCGGCGTCCGGGTTCAGCATCCGGCCGCGGTAGCAAGTCCGCTCTCATGACGAGAGCGGACTTGCAGGAGCCGGGTCAGCGGCGCGCGGGCACGGCGTCGGCCGTGGCGGCGTTGGCGTGCTGGGATTCGACGTCGGCCAGCCGCTGCCGCAGCGCGGTGGTCATGAGCTGCCAGGCGTCCGAACCCAGCACGAGGCGGCGCGGCGGTGCGCCGAAACCGCCGCGCGCACGACGGCGGCGATCGTGTTCTCCTGACTGTTCGTCATCTCCGACACGGGGATCGGCTCCTGGTCGGCCGGCCCGCCGCGGTACGGGGCGCTGACCGGCACGCGGTCGGCGGCGTCGAAGAAGCCCGTGCGGACCATGCCTGGCTCGATCAGCGTGGTGTCGATGCCGAACGGCGCAACCTCCTCGGCCAGCGCCTCGAAGAATCCTTCGATGGCCCATTTCGTGGTGTGGTAGAGCGAAAACGCGGGGAACGCGAGGTGTCCGCCCATGCTCGACAGCTGCAGCAGCCGGCCGCCGCCCTGGGCGCGCAGGTGCGGCACGACCGCGCGGGCGAGCTGGATCGAGCCGGTGAGGTTGGTGGCGATCATGCGGTCGATCTGCGCGTCGGTGAGGTCCTCGGCGGTGGCGAACACGCCGTAGCCGGCGTTGGAAACGACCACGTCGATGCGCCCGAACGCGGCGAACGCTTCGTCGACGACAGCGCGCAGTTGCGCGGTGTCCGTGACGTCCAGCGCGCGTACCCACAGGCGTTCGCCGTGGCGGGCGGCGAGGTCGTCGAGCTGCTCCGGGCGGCGAAGGGTGGCCGCGACGCGGTCGCCGCGTGCGAGCACCTGCTCCACGAGCTCGCGGCCCATCCCGCGCGACGCTCCGGTCACGAACCAGGTCTTGCTGTTCGGTGTGGTGTCCATGCTGGGGAGAACCCGTTGTGCGGAGCGAAAAATCCATACGGGCGATGAGAGTTCTGGATCGTAGCGATACGGTTTGTGCATGAGTGAGCTGACCGTGGCGGGATTGCGGGTCGTCCGGGAGATCGCGTTGAGCGGATCGTTCACCGCCGCCGCGCGGCTGCTGGGGTACTCGCAGCCGGCGATCTCGCGCCAGGTGGCCGCGATGGAGGCGGCGGCCGGGCAGGCGCTGTTCGTCCGCGAGGGACGCGGCGTGCGGGTCAGCGCGGCCGGCGCCGTCGTGGTCGAGCACGCGGGGCGGATCCTGGCCGGGATGCGGGCGCTGGAACAGGACCTCGCGGGCCTGGACGACCGGCTCGCCGGCCGCGTCCGGCTGGGTGCGTACCCGTCGGCGACGGCCGTGCTCGTGCCCCGGGCCGTCGCGCGGCTGCGCAGCGAGCACCCGGGCCTGGAGGTGGCGCTGACCGAAGCGGCGACGCCCACGCTGCTGCGGCACCTGCGCGCCCGGCGGCTGGACGTGGCCGTGCTCGGCGTGGGCGCCGGGCTGCCGGACTACGACCTGGCCGGGCTCGACCACGAGCTCGTGTCGGCCGGCGGTCTGTGTGTCGCGGTGCCTTCCGGTCATCGGCTGGCCGGCGTCGACGTGGTCCCCGTGGCCGAGCTCGCGGGCGAGGCCTGGATCGCCGGCCCGGGCGGCGGTGACGACCCGCAGTTCCGTGCCTGGCCGACGCTCACCGAGCCCGTGATCGGCCACGCCGTGCGCGGCTGGCTGGCGCGGCTCGGCCTGGTCGCCGCCGGGCTGGGCGTGTGCCTGATGCCCGAGGTCGCTGCCCTGTCCATCCCGGCCGGCGTGGTCACCGTCGGCGTCGACGACCCGAACTGGCCGGGCCGCCGGACGATCGCCGTGTTCCCGCCGATGCGCGGCGCGGAAGCCGAGGGTGTGGTCGCCGCCTTGCGCCAGGTAGGCGACGACCTTCGCACCGGCCGCGCGGCTTCGTGAGAGGGACTTGCACGAAGCTCAAGTGAGGGTCTGCCGTCGTCGTGAAAGTTGACTCTCACGAGGGGAGTTCATGGCCCGCGTCAAGATCGTGGGGCCGGACGAGGGCGAGGTCGCCCTCACGGTGCCGATCCAGCTGCGGATCCTGGAGGACGGCAGCACCACTGGCCACCGGCTGGGGCTCGCCGAGATCGTGGTGGCCCCGCACGTCGACGGACCGCCGCAGCACCGCCACGTGCATCACGACGAGGGGTTTTACGTCGTGCACGGGACGGTCCAGTTCACCGTGGGTTAGCAGACCCATGACGCTCCGGCCGGCAGCCTCGTGCTGGTGCCGCCGGGCGCGCCGCATGCGTTCGCGAACCCGGGCGACGAGCCCGCGGTCGTGCCAACACGTTCACCCCGGACTGTACGTTCGGTACTTCCGCGACCTGCGCGAGTTCGCCACGCGGGCGGGACGGCCGGTGACCGCCGACGAGACCGTCGAGATCATGGCGCGGTACCCGCACGGACTCGCGACCACCTACGCCGGCGACGACCCCGGCCCCCCTCGGAGACCAGGGAGGTCCGGCTCTGCGACGGCACGGTCCGGGTTGAGGACCGCGGTACCGGGTGTCCGGTCCTGCCGCTCCACGGCGGTGCCGGCCCGGCTTCCGTCTCCGGCCTCACCACCGCGCTCGCCGGGCGGGGCGCGCGGGTTCTCGCCCCGGTCCTGCCCGGGTTCGACGAGACACCGCCGGTCGACGGCGTTCACGACGTACCCGCTCTGGCGCACCTTTTCCGGCAGCTGCCGGCGAAGCTCGACCTCGAGGACGTCCTCGTCGTCGGCAACTCGCTGGGTGGCTGGATCGCCGTGCAGATGGGTGTCGACGAACAAGTGGCCGGCACGCAGCGGGTCGTGCTCCTGAACGTGGTCGGCACACCGTCGACGGGCAGCCGATCACCGACATCTCGGCGAAGCCGACCCCGAACTGCGCGCTCGGCTCGAATCGGTGCGCCTGCCGGTGGCCGTCGTCTGGGGTGAGAGCGACGGAATCGTCGACCTCGCTTACGGTCGTGCCTACGCGGCGTCGTTCGCCGGCGAAAACGACGAGGGCGCGACGTTCGCAGTCGTGCGCGAAGCCGGTCACCAGCAACCGGACCGCGTCACCGACCTGGTGCCGGGCGAACCGGCCTGAGGACGGTGCAATTCGGTTACGGGCTTGATACACCGATCCTATGGGCTCATGGAAAAAGACAGTGAGCACGAAACAAGAACTGATGGCTCCCGCGCGATCGGGCCCTTACGCTCGATCGCATGACCACCAAGAAGCAGGCCGCTGACGCGGTGCTCGAGGCCAAGGTCCGGCTGGGGCTCACCTGGGCCGAAATCGCCGACGCCCTCGACGCCCCCTTGGCGTGGACGACGTCGGCGCTGCTCGGGCAGCACCCGGTTCCCGCGGACAAAGCCGGGAAGGCCGTCGCGATCCTGGAGCTGGGCGAGGACGTCGCGCAGGCGCTGCAGCTCCAGCCGACGCGCGGCGCGCTCGAGGAGGCCGTGCCGACCGACCCGACCATCTACCGCTTCTACGAGGTCCTGCAGGTGTACGGCCCCACCATCAAGGAACTGATCCACGAGCAGTTCGGCGACGGCATCATGAGCGCGATCAACTTCAAGATCGACGTCGGCCGCCGCGAGGACCCGGGTGGCGAGCGCGTGGTCGTGACGCTCGACGGGAAGTTCCTCAAGTACCAGTGGGGCTGAGCGCCGCGCGGGCGTGACCGGACCCGCCTTGCCCCGGCACGGGCAAGGCGATCCGGCGCCGTGAAGCTACGAAGCCGACCACACGGCGAGCACGTTGCCTTCCGGATCCCGGAAGTGGAACCGCCGCCCGCCCGGGAAGTCGTAGGCCGGTTCGACGATCGTGCCGCCCGCCGCGACGACGGATGTTTCGCTCGCACCCAGGTCGTCCGAATACAGGATGCACAGCGGCCCGCCCGGGGCGATCGCGTCGTCGACGCGGAAGCCGCCGACCTCCGGGTACGCCTCGCCCGGATCGGCCCGGATGCCGGCGTACCCGGGCCCGTAGGCGTTGAAGCCCCAGCCGAACGCGTCGCGGTAGAACGCCGTCGCGCGGTCGAGGTCGGTCACGCCGAACTCCGTGTAGTCCAGGCGATGGTGCGTGGAAGCCATGACGATCCTCCCGGTCGGCTCAAGTGGCTTCGCCCATTCTGTTCGCTACCACCGACAAAAACGTCAGGCCGGCCGGTAGGTGAGGTGAACGAGGCTTTCACCGACGGTCCTCGTGGCCACGAGCCGCATCGGTTTCACCCCGCTCGTCTCGCCGAAGAGCCGTTCGCCCGCGCCGATCACGACCGGGTAGGTCATCAGGCGCAGCTCGTCGACGAGGTCATGCCCGGCCAGTGCGTGCGCCAGCAGGCCGCTGCCGTAGACGACGACGTCTCCGTCCACCTCCTGTTTGAGATTCGGGACTTCCTCGGCCTTCAGGACCGTGGAGTTGGTCCACTCCGGACCGTCGAGGGCCGAGGACGAGACGACGTACTTCGGCAGCTCGCGCAACCGGTCGGCCCAGGCGCCGTCGCGGGACCCCCAGCCCCGCGCGACGAACCACGCGTAGGTGCGTCGCCCCATCAGCAGGGCGGCGGCGCTCACCGCCTCTTCGAACTCGACCTTCGCCCACGCTTCCCGGTCCGCGTCCCCGACGCACTTGAACCAGCTGCCGCGCCCGAGGCCGTCTTCGCCGGTCGGATCCTGGATGACTCCGTCGAGCGAGACGTTCTCACTGATGACGATCTTTCCCATGGCCGTTCTCCCTTGTTCTCGGCTGTCGGGGATACCGACGCCGCGGGATCCGGAAAAGAGGCGCACCGCCCCCTTCACGCCCCGGCCGGCGTCGAGACAGGATGAGAACGCCGACCGGAGAGAGGTGGCCATGGAACGGGCGAGGACCGACCTGATCAGCCGGGCGCGGGGCGGCGACGGCGAGGCTTTCCGGGCGCTGACCGAACCGCACCGCCGCGAGCTGCAGGTGCACTGTTACCGGATGCTCGGCTCGTTCCAGGACGCCGAGGACGCGCTGCAGGACACGCTGCTGTCCGCCTGGCGGGGCCTGAGCGGGTTCGACGGCCGCGCCTCGATCCGCACCTGGCTCTACCGGATCGCCACCAACCGGTGCCTCAGCGCCCTGCGCGCGGCCAAGCGCCGCCCGGCCAAGGAATGGGACATCCCCGGCGTCGAACCGCCGGAACCCACGCGGCTCGGCGAGGTCGTGTGGCTCGAGCCGTACCCCGACGCCCTCCTCGAAGGCGCGATCGCCGTGCCGCTCGGCCCGGAAGCCCGCTACGACCAGACCGAGTCGATCTCCCTGGCCTTCGTGACCGCCCTGCAGGCATTGCCGCCGCGCCAGCTGGCCGTCCTGATCCTGCGTGACGTGCTCGGGTTCCCCGCCGCCGAGGTGGCCGGCATGCTGGACACGACCGTCGACTCGGTCAAGAGCGCCCTGAAACGAGCGCGCGCCGGCCTGCCTCGCCGGCGGCCGGCCGTCACCGAACCCGCTCCCGCCGCCGGCTCGCCCGCCGAGGACGCGCTCGTGGCGAGGTTCGTCAGCGCGTACGAGGCCGCCGACATCGACGCGCTGGTGACGCTGCTGACCGACGACGCGTTCATGTCGATGCCGCCGCTGCCTTTCGAGTACGAAGGCCGCGACGTCGTGGCACACTTCTGTGCGAGCCTGTTCGGCGCGGGCCGCCGCTTCGACCTTGTGCCGACGCGCGCCAACGGCCAGCCCGCGTTCGGCGCGTACCTGCGCACCCCGGACGGCGTCCGCCACGGCACCGGCCTCTACGTCCTGACTCTGAGAGGTGACCGGATCTGCGCGATGAGCCGCTTCGAGAACAGCGTGTTCCCGGCGTTCGGGCTCCCGCGTTCGCTCCCGGGCCGGTAGGCCGGGGCGGCCCTGAGCGGACGGTCACCGTCACCGGCACAGTCATCTGTCTGGCGCTGTGCCGGTCCCGGTCCGGCGACGATGGTCCCCGTCAACCAGGGCGGGCCCGGAAGCCGGGCCGCCGAACGAACGGAGACCACCCATGCCGACGATCACCACCGCCGACGGCACCGAGATCTTCTACAAGGACTGGGGCACGGCGAAAATTGATCTTTTCATGCGTAGTCGAGCCTCTTCGGGAGGCGAATGCTGGACCGTATGGACGACATGCACTTCGACCTGGTGGTCATCGGCTTCGGCAAGGGCGGCAAGACGCTGGCCGCGGCGCTGGGGAAGCTCGGCAAGCGCGTCGCGATGATCGAGCAGTCCGCGGCGATGTACGGCGGCACCTGCATCAACATCGGCTGCGTGCCCACCAAGTCGCTCGTCCACCACGCCGAGCACCCCGGCACCGGCACCCCGCCCGAGCGCCACCGCAGGGCGGTCGAGGCCACGCGCGCGCTCACCACTGCGATGCGGGGCAAGAACTTCGCCATGCTCGACACGATCGACACCGTCACCGTGATCACCGGCAAGGCGACGTTTCTCGACCCCAAGACCATGCGGGTCGCCGCGGGGGAGGACGTCCTGCGCGTGACGGCGGAGACGATCGTGATCAACACCGGCGCCGTGCCGACGGTCCCGGCCATCCCGGGCCTGCGCGAGAGCACCCGGCTGCTGACCAGCACCGACCTGATCGACCTCGACCACCTGCCCCAGCGCCTCGCGATCCTCGGCGGCGGGTACGTGGGCGTGGAGTTCGCCTCGACCTACGCCCAGTTCGGCAGCGCTGTCACGGTGCTCGACGCCGCGCCGCGGATCATGCCCCGCGAGGACGAGGACATCGCCGCGGCGGCCACCGGCATCCTGCGCGGGGCCGGGGTCGAGTTCGTCTCCGACGCCCACGTGACCGGCGTACGCGACATCGACAACGGGGTGGAGATCACCTACGAGATCGACGGCGAGCCGCACACGCTCGCGGCCGACGACGTGCTGGCCGCGACCGGGCGCACGCCCGCCACCGAGGGCCTGAGCCTCGCCCGCGCCGGCGTGCGCACCACCGCGACCGGTGCCGTCGAGGTCGACGAGCACCTGCGCACCAGCCAGCCGCACATCTTCGCGATCGGCGACGTCAACGGCGGCCCGCAGTTCACCTACATCTGGCTCGACGACTACCGCATCGTGGCCGACCAGCTCCTCGGTGGCGGCAAGCGGTCCACAAAGGACCGGAAGTACATTCCGTACACGGTGTTCATGAGCCCGGCGCTCTCGCGCGTGGGCCTCACCGAACGCGAGGCCGTGGAGCGCGGGCTGCCGGTGAAGGTCGTGGAGAAGGCCGTGGTCGACATCGCCGCCATGCCGCGGTCGAAGATCGTCGGCGAGACGCGCGGCGTGATGAAGTTCGTCCTCGACCGCGATCGCAGTCATTCGCCGGATCGGGGAAGCAGTGAGGAGTCGACGAGGCCGCTCCGCAGTGCCTCCTCCGCGGTGACCGGCGTCCCGGCGCGGGAGTGCCGGTTGCGCAGGGAGACGACGGTGTCGAGCTCGGCGCGGGTCAGGCGGGCGTCGGGGACCAGGCCCACCGCGGGATCGATGAGGATCGCCAGGTGGCGCTCGGCGCTCGTGCCGGTGAGGCCGAGGCGGTCGGTCACCGCGGCCAGTGCGACTTCCTGGTGCCGGCCCGCCGCGAGCTCCCGTGCCACGGCCGAGGTGACCGTGAGCAGGGCGGCGAGTGCGTCGCGGTGCGCGGCGATCCCGTCGGCGGTGGCGCACAGGACAGTCCCGGCGTACGGGCCGATCTCGGTGACCGACGCGACGCGCCGGGCACCCTGGGCTTCGGCGACGAGGTCGTTGCCGGCGTTGAGCACGGTGGTGTCCACGGCGCCCTCGACCAGGGCCCGCGCGCGTTTCGGGGTGGAGCCGAGGCTGACGACCTCGTAGTCGGTGTCGCGGACCAGGCCGGCGCGCGCCAGGAGCTCGAACGCGATGAACGCGAAGCCCGAACCGGGCACGTCGACGCCGAGCCGGCTGCCACGCTCGGGTACGGCGAGGCCGGTTGCGGTGAACAGGCCCAGCCCGAGGCCGCGGTCGACCGCTCCGAGGACGCGCACGTCGCCGGTCCGGCCGAGCGGGTTGCCGGGGGCGCAGCGGTAGGCCAGCACGTTGTCCGGGTTGGTGAACGCGGCGTCGAGGCGGCCTTCGAACAGGTCCTCGAACTGGTGGGCCGACGTCTTCGCCGGCACCTCCGTGACCTCGAGCCCGGCCTCGGAGAGCGCGCCGGTGGCGGCGGCGACCGACAGGAGGACCGACGGGCTGAACGTGCCCAGCTGGATCGAACGCACCCCGGTGCCGCCTTTCGTAGTCTCACAGCCGTTTCGGCGCTGCCGGCTGCGGACGTTCGCAGCTCGGCTTTCTTTTCACTACTTGACGGATTCTAACTGGCGTCGCATGATGATTGCAAACGATTGCAAACACTCGGAGGTATCTACCATGGTGACCCTGACCGACCGACCCACGATCGGCTGGATCGGTGCCGGCCGCATGGGTGCGGCGCTCGTGCGCCGGCTGCTCGCGGCCGGCTACGACGTCGCCGTCTACAACCGCACGCGGGCCAAGGCCGAAGAGCTGGTCGCTGCCGGCGCGACCGTCGCGGACCAGCCGGTGGACCTCGCCGGGCGGGACGTGGTGTTCACCATGGTCTCTGCCTCGGCCGACCTGCAGACCGTGACCTCGGGTGAGGGCGGCCTGTTCACGGACCCGGCGAAGGCGCCGAAGGTCGTGATCGACTCCTCCACGGTCTCCGCCGAGGCCTCGGCCACCGTGCGCGTGGAGGCGGCCAAGCGCGGCACCGAGCTGCTGGCGGCGCCCGTGAGCGGCAACCCGAAGGTCGTGAGCTCGGGCAAGCTGACGCTCGCCGTCTCGGGGCCGCGCGCGGTGTTCGACGAGGTGCGCCCGATGCTCGACACCCTCGGCCGCGGCGTGACCTACGTCGGCGAGGACGAGGTGGCGCGGCTGGTGAAGATCTGCCACAACGTCTTCCTCGGCGTGGTGATCCAGTCGCTGGCCGAGATCACGGTGCTGGCGGAGAAGGGCGGCGTGACGCGCGAGGCGTTCATGACCTTCCTCAACGACTCCGTCATGGGTTCGGTCTTCTCCCGCTACAAGACGCCGGCGCTGGTCAACCTGGACTTCACGCCGACGTTCACGATGCCGTTGCTGCGCAAGGACTTTGACCTCGGCCTCGCCGCCGCGCGCGAGCTGGACGCGCCGATGCCGGTGGCTTCGGCGACCGCGCAGATCGTGGCCGGTGCGATCGGCGCCGGACTGGTGGAGCAGGACTTCGCCGTGCTGATCGAGGAGCAGGCGCGCCGGTCCGGTATCACGCTGGTGTCCGAGAACGCCGAGGTCTCCGACGGTCTGGAGCCCACCGATGTCTGACGGGCGGCCGATCCCGGCCCCGGGCCACAACGCCGTCGACTTCGAGGAGCGCGTGGATTTCGCGCGGCTGCGCGACTACCGCCTCGCCCGGGCACGGGCCTCGCTCGACGCGGGCGAGTGCGGTGCGTTCCTGCTGTTCGACTTCTACAACATCCGCTACACCACGCAGACGTGGATCGGCGGCGCGCTCGGCGACAAGATGACCCGCTACGCGCTGCTGACCCGCGACGGCGAGCCGATGCTGTGGGACTTCGGTTCCGCCGCGAAGCACCACCAGCTGTACTCGCCGTGGCTCGAGCCGGAGAACTGCCGCGCCGGCATGCTCGGCCTGCGCGGCGCGATCTCGCCCGAGGCGGGCCTGATGCGTGACGCCGTCACGCAGATCAAGGACCTGCTCACGCAGGCCGGCGTCGCGGATTCGCCGGTGGGCGTGGACATCGTGGAGCCGCCGTTCCTGTTCGAGATGCAGCGCCAAGGCCTCACGGTGGTCGACGCGCAGCAGGCGATGCTCGACGCGCGGGAGATCAAGTCGTCCGACGAGATCACGTTGCTCTCGCAGGCGGCGGCGATGGTCGACGGCGTGTACCAGGACATCGTCGAGGCGCTCAAGCCCGGCGCGCGCGAGAACGAAATCGTCGCGCTGGCCAACAAACGGCTCTACGAAATGGGTTCCGACCCGGTCGAGGCGATCAACGCGGTGTCGGGGGAGCGGTGCAACCCGCACCCGCACAACTTCTCCGACCGGCTCATCCGGCCCGGCGATCAGGCGTTCCTCGACATCATCCAGTCCTACAACGGCTATCGGACGTGTTACTACCGCACGTTCAGCGTCGGCAGTGCCACCGATGTGCAGCGCGGCGCCTACCGGCAGGCGCGCGAATGGATGGACGCGGCGATCGAAGCCGTGAAGCCGGGGATCGGGACCGACGACGTCGCCCGCGTGTGGCCCGCCGCGACCGAGTTCGGCTTCGCGAGCGAGATGGCCGCGTTCGGCCTGCAGTTCGGCCACGGCCTCGGGCTTGGCCTGCACGAACGGCCGATCATCTCCCGGCTCAACAGCCTCGGCAACCCGGTCGAGATCCGCCCCGGGATGGTGTTCGCGCTCGAGACCTACTGCCCGGCCACCGACGGGTTCTCCGCCGCGCGCATCGAAGAGGAAGTCGTGGTCACCGAGACCGGCGTCGAGGTGCTGACGAAGTTCCCGGCGCAGGACCTGTTCGTCGCCAACCCGTACTGAGGAGTCACCGTGAAGGTCCCCGAAGAGTTGTTCATCGGCGGTGAGTGGCGGCCCTCGTCCGACGGGTCCCGCATCACCGTGATCGACCCGGCCACGGCCGAGCCCATCACCACGGTCGCGAACGGCAGCGTCGAGGACGGCCTGGCCGCCGTCGCGGCCGCCGCCGCGGCGTTGCCCGCGTGGGGCGCGACCGCGCCCCGAGCCCGGGCCGACGTGCTGCACCGCGCGTTCACGCTCATGCACGACCGCGCCGAGGAGCTCGCCGAGCTGATTGTGCGTGAGAACGGCAAGGCGCTGCCCGACGCGCGCGGCGAGGTGAACTACGCCGCCGAGTTCTTTCGGTGGTACGCCGAGGAAACCGTGCGCGTGGCGGGCACCGTGCAGACCGCGCCGGGCGGCGCCAACCGCATCCTGGTGTTGCGGCAGCCGATCGGCGTGAGCGTGCTGGTGACGCCATGGAACTTCCCGGCCGCGATGGCCACGCGCAAGATCGCGCCCGCGCTCGGCGCCGGCTGCACCGTGATCCTGAAGCCGGCGTCGGAGACCCCGCTCACCGCGCTCGCGATCGCCGCGATCCTCGAAGAGGCCGGCGCGCCGGCGGGCACGGTGAACGTGGTGCCGTCCACGCGGTCCGGCAAGGTCGTCGGGGCCATGGTCCACGACGCGCGCGTGCGGAAGCTGTCGTTCACCGGGTCGACGGAGGTCGGCCGCGCGCTGCTGCACGAGGCGGCCGACACCGTGGTGAGCACGTCGATGGAGCTGGGCGGCAACGCGCCGTTCCTGGTCTTCGACGACGCCGACCTCGACGCGGCGGTGGACGGCGCGATGGTCGCCAAGATGCGCAACGGCGGCCAGGCCTGCACGGCCGCCAACCGGTTCTTCGTGCAGCGCGGCGTGGCCGCCGAGTTCGGCCGGCGGCTGGCCGAGCGGATGGGCGCGCTGCGCGTCGGGGCCGGCACTGACACCGGGGTCGAGCTCGGCCCGCTCGTGAACGAGGCCGCCGTGGACAAGGTGACCGAACTGGTCGACGGCACGGTCGGCGCCGGCGCCCGCGTGCTGGTCGGCGGGAAACGGCCGGAGGGCACGGGGTTCTACTACCCGGCGACCGTCCTGGCCGACGTCCCGGCGGGCGCGCCCGTGCTCGCGGAGGAGATCTTCGGCCCGGTGGCGCCGATCGTCACGTTCGACAGCGAGGACGAGGTCGTCCGGCTGGCCAACGACACCGAGCACGGCCTGGTGTCCTACGTGTACACCGGTGATCTCGCCCGCGGCCTGCGGCTTTCGGAGGCACTGGAGTCGGGCATGGTCGGGCTCAACCGCGGCCTGGTCTCCGAGCCGGCCGCTCCGTTCGGCGGCGTGAAGCAGAGCGGGCTCGGCCGCGAGGGCGGGCACGAAGGGCTGCTGGAGTACACCGAGTCCAAGTACGTCGCGGTCTCTTGGTGACGCCCGGTCACTCTATGCTGGCACGATGAACAGGCCGCCGACGATCAAGGACGTCGCCGAGCGGGCGGGGGTGCACGCCGCGACCGCGAGCCGGGCGCTCAACCCCGCCACGCGCGGGATGGTCAACGCGCGGACGGCGAACCGGGTCGCCGAGGCCGCCCGGGCACTGGGCTACGCGCCCAACTCCGCCGCGCGCAGTCTGCGCACCCGCACGTCGTCGGTCGCCGGGGTCATCATCCCGGACCTGCGCAACCCGGTGTTCCCGCCGATCGTCCGCGGCATCGAGGACGGTCTGCGGGACGCCGGGTACATGGCGCTCGTCGGCAACACCGACGGCGACCCGGACCGCGAACGCGAATTGGTCTCCGCCATGCGCGGCCGCCAGATCGACGGGTTCATCCTGGCCACCAGCCGCCGCTCCGACGAGCTGAAGTCCTCGGTGCCCACGGTGCTGGTCAACCGCCGCACCGACAACGGCGGCATCCCTTCGGTCACCGCCGACAACGCCGCGGGCATCCACCTGCTCGTGCGGCACCTCGCCGGCCTCGGCCACACGCGCATCGGCCACGTCGCCGGTCCGCGCGACCTGTCCACGGGCTGGGAGCGCTACCGCGGCTACCTCGACGCCGCCACGTCCGCCGGCCTCGCCGCGGCAGCCGAGGCGGTCGAGTTCGCCGACGCGTTCACCGAAACCGCGGGCCACGCCGCGACCCTGCGCCTGCTCGCCGCGCACCCCTCGCTGACGGCGGTGCTGGCCGGCAACGACCTCATCGCCCTCGGCTGCTACTCCGCCCTCGACGAGCTCGGCCGCACCGTCCCCGGCGACGTGTCGGTGACGGGCTTCAACGACATGCCGTTCGTCGACCGCCAGCGCCCGTCGCTGACCACCGTGCGCATCCCGCACTACGACATCGGCCGCGAAGCCGCCCGCTTGCTGCTGGAACACATCGCTTCTCCGACGGCGCCGGCCAAACGCGTGGTGCTGCCGGTCGACTTGGTTCGCCGTGGCTCGACGGCCGCGGCGAAGAGCTGAAGCCCGCTTCGGCTGCGGCGCAACGAAAGCCCGGTAGCACCGGGAGTTCGGCGCCGAAGGTCAGGCTTCGAGCTCGATCCGGCCGACCACCTCGCCCTCGTGCAGTTGCCCGGTCGGCCGGAAGCCCAGCCGACGGTGGAAAGGTTCGGGGCTGGTCGCCAGAGCACCGTCGCCCCCCGGCCACGCGACGTCGGGCTGGATGTCGGTCTCCGCGAGAGAGCGGGCGACCGGTGCGACGTAATCGCGCCACGACGAGGTGATTCGGGGCGGCGAACTGGTACTCCACATTGCGTGTACATCCTCGGCAGCCCCGTCTTCGACCGCGCGCGCTTCACGACAGGCCGCGGCCGGACGTTCACCGTGCGCGCGATCGGCAACTCGCCGTCGAACGTCTACATCACGTCGGCGACGCTGAACGGAAAGCCGTTGCACCGCGCCTGGATCACCCACGACGAGGTGATTCGGGGCGGCGAACTGGTACTCCACATGAGCGCGACGCCGAACCAGTCCTGGGGTGCGGCCGCGTTGCCGCCTTCGCTCACGCCGACGTGAGGGCCCCTGCTAGTGGTCCTCGCCCGTTTCTTGTTGTGCTTCGAGCGTTTCCACGACGCGGTCCGTGGCTTCCTCGCCGTGGACGTGCACCAGCGACAGGTAGAACAACACCGGTGCCGCGGGAGCCCACGAGTCGCGGCGGTCGGGTCGGAGCAGGTACTCGATCGTCGTCTGCGGCTCGAACTCCACGTACTCGAATCCCCGGTGCTCCCAGGCGTCCTGGACGCCTCGGCCGAGGTTGTTCTCGAACTGCCGCCGGGTCATCGTGCGGAGGTTCGCCAGGAACAGGCAGCACCACTGGGAGTTCGAGGTGACGACGGCGAACGCGAGGAGCTTGAGGTCGTAGTGATCGGGCCTGAGGCGCAGCTCTTCCTTGAGCCCGCGCTCGGCGGCGCGAAAGAGATTGGGCGGCCCGTGTCGCTCGTCGAGTTCCCGTTGCAGCCCTTCGTTGGCCGAGGAGTTCCACTCGCCTTTCCCCACGCCGACCCGCCCGCTGCGCCGCGCGACGACGAGCCACCCGTCGGCCGTGACGACGGCGACGTTGAGGCCGAAGCTGGAGCGCATGAAGTCCGGGGTGTCCTGGGGGTCGCGGCCGTCGAGGTAGAGGCTGCGGAGGGTGTCGCCGCCGGGGAGGGGTTCGTCGAGTTGCTGGGTGGCAAGGAAAGTGAGGTAGTCGGAGTAAGTGAAGTGGATCGTGACCTCGGGGAGTTCTTCGTGGCCGCGGCGGTTCACCACGAAATCGTGGACTGCGTAGCGTGGTGAGGGCGAGTTGTACTGGCGCCAGGTTTCGTTGCGGCCTTCGTATTCTTTGGCGAGCTTGATTCTCATGTGTTCGACAATCGGCGGAACCGACACCGCTCGGGGCGTGACGAGAACGTGGACATCACTTTCCGCGATCTCCCGTTCCCCGTTGCCTTCCAGCAGCTGAACACCCGTGCTGAGCGGCCCGATCGAGAACCCGGGAAACACCGCCTTCTCCCGCGATCGCCGCCGGGCGTGGTGATAACTCTCGCGCCACAGCACCACCTGCCGTTCGAGCGCCTCCGCCGACGGATGCGCCTTCCTGAGCAACGCCCGGATGACGTCGATGAGCAACGCCTCGTTGTACCGCTTGGGCTCGTCGCGGAAAATCTCCCGCGCGGTCCCGTACGCACATCTGACCGCTTCGGCCGGCACCCCACGCGCCGCCATTTCCTTTTCGACCAGAGCCGGCAACGCGCGCAGCCGCACACTCGACCACTCCCGCAAAGCCTGCAAGCGGACCGCGAACTCAGGCAGCGACCCGGGCTTCCCGGGCGCAGGCGGCTCCCCGAACGGCGCACTCGTCACAGCCGGCCCCTCCTCACCCCGGGCGCGGCGCCCGCCGTTGTGCCATGATGCCCGACACCCGGGTCCAAGCCGAGATCGTGCCGCTGAGCAGCGCTGATCGGACTTGGTCGGAAACTTTGCGACCCCGGTGCGTTCAAGGCCATCCTGGTCAGGCAAGCCGGAACGGGCCACCGCATCGGCACCACCGACGCGTTTCAGCCCCTTCTGTCGACCATTCTTCGCCCACCACGCGAATCCGATCGGGGTGAACCATGAACACCCTCACGCCCACCCAAATCCTCGTTGCCGGCGCCCTTCTGTTCGTACTCTCCTGGGCTTGGTGGTCCGGCGCCCGCCGTGCCAGGGCCGCCGCCGAGGCCTCCTGGACCCGCACCCGCCTGGTCTCCCTGACCGGCCGCGTCCTGCTCAACGCCGGCCTCCTCGTCACGGTCCAGTGGGCCGTCATCGCCAACGCCACCAGCACCTGGCTCCTGCTAGCCGTACTCGGCCTGCCCGCGCTCTTCGCCGCCTACGCCCTGACCCGCGCCACCACGATCACCACCGTCGCCCCACCCGCCCGCGACGGCCATTGACCCGGTGCCGCCTCCTCGGCGGTGTGTCGAGGAGGCGTTCGCGGTCGACGGGCCAGGGTTCCTGCACCGCGGCGAAATCGAGCCGGCTCGGCGGTAGCTCGCGATCTACGAGCCGAACGGGCAGCTTCGGCTGCAGTTGCCGGTGGAGCGGGTGTCCATTTACGGGGACGACGGCGACGAGCCGTCCCGGATCCTCGTGGTGCTGGGGGATCCGAGCGAGCCGCTCGGGTGAACCGCACGGCAAGCCCCCGGGCGCCGTAACGATGTCCGCGGATCGTCGATGAGGAGGCGACGACGTTTTCTGGGGGCAAGCACGTGGAAGAGGAAGACCTGCTCGACTCCCACCCGGATCTGGTGGATCCGGAGTGGCGCAAGCGGGCGGAGGCCGGCGCGCGGGCGGGGGCGAGGAAGGACCGCCGGAAGGTGCGCAAGCAGCGGCGCGCACCACTGCGGCGGCCGCGGGGGCGGTGGTGGGGCGCGACGCTCGTCCTCCTCATCCTCGGAGTGACGGCGGCGGCGATCGTGCTCGTCGGGAGCCGGCCCGAGGCCGAGGAGGCGGCGCCCAACCCGACGGCGGTGCCGGTTCTCGCGCGCGTCGATCTGGCGCGGCCGTACGACCGGACGCCCGCCGAGAAGTGGGCCAAGGGGTTCGGCGGGATCGCCACCACCGCGACCGCGGCGGTCAAGGCCGAAGTGGCCGCGGACGCCTACGCGCAGGTCAAGCGGGCGATCTTCGCCGCGCGGCTCGAACCCGCCGTCGTGGCGGGGCGCGACCCCAGGGCCTTCCTGGCGCAGCTGGCGCCGGACGCGCGGCCGTGGATCGCATCGAAGGTGGCAGAGCACGACAAGGGCCTGCTGCCGTACGTGACCGAGATCGCCGACGGATACCGCCTGCTCGACGCGGGCCCGCGGATGTTCGGCACCTTGACCGCGCACCCCGGGACGAAGCCGGGGGAGCTGGCCGTGGACGCCAAATACGTGGTCGCCTACGCCTTCGACGATCCCCACCCCGGCGGCTTGACCGGGCCGGCGCAGATCGTCAGCTTCGTGCGCGTGGACGAGAACTACGTGTTCCGCAGCGGCACGAGCTTCAGCGAAACCAGTCAGGGGCTCTGGATCGACGGCGAGCACAGCGCGTTCTCCTCCGTCGGCTGCGCCGCTGCGAAGACAGGCTTTCTTGCACCCGGCTACGCCAACCCGCCCGTCGGCCCGGCGCCCGCGGGCGATCAGGACGCGCCCGGCTACTACGACCCGAAGTACCCGGTACCCACCCTCGACGGCTGCCCGGACTGATCGCCGCAACTCATCACGGCCGCGCGCACGAATCCGGCCCCGCAGGCGTCCGGGTTGATTGTCTGCTGGGCCGGTATGAACGTCGCACGGCCGTCGCACGGCTGTCGCCGTTGTTGTCGAAAGTCCTTCGCCGGAGATCGGGTGCTGCGGAAGATCGAGTGCTGCCAACGCATCTCGCTGCTGCGGCGACAATCAGCAGTATGCGGATGAAAATCGCACCCGCCGAGGCCCGTTGTCAAGCACAGGACTGAGCGGACGTGCCGGGGGAGTGCTCATCCGGACCGCATGGTCGTCCGTATGCAGATCAACTGGATACCGGCTCGAAGGGGTGGGCACCGCTGGACGAAAGTCACCCGGTCGGGGGTCTGTTGGCCGTCTCGCGTGCAGGTCCGCTGCGATTACAGTCCGAGGTGCCGGCAGACCGACGAAGGCGGGGAACCCATGGCAAGCGCGTCCACCGATCTGGTCGTCGGGGTCGACGGGAGCGAGTCGTCGCTGATGGCGGCGCGCTGGGCCGCGAGGATGGCCCGCGAGCGCCGCGTGGGCCTGCGGCTCGTGCACGCCGTGGACGAGATCCCCGTGACGTACCCGCACGCCGCGCCGACCTACGAGGACGCGCAACGGGTCGTCGGCGAACGCGGCGAGCGGGTGCTCAGCCGGGCGCAGGCCGCCGTCGCGGAGGTGGCGCCGGAGCTGGCCGCCGAGGCTGTGCTGCGGCCGGAACAGCCGGCGTCGGCCCTGCGCGCCGAGTCCGCGTCGGCCGGGATGCTGATCCTCGGGTCGACGGGGCTGCACCGGCTCGGCCGGTTCGTGCTGGGCTCGGTGTCGGTCTCGCTCGCTTCGCACGCGGAGTGCCCGGTCGCGTTCGTGCGTCCCCACGTCGCCGAGGACGCGCCGCCGGTGGACGGCCCGGTCGTGGTCGGTGTGGACGCGACGCCGATCGGGGAGGACGCGATCGGCGTCGCCTTCGAGGAGGCGTCGTGGCGCCGGACTCCGCTCGTCGCCGTGCACTGCTGGAAGGAAGGCTTCCTCGCGTCGGTGTTCGAGGAGTCCGGCTCGTCCGCCGACGCCGACGCGATCGAGGCCCACGAGCGGGAACTGCTCGCGCAGCGGCTCGCCGGGTGGCAGGCGAAGTACCCCGATGTGCAGGTCGAGCGCTTGGCCGTGAAGGAGAAGCCGGCCGACGGCCTGCTCGACTGGGCCGATCGCGCGCAGCTGCTGGTCGTCGGCAGCCGCGGGCGCGGCGGGCTCGCCGGCCTGGCGCTCGGGTCCACCAGCCAGAGCCTCATCTCCTACGCGCTGTGCCCCGTTCTGGTCGTGCGCGGGAACCGTCCGGCGTCGCAGGACGAATAACGGATCCTCCGAAGTCGGCCCGGCGGGCCCACTGCCGTCGCCACGATCGACGCGCTTCGCTGCCCGCCGCACCGCGGTGCCCTGGCGCAGGCGAGCTCGTGGCCCGTGTCGCGGACGTCGCGGTCCCGACCCTGGAGCGTCCACTGTGGAAACGACCGATCCGCCGGCGATGCGCGACGCCATGCTCCGGGCGGTGCGCAATCGTGCGTCCGACGACGCGTTCGACCCGCACGCCGAGCTGTGCGAAGTGCTGGCGCCACTGGGTTTCACGTCCGAGGACAGCGGCGGCGCCGTCACCTTCCTCAAACGCGACCCGCTGCTGCCCAGCTCGATCCGCATCGGCGGGGCGGCGGCTGTCGCGCTGACCCAGCAGTCGGTGCTCGCCGCGAAGCTGTGGCGCATGCGCACGGGGCTGGGTCAGGACATCACCGTCGACCTGGGCCAGGCCATTCGCCGGCTCGCCCCCGCGTCGGAGCTGCGGTGGGAGACGCTCAACGGCTACCCCGCCGACATGGCCGACCGGCTCGTCGGCTCCTACCTCGCTTCTACCCGACGCCCGTCGAACGGCCCGATCCGCCCCCACCGTCAGAACCAGTGCAGGCAGTGCGGCTCTCGCTCCGCGCGGAACAGCGCGTCGGCGACACCGGCGGCTTCGGCGTGGTGCGCGTGGACGTGGCCGGCGCGCACGAGCGTGCTCGGGGTGGTGCCGCCGAGGTAGAGGGAGCCGAGGTCGCGCACGTCGAGGGACAGGTCGGGCGCGCGGTCCGTGGGGACGCACTCGGCCTTGCCGTCGCGGACGGTGAGGAGGTGGCGGCCGCGCTCGTCGAGAAAGGGGTCGGTGACGTCGAGGACCAGCTCGCCGTCGGTGAACCAGCCGCGGGCGGTCAACGCGCGCGGGACGTCCAGCAGCCGCACCCACAGCCAGTCGTCGTCGCTCGCCTCGCCGGCGCGGAAGTCCTCGAGCTGCCAGCGCAGCGGGTGCCACGGCGGGACGTGCTTGAACACCACGCGCGTCACCAGGTCGTGGCCGAGCACGAACCGGGCCAGGGCGGTGAAAACGGCGTCGTCGGTGGCGATGGTTTCGTCGACGGTCAGCGTGCCGGGCTCACCGAGCGAGTAACTGGCGTACCCGTCCGGGGTCCCGTCGGCGTCGCGGTGCACGGCGATGTACCGCGGCGCCGCGGTGATCGGCGGCTGGCCCGCGCGTAACGCCCACCACCGGTACGGCCGCGACAACGCGCCGGGCTGCGCGCGGCGGTAGCGGTCGTAGACGTCTTCCATCAGCTCGACGCACTCGTCTCGCTTCAGCACCTCGACCGAGCCGGTGTCGGCCGGCGCGTGAGCCCGCGGCGCGGCGAGCGCGCCCTGGCGCCGCGGAACCGTCAGCTGCCCGGTGTAGGTCGCCGGCCCGTAGCCGAAGCGGCCGTAGATCGTGGCCTCCGAAGCCAGCAGCACGGACAGGAACTCCCCGCGCGACCGCAGTTCGGCCAGCTGGTGCCGCATCATCGCGCTCAGCACCCCCTGGCGCCGATGCGGAGGCAGCACCCCGACGGACGTGATGCCGGCCGCCGGCACCACGACCGCTCCGGGCAGCGTGAGCTCGAACGAGTAGGCCGCCGCGGTCCCGATGGGCCGCCCGTCCGCCACGGCCAGCACCCCGCGGTCCATCTCGAGCGCCGACCACCACAACCCGCCGCCGCCCTCGGCCGGCGTCTCGGGGAACCGCGCGAACGCGGCGTGGACGGTGTCGACGAAGACGTCGAAGTCTTGCTCGGTCGTGGCGCGGATTTCCACTGCGGCGGTCTCCCCGGGGTGTCGTGGCTGTCGCGCCACAGTGCAGCGGCGCCGCGGGACCGGGTCAACCGAATTACCACCCGGCCTGCGCGGTCAGCCTTACCCCGCCTCGTGCGATGCGCGAGCAACTCCGGCGAGGGCCACCAGGGCGCCGGGTTCGAAACGGACGAGGTGCTCTGCGGCCGGCGTCCGCGGTTCACCGAGCCTCGGGTCGCGCCGATCGCTTCGGCCGGCCCGTGCAGGCCGCCGCGCAGGACGACCCGGACACGCTCAACTGGACGGCCGGCCGTGGTCACGAGCCGATCGCGCGTCGGGCGGGACGTAGCATGGGCGCGGACGTGTTCTCTCGCGTGGAAGGAACTTCGGGTTGTCGCCGCCTACGAGCCAGCTGTCGAGCGCGGGCGAGGCGACCCCGGCGGACCCGGCGCCGGCCCAGTCCCCGCCGGGCCGGTTCGAGTGGCTGCGCCGGCACCGGCGATGGGCGTTCGCACTCGTCGGGTTCGCGTTGCTCGCGCAGATGGCGTTCGCGATGGTCACCACGGCCGTCGAGCAGACCCCGACGATCGACGAGCCGGTGTACGTCGGCACGGCCGTCGTCTACCTCGACCAGCACAGCCTGCGGTACAACCCGGAGCACCCGCCGCTGGGCAAGCTGATCATCGCGTCCGGCCTGGCCTTCGCCGACGTGCACCTCGACCCCGCCTTCGCCGGTGACGAAACGCAGCTCGGCCGGCGCGTGCTGTACGAGTCGGGCAGCGATCCGGGACACCTGATGTTCTTGGCGCGGCTGCCGATGATCGTGCTGACGCTGCTGTTCGGGCTGGTCGTCTTCGCGTTCGCGCGTGATCTCGCCGGTCCGGTCGGCGGGCTTATGGCGCTCGCGCTCTACGCCTTCTCGCCCGACGTCATCGCGTACGGCTCACTGGCCACGCTCGACGTGCCGATGGCCGGGTTCCTGCTGACGTCGGCCTGGCTGGTGTGGCGGGCCCGGCGCCGGCCCGTGCGGTATCTCCCCCTCGCCGGACTCGCCCTGGGTGCGGCGATCGCGACGAAGATGAGTGCTCTGCCCGCGGTTCCGGTGGTGCTGTTCCTGGCGGCGTTGTCCGTGTGGCACTTCCGCCGTGAGGGTGGCCTGGGTCCGAAACGGACGGCGGTCGAACTAGTCACGACGGTCCTCGGCGTCGGTCTGATCGCCGTTGCCGTCCTCTGGGCCGCCTACCTCGCCGTCGATCCGCGCTTGCGCTGGCAGGCACCGCCTGGCCTGCCGACCCTCCACGGCCTGCGCGCGCTCGCCGACTGGCTGCCGGTGCCCGCGCCGTACCGCGACGGCATGCACCTCCAGTTCGGCTTCGAAGACCAGGTGTGGAGCGGCTTCCTGTTCGGCCGCCTCTACTTCGGCGCCCTCTGGTACTACCTCCCGGCCGCGATCCTCGTGAAGACCCCGCTCGGCACGCTGGCGCTGTGGCTGGCCGGCATCGCCGTGCTGCTCGCGATTCCCCGGCTGCGCCCCGCGGCGCCGTACCTTCTCGTCCCGTCCGCGGTGCTGCTGGCGGGCGCCATGACCGGCAGCCGCGACTTCGGCGTCCGGTACACGGTTTTCCTCCCGATGTTCCTCGCCGTCGCGGCCGCCTGCCTCGTCCTCCTGCACCGCCGCCGAGCCCACCTCGCGGCGGCGGCCCTGGTCGTGTTCACGGCCGTCAGCTCGCTGCTGACGTTCCCGTACTACCTGCCCTACTCCAACGAGGCCTTCGGCGGCCCGTCCGAGACCCACCTGCGCCTGCACGACTCGAACGTCGACTGGGGCCAGGACCTCGGCCGCCTGGCCGACCGGTTGAAAACGCGCTACCCGGGCGAACGCCCGTGGCTCGTCTACAAGGGCAGCGGCGTGCCGGCCTTCTACGGCATCGCCGCCGCCGACCCCCTCCGCGTGCCCCCGGACCAGGTCCACGGCCTGCTCGCGGTCTCCGACTCCTCCATCGCCAAGGCGGACGCCCACCTGAAGGCCTTGCTGGCCACCAGCACCCCGATCGACGAGGTCGGGCACTCGATCACGATCTTCCGCCGGCCCTAGGTCACGGCCCGGGCTGCACCGACAGCGTGAACGTGGTCGGCGCCGCGGCCGGGTTGGGAATCGGCGAGGGCGTGGTGACCGGTTCGTCCGAGGGACCGGTGTCGCCCGTTTTCGTCCCGAGCACGGGCCCGAGGCCGGGCACCTGACCCGAAGGGCGAGCGTTGATGGGCTGTTTGTAGACATCGGCGTCGCTCCGGGAGCTGCCGGATTTGCCGCTGGCGTACTGCGGTGACTGAATTGCCCCGGGCTCGTGTGCCTTGTGGACGGCCACGGCGTCGGCGCGCGCCGGCTCACCGGACACGGTCGCTGCCGGCGAAAGTGGCTGCGGTGCAGGGGAAACGGGTTTCGGTGCGGCCGGAGCCGAGCCCACCGGGGGCGCTGCCGGGGTCACCGGGGCCGGCTCTCCGCCGGTCGCCAGGCCGGCCGTCACGGCGACCGCCGCACCACCGAGCAGGAGCGCGGCCGCCGTCGCCATGACGAGCTTTCTTCGGGGAACGACACGGGATCCAACAGCGCGGCCGTGGGGGTGTCAAGGTTCGAATCGTGATGTGGCAGCCAGGCGCTCGCCCCGCCTGGCTGCCACGGACTCGCCCGTCCGAAGCATGGAGGTCTACAGTAGACGGACGAAAGCCACTAAGCCGTGCCGCGTCGTTTCGTCCAGATGTCGTACGCGACCGCCGCGAGCAGGACCACGCCCTTGACCAGCATCACGCGCTCGCTCGGAGCACCGATCAGGGACATGCCGTTGTTGATCACCGCCATGATCAGCCCGCCGGTGATCGCGCCGACGACCTTCCCCACGCCGCCCTGCACGGCGGCGCCGCCGATGAACGCCGCGGCGATCGCGTCGAGCTCGAAGTTCACGCCGGCGGTCGGGCCGGCCTGGTTGAGCCGGCCGGCGAAGATGATCCCGGCGAGCGCGGCCAGCACGCCCATGTTCACGAAGATCCAGAACGCCACCGACTTGACCTTGACGCCCGACAGCGTCGCGGCCTGGAGATTGCCGCCGACCGCGTAGATGTGGCGGCCGAACACCGAGCGCCCGGCGACGAGCGAGTAGCCGACCACAAGCACGGCCAGCAGGATCAGCACCCACGGCAGGTTCTTGAACCGCGCGAGCTGCACGACCACGGCGAGCACCAGGATCGCGGCGCCGGCGACCTTCGCGACGAACACCGGGTACGGGTCCACGTCCTGCCCGTACCCGAGCCGCGCGGAGCGCTTGCGCTGCTGGGTGATCGCGATGGCGGCGACGGTGAGCACGCCGACGATCAGGCTGACCAGGTCGGCGCCGCCGAGCGGGCCGAGGCCGATGTTGCCGAGGTAGCCGTCGGTGAAGCCGTTGGACAGCGTGCGGATCGCGTCGGGGAACGGGCCGATGCCCTGATTGCCCAGCACGGTCAGCGTCAGCGCGCGGAACGCCAGCATCCCCGCCAGCGTCACGATGAAGGCCGGGATGCCGAAGTAGGCGACCCAGTACCCCTGCCACGCGCCGATCACCGCGCCCGTCACCAGGGTGATGAGCACCGCGAGCGGCCAGGGCACATGCAGGTTCACCATGAGCACCGCGGAGACGGCGCCGGTCATCGCGACCACCGAGCCGGCCGAGAGGTCGATGTGGCCGGAGATGATCACCAGGATCATGCCGATCGCGAGGATCAGCACGTAGGAGTTCTGCACGATGATGTTCGAGATGTTCTGGGGCTCGAGCAGCGCGCCGCCGGTGAGCACCTCGAACAGCACCACGATGAGGGCGAAGGCGACGTAGATCCCGCTCTGGCGCGGGTTGATCGAGATCCGCCTGCCCGGGGTGGCGGCCGGGGGCGCGGCGGGCCGGGCCGTGTCCGTTGTGGTCATGGGCGTTCCTTCGTCATGTACTGCATGAGCAGCTCCTGGGTGGCGTCCTCGCGGGCGACCTCACCGGTCACCCGGCCCGCGGACAGCGCGTAGATCCGGTCGCACAGACCGAGCAGCTCCGGCAGCTCGGAGCTGATGACCAGCACCGCCTTCCCTTGTGCGGCAAGGGAGTTGATGATCGAGTAGATCTCGAACTTCGCGCCGACGTCGATGCCGCGGGTCGGTTCGTCGAGGATCAGCACGTCCGGGTCGGTGAAGATCCACTTGGCCAGCACGACTTTCTGCTGGTTGCCGCCCGAGAGCTTCCCGGTCACGCTGCGCACGGTCGGGGCCTTGATCCGCAGGTCCTGCCGGAACCGCGCGGCGGTGTCGTGTTCGGCGTGCTCGTTGACCCAGCCGCGGCGTGCCAGCTTCCCGAGCCCCGCGGCCGAGACGTTGCGCTGCACGTCTTCGATGAGGTTGAGCCCGTAGCGCTTGCGGTCCTCGGTGGCGTAAGCGATGCCGTGGCGCACGGCGTCGCGGACCGACCGGACGTCGATCGGCACGCCGTCCTTGATCAGCCGCCCGGAGATGCCGGTGCCGTAGGAACGCCCGAACACGCTCATCGCCAGCTCGGTGCGACCCGCGCCCATCAGCCCGGCCAGGCCGACCACCTCCCCGCGTCGCAGCGTGAGGTTGGCGCCCTCGACCACGACCCGGCCCGGCTGGGTGGGGCTGTGCACGGTCCAGTCCTCGATCCGCAGCACCTCCTCGCCGATGTCGGGCTCCCGTGGCGGGAAACGGTGCTCCAGGTCGCGCCCGACCATGCCGGTGATCAGCCGCTCCTCGGTGAGCCCGGCCGCGTCGAGGGTCTCGATCGTCCGGCCGTCGCGCAGGATCGTGACGGTGTCGGCGATCGCGATCACCTCGCCGAGCTTGTGGGAGATGATCACCGACGTCACGCCCTCGTCGCGCAGCCCGCGCAGCAGGTCGAGCAGGTGCGCCGAGTCGTCGTCATTGAGCGCGGCGGTCGGCTCGTCGAGGATGAGCAGCTTCACCTGCTTCGACAGCGCCTTGGCGATCTCCACGAGCTGCTGCTTGCCGACGCCGAGGTCGCGCACCGGCGTGACCGGGTTCTCCGCGAGGCCGACGCGCCGCAGCAACTCGCCGGCCTCGTGGTTGGTGCGGTTCCAGTCGATGAACCCGCGCCGCGCCCGCTCGTTGCCGAGGAAGATGTTCTCCGCGATCGAGAGCTGCCCGCACAACGCCAGCTCCTGGTGGATGATCACGATTCCCCGGCGTTCGCTGTCGCGCACCGAACCGAACTCGCACGCCTCGCCGTCGAACCGGATCTCCCCGGCGTAGCTGCCGTGCGGGTGCACCCCGGAGAGCACCTTCATCAGGGTCGACTTCCCGGCGCCGTTCTCGCCGCAGATCGCGTGGATCTCCCCGCGGCGCACGGAAAGGGTGACGTCGGCGAGCGCGGTGACCCCGGGGAAGGTCTTCGTGATCCCGCGCATGCCGAGCAGTTCCGTCATTTCAGCTGCCCCGCCGTGTAGTAGCCGGAGTCGAGGAGTTCCTTCTGGTAGTTGGTCTTGTCCACGACCACGGGCTGCAGCAGGTAGGAGGGCACGACCTTCTTGCCGTTGTTGTAATCCGTGGTGTTGTTGACCTCCGCCTTGCCGCCCTTGAGGACGGAGTCGGCCATCTTCACGGTGACGTCGGCGAGCTTGCGGGTGTCCTTGAACACCGTCGAGTACTGCTCGCCGGCGATGATGGACTTGACCGACGCGACCTCGGCGTCCTGGCCGGTGACCACCGGGTAGGGCTGGCCGGCGGTGCCGTAGCCGTTGCTCTTGAGCGCCGAGAGGATGCCGATGGACAGGCCGTCGTACGGCGAGAGGACGCCGTCGACCTTCGCGCCGCCGCCGTAGGTCTTGGTGAGCAGGTCCTCCATGCGCCGCTGGGCGGTGGCCGGGTCCCAGCGCAGGATCGCGGTCGGCGCGAACGTCGTCTGGCCGCTCTTCACCACGAGCTTGCCGCTGTCCATGAGCGGCTTGAGCACGGACATGGCGCCGTTGAAGAAGTACGTCGAGTTGTTGTCGTCGGGCGAGCCGCCGAACAGCTCGATGTTGAACGGCCCCGGGCCCGTGCCGAGGCCCTTCAGCAGCGAGTTCGCCTGCTGGACCCCGACCTTGTAGTTGTCGAATGTCGCGTAGTAGTCGACGTTCGGGCTGTTGAGCAGCAGCCGGTCGTAGGCGATCACCGGGATCTTGTGGTCGGCCGCTTCCTGCAGCTGCGTGGTGATCGCGGTGCCGTCGATGGAGGCGATCACGAGCAGCTTCGCGCCCTTGGTGATCTGGTTCTCGATCTGGTTGACCTGCGTGGGGATGTCGTTCTCGGCGTACTGCAGATCGACCTTGTACCCCAGCTTCTCCAGCGCCGACTTGATGTTGTCGCCGTCGTGGATCCAGCGTTCCGACGACTTCGTCGGCATCGTGACCCCGACGAGCGCGCCGGCGGACGAGCCCGCGGCGGGCGCCTGGTCGGCCGTCTTGACGCTCGAACCGCAGGCGGCCAGCGTCAGGGCCAGCGCGGCGACGGTGACCCCTCGGATTCCTCGGCTGAACTTCATTGTTCGTGCTCCTTTCAGAAGCCCTGGGCGAGCCGGTGGTAGGCCTGGTTCCAGCGGATCCGGTCGGCGAACCCGGAGGTGGTGGTGCCGGCGTCGATGGTCAGGAGCTCGACGCCGAGCAGGTCGGCGAAATCGCGGAGGGTCTCGACCGGCACGGCTTGCGTCAGCACGGTGTGGTGCGGCGCGCCGGCGGTGATCCACGACTCGGCCGACGTGGCGAGCGACGGCGCGGGCCGCCAGACCGCGCGCGCGACGGGCAGGCTGGGCAGCGGCTCGTCGGGTGGGACGACCTCGATCTCGTTGGCCACCAAGCGGAACCGGTCGCCGAGGTCGGCCAGGCCGAGCACCACGCCGGGACCGGGGGCGGCGTCGAACACGAGCCGCACCGGGTCCTCGCGGCCGCCGATGCCGAGCGGGTGGATCTCGCACGACGGGCGCGCGGCGGCGATGCTCGGGCAGACTTCGAGCATGTGCGCGCCGAGGATCTTCGGCTCGCCCGGCCCGAAGTGGTAGGTGTAGTCCTCCATGAACGACGTGCCGCGGCCGGTGCCGGCCCCCATCGCCTTCACCGCGGCGAGCAGGGCCGAGGTCTTCCAGTCGCCTTCGCCGCCGAAGCCGTAGCCCTCGGCCATCAGCCGCTGCACGGCCAGCCCCGGCAGCTGCCGCAGGCCGCCGAGGTCCTCGAAGTTCGTGGTGAACGCGCCGAAACCGCCCTCGGTGAGGAACAGCCGCAGCCCCAGCTCGACTTTCGCCGCGTAGCGCAGGGCCTCGTGACGGGCGCCGTCTTCGGCGAGCTCCGGCGCCAGGTCGTAGGCCGACGCGTATTCGGCGACCAGCTCGCCGGTGTCCTTTTCGGACACGTTGTCGACGAGCTCGACGAGGTCGTTCACACCGTACGTGTTGACGGAGACACCGAAGCGCAGCTCGGCCTCGACCTTGTCGCCTTCGGTCACGGCGACGTCGCGCATGTTGTCGCCGAAGCGAGCCAGCCGCAGCTCGCGCAGGTGGTCCGCGCCGATCGCGGCCCGGGCCCACGCGTCGATCCGGTCGACGACCACCGGGTCGCCCGCGTGCCCGGCGACGGTCTTGCGCGGCACGGAAAGGCGCGTCAGCACGTGGCCGAACTCCCGGTCGCCGTGCGCGGCCTGGTTGAGGTTCATGAAGTCCATGTCGATGCTGTGCCACGGCAGGGCTTCGTTGAGCTGGGTGTGCAGGTGCAGCAACGGTTTGCGCAGCGCGTCGAGCCCGCCGATCCACATCTTCGCCGGCGAGAAGGTGTGCATCCACGCGATCACCCCGACGCAGGAGGTGTCGGCGTTGGCCTCGAGCAGCAGCCGGCGGATCGCGGAGGCCTCCGTCAGCACCGGTTTCCCGACGAGCTCGGCCGAAAGCCGTCCCGTCGAGGCGAGCAGCCGCTGGATCTGCAGCGACTGGCCCGCGACCTGCGCCAGCGTGTCCTCGCCGTAGAGCGCCTGGCTCCCGGTGAGGAACCAGACCTGGGGTTTGTTCTGCGAAGCCATTTGTCTCCTCGTCGTGTGCGCCGGCCGGGCTCAGCGCTGGCCGTAGACGTTCTGGTAGCGCGTGTAGAGCCGGTCGACGTCCTCGGCCGGCAACGGTTTGGGCGCGCCGAGCTCGAATGCCTTGTGGACGGTCCGGGCCACGTCCTCCACCAGCACCGCCGCCTTCACCGCGTCGCGGGCGGTGCGCCCGACGGTGAACGGGCCGTGGTTGCGCATGAGAACGGCGGGCGAGCGGCTGGCCCGCAGCGTCTCGACGATGCCGCGGCCGATGGAATCGTCGCCGATCAGCGCGAACGGCCCGACCGGGATCTCCCCGCCGAACTCGTCGGCGATCATCGTGAGCACGCACGGGATGGGCTCGCCGCGCGCGGCCCACGCGGTGGCGTAGGTGGAGTGCGTGTGCACGACGCCGCCGACGTCGGGCAGGTGCCGGTAGACGTAGGCGTGGGCGGCTGTGTCCGACGAGGGCGCGAGGTCGCCGTGGCGCAGCCGCCCGCGCAGGTCGGTGACGACCATGGTGTCGGCGGACAGGTCGTCATAGGAGACCCCGGACGGCTTGATCACCATCAGCTCGCGCCCGGGCACCCGCGCCGAGACGTTACCCGCGGTCCAGGCGACCAGCTCGTTGCGCGTGAGCTCGCCGTGCAGGTCCGCGACGGTGCGGCGCAGTTCGGCGACGGTGCCGAGCAGCTCGTCGGTCAGCGACATGTCAGGACTGTCCTTTCGCCGGCGGTGGCGGTGGCGTGGCGGCGGGCCGCGAGGCGGTGCAGCACGTCGCTGCCGCCGCGGCCGAAGTGGTCGTGCAGCTCGCGGTAGTCGGCGTAGAGCTCGTCGTAGGCACGGGCGTTTTCCGGGATCGGCCGATACCCGTCGCGGTGGAGCGAGCCCATTGCGCGAGAAGCCGCGGTGATGTCCGGGTGAGCGCCGGCCGCCACAGCGGCGTGGAGGGCCGAGCCGAGCGCCGGCCCCTGCGCGGACCCGATCACCGACAGGGGCACGTTCACCACGTCCGCGTAAAGCTGCATCAGGAAGGCGTTGCGGACGAGCCCGCCGGCCACGACCAGCTCGGTGACCGGTACGCCCGAGTCCCGGAAGGCTTCGATGATCGTGCGGGTGCCGAACGCCGTGGCCTCCAGCAGCGCCCGGTAGGTGTCCTCGGCGCGGGTGGCCAGCGTCTGGCCGACGACGACGCCGGACAGGTCGTGGTCCACCAGCACCGAGCGGTTGCCGCTGTGCCAGTCGAGCGCGACCAGCCCGTGCGCGCCGATTTCCTGCGCCGACGCCAACGCCGTGAGGTGCTCGTGGAGCGAGACGCCCGCTCGCCGCGCGTCCTCGTGGTAGGCGGCCGGCACGCCGTGCTCGACGAACCAGCCGAAGATGTCGCCGACGCCGCTCTGCCCGGCCTCGTAGCCCCACAGCCCGGGCACGATCCCGCCGTCGACGACGCCGCACATGCCGGGGACCTCACGCAGCTCTTCGGCGTTGAGCACGTGACACGTCGAGGTGCCCATGATCGCGACCATCCGGCCGGGTTCGACGGCCTGCGCGGCGGGCGCGGTCACGTGCGCGTCGACGTTGCCGACCGCGACGGCGATGCCTTCCGGCAGACCGGTCCACGCCGCCGCTTCGGCGGTGAGCGAACCGGCCCGGTCGCCGAGGCGCCCGAGCGGCCGGTCGAGCTTGTCCGCCACGAAGTCCGCGAACCCGGGGTTCAGCTCGCGCAGGAAATCGGCGCCCGGGTACTCGCCGTCCTGCAGGATGCCCTTGTATCCGGCAGTGCAGGCGTTGCGGACATAGTGGCCGGTCAGCCGCCAGACGATCCAGTCGGCCAGCTCGACCCAGTGCGCCGTCGCCGCGTAGACGGCGGGCGCCTCTTCCAGGACCTGCAGCGCCTTGGCGAACTCCCATTCCGACGAGATCCGCCCGCCGTAGCGGGGCAGCCACTTCTCGTCGCGGGCGCGGGCGAGCTCGGTGATCCGGTCGGCCTGCGGCTGGGCGGCGTGGTGGCGCCACAGCTTCACGTAGGCGTGCAGCTCGCGCTCGAACTCCGGCAGCTCGCACAGCGGCGTTCCGTCCACAGTGGTCGGAACCACCGTGCACGCGGTGAAGTCGGTGCCGAGGCCCACGACATCGGCGGGATCGGCGCCGGCTTCGCGGAGCGCGGCGGGGACGGCGGTGCGCAGCACCCCGACGTAGTCCGAGGGGACCTGCAGCGCCCAGTCCGGCGGCAACGGCTCGCCGGTCACGGGCAGCGTCCGGTCGACGACGCCGTGCGGGTACTCGTACACGGCGGTGCCCAGCTCGGCGCCGTCGGAGACCCGCACCACGACGGCGCGGCCCGAGAGCGTGCCGAAGTCGACGCCGACCACGAGGGGCTCGTGAATGTTAGCGTTAACATTCGGAGAGTGCGGGGACACGTGGTTCTCCTTCGGTGGGGACCGCGCTCAGCGTGGTCCGGTGCTCTCCCGGACGATCAGCTCGGGCTCGACCAGATGGCGCACGTGCTGGTCGCCGCCGCCCATCCGTTCGGTCAGCAGCCCGAAGGTGCGCCGGCCGACCTCGATGAAGTCCTGGCGCACCGTGGTCAGCGGCGGCGTGAAGTACGCCGCCTCGGGGACGTCGTCGAAGCCGGCCACGTGCACGTCCGCCGGCACGCCGATGCCGGCTTCGGTGAACGCGCGCAGCAGCCCCAGCGCCATCTGGTCGTTGGCCGCGAACACCGCGTCCAGCCCGCCGTCGGCGGCGGACACTTTCCTGGCCAGCGCCCGGCCGGCGGCGTAGCCCGACGCCGGGCTCCAGTCGCCGCGGATGACGGGCGGCACTTCGGCGCCGTGGCGCTCCAGCGTCTCGCGCCAGCCGCGCTCGCGCTCGAGCGCCTCCAGCCAGTCCTCCGGCCCGGCGACGTGCCACACCGTGCGGTGCCCGAGCGCGAGCAGGTGCTCGGTCGCGCGGCGGGCTCCGTCGTACTGGTCCACGGAGATCACCGGAACCGGCGCGCCCTCTCCGCCGCCGACGGCGACCACCGGGACCGCCGAGGGCACTCCCGCCAGTGCTTGCCCGGCCGTGACGTGCGGGGCGATCACGACGATCCCCTCCACGGCTTGGCGCCGCAGGCTCTCCACCGCGTCCGCGATGGACGAGCGGCCCGGGCGGCTCACGCTCGAGATCGTGATGGCGTAGCCGGCTTCCCGGGCGGCGTTCTCGATGCCGTGCAGGGTGCTCGCGGGTCCGTACAGATTGGACTCCAGTGCGACGACCCCGAGCGTGCCGGAACGGCCCGTGACGAGCGCGCGGGCCGCGGAGTTGGGCCGGTAACCCAGCTCCTCCACCGCGGCCATCACCCGCGCGCGGGTCTCGGGGCGGACCGGGCCGGTGCCGTTGATGACCCGCGAGACAGTCATGTGGGACACGCCCGCGAGCCCGGCCACGTCCGTCAGGCTCGCCTGCCGATCTCCCGCCGCTCCTGCTGACACTACGTCACCGCCTTCCTCGTCCGGGTGGTCCGCGTCACTCTTTCCGGCGCATAGTGTTAGCGATAACAGTCACCCGGTCAAGACTCGGCTCGGTTACGACCTGGCCTCCTGATCGGCGAGCCACGCCGCACCCCGGCGGGCCGAAGCGCGCGACAGCCATGCCTCCTGGACCACTTCCGCCAGCTCGGCCCGGCTGATCTCGCCGAGCCGGCAGGCCCGCACGAGCACCGACAGGTGGCCGCGGAAGTGCGGCGTCGTGAAAAACGGTGAGTTCTCGTCCTGGACGAGTGCTGCCTTGTCGCCTTCGGACGGCACCCAGAACACGATCACGTCCGGGTAGCGCTCGCCCGTCTCCGGGTCGACCGCGTCCGGGCGGGGGTTGCGGAAGAAGACGAACGACTTGCCCCCGACCTGGTACACCGGCTTGTGCTCGGTTCCGGGCCAGACGGTGACGTGCGGCATCCCGAGAGCGAGCTCGTGGACGTCTTCGACACACGCGGGGCGGCTGTCGTCCGGCACGGGGTCAGTGTAAAGCGCAATCGCGCCCGCCTGGTGGGTTCAACTGCTCCGCCGGTGCCCCGAGGGTCCACATCGGACACCACTCGCCGGAGATCGCCGGTGCCGCGTGGGACTCGCCGGTCGGCGGGATCGTCCACGCGGCCCGGCCGTGGTTCAGCGGCGCCGCCGGCTGACGCGGCGCGCGGTCCGCCGCGACGTGCGGCGAGCGACCCTGCGGGATCCGAACATGGTGGTCCCTCCTGATTCAGGTACGGCTGGGGGTGGCGGTCTCGAAGGCGTGCAGTTGCTGCGCTTCCTCCGCCGTGACCAGGCCGATGGCGACGAGGTCGAGCGGGCTGATGAAGCCGTCGGAGATGCGGAACCCGCCCGCTTCCGCGATGGCGTCGCGCAGGGGGATGGCCCAGCGGTGTTCCAGCAGCACGAGGGCGGCCGCCGAACCGTCCGGGATTTCCTCCAGGACGTCCCAGGCGTCTTCGTCGGAGAACACCTCGACGCCGTCCGCGGCCGCCTCGGCACCCGCGACCGCGCCGGCCTCCATGCCTTCCTCACCTTCGATTCCGAGCCCGATCAGCGCCCCGACCTTGCTGCCGAGCTCGACGGCCTCTTCGTCGCTGAGGTTGCTCAGGTGGGCGACCTCGATCCCGCCGTCGGAATCCTTGTGCACGGCCAGCGCGTCGACCACGTTGACGGTGCCACTTTCCCTCAGGCGCTCGAGTTCGGTGATGATCGCGCCGTGGAAGTCCGGGTCCGGAAATCCCAGTACGACGAGCTGGATGGGTCCGATCGTCATTATCCTGCCTCCGTTCTGCGTCGCGTCCCTCATGGCGAGCATCTGGGGGCGGGTCGGGAACGGCCTCATCTGCGGGAGGTGAGCTTGCGTCAGACTACGAGCGCTCGCCGGACGAAGAGGATCGTCGGGGTGAAGCCGGCCTTCGCGAAGATCCCGGACGCCCCCGCCGGACTCGGCGCGTCGACTTTCACGCTGGCCTGGTCGAAACCGTGCTCGGCCGCAGCCCGCAGCGCGTGCCCGAGCAGCGCTCCGGCGACACCGCGGTTGCGGTAGGCCGGGATCGTCCCGAGGACCATGAAGTGCGCGTCGCGGATGCCGGTCGCCGCGACGTCGCCCTCCCATTGGTTGGCCACGAGCACCCCCGCGACAGCTTCTTCGGCGCGCAGCAGGAAACTCGCCTCGGGTCGCAGGGTGTGGTTGGCGATCTTGTTCCGCCAGCTGTCGGCGGGAACCGGCGCCGGCACCCAGGAGTCCGCGTACGCCTTGTTACGGGTCAACCGGAACTCCTCGTCGTTGTCCGCCGACCACGGCTCGATCCGCAGCCCTGGCGGGATCGCGGGTTCGGGAAGCGCGGCGCCGAGCGGGTGCTCCAGGTGCTGGAAGTACCGAACGGGCACGAAGCCTCGCGGGCCCACGAGTTCGGCCACACCGGGGATGTGCGCGGCCTTGTGGACGTCGATCGCCAGCTTCAGCGCCGGGTGGCGCAGCGCGTGCAGCGTTTTCGCCGCCGCCACCCCGGCTTCGACGAGCTCGGTGCCGATACCGCGGCGCCGGAAGTCCGGGTGCACGCCACCGTCGAGGTACACGCGGTGGGTTTCTTCCGCGAACCGCTTGTAGCGGATCTTCATGTACCCGACCATCATGTCCCCGTCGAACGCCGCGAGGCTCGCGCGCTCCAGGTCCGCGTAGGGGTCAATGAGCTCCTGGAACGTGTCCTGCGCCGTGTACGTCTCGCCGATCCGGTCGACGGTCTCCATCGCGTTGAGCAGGTCGGCCGCCGCCTGCGCGTCGTCGCGGGTGAGAGGGCGCCAGGTGAGCGACGTGGTGTCCACGCGCCCGAAGGTATTCACCCACGGCCGGGCTGTCGCGTCGTTTTCCGCCAAAACCGATCGCTGACGGCCGTATGCGCTCAGTACGCTCACGCGGCTGAAAAAGCACCAGATGGGGGAGTGAGCCGATGAGTCAATACTTCGAGGTCGGCGACAAGACGTTGTGGAATCCGTCCAACGGCGTCGGTTTGCTGTTCCGCTCCGCCGAGGCCGTGGCCCCGATCGTCGAGCTGCCCACGGGGATCGGCCCTGCGGCCGCCGACGAGTGGGCGGTCGACCTGCCGGTCTTCACCGCCTTCGTCGATGCCCTCGTCGACCGCTATCAGCGCTCGAACCACCTGATCCTGCGGTCGATGGTGGAAGGCTTCCTCGCCACGGCGATGGTTCTGCTCGACTGCGCAGGTGCCGAAATCCCGGCGCTCGGCCGCGAGCCGGGCCCCGACGTCCGCGACATCTCGATGGTCGGAACCCAGCCGCCGGCCGGGAAGCTCGCCGAGCTCCGCGCCGCTCACGCACGCGCGATGCCCACCTGATCACCGGAAACGCCCACGGCGGCACCAAAGCCGTAACCGGTGCCGCCGTGCCCGCGAGGATCAAGCGGACTTCTCCGCCTCGTGCCGGGCTTTCGCCTCCTCCAGGGCCTGGCCCTGCCGGCTGTGCAGCTCGGCCCGCAGCTTCTTCGCCTGAGCCTCGGTCGCGGCGAGGCGGTCGAGCCGCTGCTGGAAGTGCGGGGCGACGGCTTCGGCGAACAGCTCGTAGTGCCGCGCCGTGGCGGCCGGGGTCGCCCACTCGTGCGCCATCATCAGGTACGAGCCGAAGCCGCCCTTCGACTGCGCCTCGAGGTTGCCGATCTGGCGGATCGCGTCCTGCGGGGTGCCGATCACGCCGATGCCGCTGGCGTTGATCCAGTCGACGCGCTCGGTGAAGGTCGCGCCGCCGGGTTCGAAGTGGGGGACGGCGGCGACGTGCTGCAGGTAGTCGCACCAGTCGTCCAGGCCGTGCTCGACTTCGGCGTAGGCCTGTTCCTTCGTCTCGGCCAGGTGCATCGGCCCGACGAGGCGCCAGCCGTCGCGGTTCATCGTGGTGCCGAACTGCGTGGCGCGTTCCTCGGCGACGTCCCAGTGCTGGGCCAGCAGGTCGAGGTCGCCGGTCAGGGTCGCGCCGATCGACAGGAGGCTGAGCCCGTGCTTGCCGGCGATGCGCGGCCCCGACGGCGACGCGATCGCGGCGACGCCGACCTCCAGCCCGCCCTGGGTGAAGGGCCGCAGCTGGCAGAGCGCGTCGCGCAGCTGGTAGCGGTCGGTTTTGGCCGTCACGGGTTCGGCGCCGTTGAGCAGCTGCATCAGCACGTCGGTGTCCTCTTCCAGTGCGCCACGCTGGCTGAGGGGGTCGAGACCGATCATGGACGCGTCGGTCGGCAGCGAGCCCGGGCCAAGGCCGAGCATGAACCGGCCGCGCGTGAGGTGGTCGAGCAGGATCGCGCGGTCGGCCACCCACAACGGGTTGTGGTACGGCAGCGAGAGCACGCCGGTGCCGAGCTTGATCGTCTTCGTCTGAGCCGCGACGTGGGCGATGAAGATCTCCGGGCTCGCGATGAGCTCGACGCCGCAGGAGTGGTGCTCGCCGATCCACGCTTCGTCGTAGCCCAGCCGGTCGAGCAGCTTGATCGTCTCGACGTCGCGAGCCAGGGCCGCGACCGGGCTCTTGATCGGTGAGGCGTGGAACGGGGCCATGAAGACGCCGAAACGCATGAGTCCTCCTTGACTTCGCCGGCCGGGTGATCGACGGTAACGCCGGTGTGGCGCGCCACACCGGGCTCGAGGCGGAAGCGTTCAAAAGATGAACACCCCGCCCGATCGGGGGCTGGCCGCGCGCTTCGCCGATCCTGCACACTCGGGGTTTCCCGGCGACGACGCCAGGAGAGGAGCCGCCCGTGCCCACCTCGGACGTCTGGCAGCAGTTCCTCGAGGCCGATCGCCGCGGGGCGGCGCGGCCGGAGATCGAGGAGTCGTGGGTTCGGTCGCGGCAGTCCGGCGTCGATCCCGAGCGGCTCGACCTCGCGCCCGCCCGGTTCGACCCCGAAACCCTGCTGGTCGCCGTCGGCAGCCGTGTCATCCCCGGCACGGCCGACTTGCTCGTGGGCGACGCCGCGTCGGTCGCCTTGGTCGACCCGTGCGGCACCCTGACCTGGCGCTGGGAGTCCGACCCCGCGTTGCGCCGTGACCTGCAGCAGGTGGAGGTCGAGCCCGGGCACCGCTACGTCGAGGACGGTGTCGGCACCTGCGGGGTCGGGCTCTCGATGGCGGTGCGGTCCGCGTCGATGGTGGTCGGGGCCGAGCACTACAAACAGGCCTGGCACCCCTACACCTGCGCGACCGCGCCGATCGTCGACCCGACCACGCGGCTGCTGCTCGGCTCGGTCAACGTGTGCTGCCGCGCCGAGCACACCAACCGTTTCGTGATGGCCGCCGTCGTCGCCTTCGCCGAGCGCCTGCGTTCGGCGTTGCGAGACGCGGCCACGCCCCGGCAGCGCCGGCTCGTCGACGCGCACATGACGTTCCGCTCCCTGCCCGGCACCACGGTGATCACACTCGACGGCGAGATCATGATCAGCGACGGCGGCCCCACCGCGACCCTGCCCGACCGCGCGACGCTGTGGTCGATGCTGCGGGAAGCCGGCCCCTCGGCCACGCACCTGCCCCTCGCCGACGGCCGCGTCGCCATCGTCCGCCCCGTCACACCCGGCCGGTTCGAGGACGGCTGTGTCCTGATCTTCAGCGCGGTTTCGTTGTCGGAGCACGAAAACCCGCTCCAGAACGCGGAAGCCGAGATCATCCGCGAGGTCCTGATCGCCTGCCGCGGCAACAAGACCGCGGCGGCGCACCGGCTCGGCATGTCGCGCGGCACCCTGTACAAGCGTATCCGCCGCTACGGCCTGGGCGACTGAGCTTCACCGCTGGGCGTGCTTCGGCAGGAACCGGACCAGCAGCAGCACCAGCACGTAGATGCCGGCGCAGAGGCCGAACACCAGCTCGGCAGCGCAAACGTAGTTTGCCGGCGAAGGTTGCCCGACGCGGGCGAAGAACACAGTGCCGAGCGCGGCGACGCCAATGGCGTTGGCGAACTGCTGGGCGGCGTTGAGCACGCCGGCGCCGGTGCCGACCTCTTCGGTGGTGGCATCCCCGAGGATGAAGTCGAACAGCGGCACGAACAGCAGCCCGGAACCGAGCCCGGTCACGAGCAGGGCCGGGGCCAGTTGCCACACGGTGATGGCGGCGCCCCAGTGGGCGATCGACCACCAGAGACCGAGCAGGCCGACGACCGCGACGGCCAGTCCCAAGTCGAGGTTGAAGCGGCCGAGCTTCCCGGCCAGGACGGCACCGGACACGAGCGTGGCGACCGCGGTGCCGACCGCCCACGGGATCAGGGCGAAGCCGGTCTGCAGCGGTGACCAGTTCAGGCCGGACTGCAGCAGCAGGTTGAGCACCAGGACGAACGCGCTGAGCGCGGCGTAGAACCCGCCGACGATCAGCAGGCCCACCACGAAGCTGCGCTTGCGGAACAACGACGGCGCGATGACCGGATGCGCGCTGCGGCGTTCGGACGCGACGAACAGCCCGAAGGCCACCAGGCCGGCGGCGATCATCACGTACGTCCACGCGGGCCAGCCGAGGTCGCGGCCCTGGATGAGCGGCACGATCAGCAGCGCCGAACCGGCGGTGAGCAGGCCGACGCCACGCAGGTCGAGGCGCGCGGTGCGGTCTTCGCCGCTGTGGCGGGGGAGAACCCACCAGGCGAGTGAGTCGGCGAGGACGCCGAACGGGACGTTGATGAGGAAGATCGAGCGCCATTCGCCGCCGAAGAGGTCCAGGTGCAGCAGCCAGCCGGCCAGGACCGGGCCGGCGACCGTGGCCAGGCCCATGATCGGGCCGAAGGGCATGAGCGCCTTGCGCAGGGGCTCCGGCGGAAAGACGATCTTCACCAGCGCGAGACCCTGCGGGATCATCACGGAGCCGAACAGGCCCTGGAACACGCGGGCGGTGATGAGGAACCCGGCGCTGGGCGCCAAGCCGCAGGCCAGCGACGCGACGGTGAAGCCGGCCATGCCCAGCAGGAACAGCCGCCGGCGGCCGAGCAGGTCACCGAGGCGGCCCGAGGTGATGAGGCCGAGCGCGAACGCCGCGGTGTAGGCCGAGAGCACCCACTGCAGCGTCATCGGCCCCCCGCCGAGGTCCGCGCGGATCGAGGGTCCGGCCAGGTTGGCGACGCTCGTGTCGACGAGGTCCATGAGCTCGGCGACGACCACGACGACCAGCACCAGCCAGGCCTGTCGGAGGGAAAGCGATGTCGTTGGTGGCGCGGTTGACGAACTAAGTTCAGTAGTCACGAACTAAGTTCTAAGCGACGAACTAAGTTCGTGTCAAGGTAGGGTGGCGCACATGCCCGCCGCCTCCCAACGTGCTCAGCGCTCCGAGTCCCCCGCTTCCCGCAAGCCGCCTATCACCGCCGAGCGCATCACGGACGCCGCGCTGCAAGTCGTCGCCACCGAGGGCTACGACGCGCTGACCATCCGCCGCGTCACCGCCGTGCTGGGCACCGGCCCGTCGTCGCTCTACGCCCACATCACCACGAAGACCGACCTCGACGACCTGCTCATCGGCCGGCTGTGCTCGGAAATCTCCTTGCCCGAGCCGGACCCCGCCGCGTGGCGGCAGCAGGTCCACGACGTCTACGCCCAGATGCGCGACCAGTACCTCAAGTACCCCGGCGTGTCCCGCGCGGCGCTCGCTTTGGTCCCCACGCACCTGGAAACCCTGCGCGTCAGCGAGGGCATCCTGGGTCTCTTGCTGGCCGGCGGTGTCCCCGCGCAGACCGCGGCGTGGGCGCTGGATTCACTCACGCTGTACGTCACCGTGTATACCTGGGAACGCTCGCTGGTCCACCAGCGCCGGAAGAACGAGGACGACGACTGGGTGCTCAGCCGGGAGGACCTCGTCGAGCGGCTCGGTGCTCTGCCGGCCGAGCGGTTTCCCCACACCCGGCGCCACGCGGCCGAGTTGACGTCCGGGTCCGGTCACGACCGGTTCGACTTCACCCTGTCCTTGATGCTCGACAACCTCGTCGCTTCTTGATCGCTGATCGCGAAGCGGTGAGGTTGTCGAGTCAGACCGGGTTCCCCGCGGCTCAGCCGTGCGGGTCGTCCACTTTCAGCTGTTCTCCCGTCGTCGCCACGAACACGACCAGCAGTTTCGCCGGTTCGGTCGCGCTGACGTTGTCCGTGGCGACGTGGTGCGCGCCCGGCTGTTCGGTCCAGTTTTCGCCCTGGTGGTAGGCGTGGGCGGGCTGGCCTTCGAGCTGGCTGCGGATCGTGCCTTCGAGCACGTAGGCGTAGACGAAAGCGTCGCCGTGGCGGTGGGGGGCCGCGCCGGCGGACGGCGGGAACGAGACGATCGACGAGGTGAACGTCTTGCCCGGGATGTTCGGCAGGGCCTGGGCGAGAAGCGGGGTCAGCGTCTCGGCAGGATGACCGGAAACAGAGGCCGGAGCCGAAGCCGGAGCCGCGGCCTGGGACTCGGCTGCGGACGAGCAGCCGGCGACCGCCACCGCGGTGAGCAGCAGGCCGCCGGCGACACGTGGGTTGATCACTCGGCCACCTGGATGATCGTCTTACCCGGAGTCCGCTGCCGCCGCGCGAACGCTTCGGCCGTCTCGGCGAGCGGGCGCACGTTGCTGACGATCGGCTTGAGCCGTCCGTCGCGGACGCGCTGGGCCAGGTCCGCCAGGCGCACGCGATCCGGTTCCACCACGAAGAAAACGGCGCGCCCGTCGGCCGGCTGCACCTCGGGGGGCGCGGCGATGGTCACGACGGTGCCGCCGGGGCGCACCAGCTTCGTCGAGCGCTCGAGGACCTCGCCGCCGATCACGTCGAGGATCACGTCGGCCGGGCCGGCGGACTCGAAGGAGGCGGTGTCCACAAAGTAGTGCGCGCCGAGGCCGAGCACGAAGTCGCGGTCGGCAGGGCGGCCGGTGCCGATCACTTGGGCGCCCGCCTCGTGGGCGAGCTGCACCGCGATGGACCCGACACCGCCGGCGGCACCGTGGATCAGCAAGGTCTGGCCGGCGGACAGCGAAGCGTGGTCGAACAGGGCCTGCCACGCCGTCAGCCCCGAGATCGGCAGCGCGGCGGCCACGGTGTGGTCGATGTCCGCGGGAAGCGGCGCGAGGTTGCGGGCCTCGACGGCGGTGTACTCGGCCAGGGAACCGTCGCGCAGCCAGTCGGTGAGGCCGAACACGCGCTGCCCGACACTCAGGCCGGTGGTGCCGTAACCCAGCTCGGCGACGACGCCGGACAGCTCGTGCCCGGGCACGCTGGGCGTGCGGTCGCGGCCGGCGCGGTCGGTCCAGGTGCCGGGCCACTCGAGCTCGCCCGGGGTGAAGCCGGCGGCGTGCACGCGCACGATGACGTCGTTCTCGGCGGCGTGCGGGTGGGGCACGTCGGCGAGCTTGAGGCCGCCGACGCCCGCGCTTTGGTCCTGTGCGGTGATGGCTTGCATGTCATGTCCTTTCAGGACAGTCAGTGGTGTCGGGGTGCAACGAGTTCAGCGACGCGCCGGGTCGAAGAGGACTGCACGGCCGCGCTCACGGACAGCACCGCGACGAACGCGAGGTACACGTAGCCCGTCGTCTCCAGCCCCCAGGACGGCTCCACCAGCCCGGCCGCCAGCGACGGGAGGCTCAGCGCCGCGTAGCTGACGACGTAGGCCGCGGAGAACACTTCCGACCGCGTCTTCGTGGTGGTGGCCGCGCTGATGCCGCGCAGCGTCCCGGTGAACGTCAGGCCGACGCCCAGCCCGGCGATCACTGACCCGCCGAGGAAGCCGTCCGCGGAGCCGAAACCCAGGGCGCCTGCCAGCACCGCCGCGCCCACGACCAGCAGGACCGCGCCCATCAGGGTCGCGATCCGGGCGGTGTGCCGCGCCGCCCACAGGCCGCCCGCGCTGTTGGCGAGGAACAGCACCGCGATGGCGAGGCCGCCCGCGGCGCCGAACCGCACGTGCAGGACCTCGGTCACGAGCGACGGGGCGAGCGCGAGGAACAACCCGGTCAGTGACCACCCCGCGACGATGGCGGGCACCGCGCCGAAGAACGCCCGGTGCGTCTCGCGCGGCACGCGGACGCGCGGGCGCAGCGACGTCAGCACGCCAGGCCGTGGGCCGGCCGTCTCGGGGATGGCGAAGACCAGCGCGGCGACGGCCATGAACGCCACGGTGAGCACCGGGAAGACCACCGCGTCGGGTTGTGGGCCGGCCTGCACGAGCAGGCCTGTCACACCGCCACCGGCGGCGAGCCCGAAACTCGTCCCCACGGCGGTCATCGTCGGCCCGCGGTGCGGGCGATCCGCGGGGGAGAACTCGACCAGCCCGGCGGCCAGCGCGCCCGTCGCCATCCCGGTGGCGAGGCCCTGCACGATCCGGGCGGTCACGAGCGCGCCGACCCCGCCGGCCGCCCAGAAGATCGCCGTGCCGGCCGCGGCCACCAGGAGCGCCGCGACCAGCACCGGCCGGCGCCCGACGTGGTCGCTCAGCGAACCGACCGTCAGCAGCGCGACGACCAGCCCGGCGACGTACACGGCGAAAACGACCGTCAGGATCATCACCGAAAAGCCCCACCGCTGCAGGTACACCGGGTAGATCGGCGAGGGGGCGCTCGTCGACGCCATCAGGAGCACGTTGGCGAAGACGAGCAGGGCGAAGGAGGCGCCCCGGCTCAGGTTGTGTCGGTCGTCCATTTCGGTGGCCGGGTCAGCTCGACCAGGGCGAGCCGGTGATGCGCTCGACGGTGGTCGTGCGGGAGAAATCGGGGATGAAGTGCTCCAGGATGTCGGAGTTCACCGTTCCGTTGGTGGTTTCCGGGCGGTGCTTCAACGCGTCGACGAAGGTGCGCAGGAAATCGTTCTTGAAGTCGCCGCGCGGGTGGAAGGCGAGGATTTCCTCGACCTGGGCGAGGTCCAGGCCGTCGAAACCGAAACCGAGCACGTCGGTCAGCACGCCGAGGTGGGTCGTGGCGATTTCCGGGCCCATGCGCCCGGGGATTCCCGGCGTGGTGTGCAGGGCGATGGCCGTCCACACGGTGTCCGCGGCCGCGGCCGAGAAACCCCGGTCCAGCAGGAACTTGCGCCCGTGGTCGGCGCCGTCGACCTCGAACCGCTGCTCCACGTCGGAAAACGGCGTGATGAGCCCGGTGTCGTGGAACATCGCGGCCAGGTAGAGCAGTTCCGGATCCGGTTTCACCCCAAGCCGCTGCGCGTGGAACTGGCTGAAGAAGTAAACCCGGCGGGAGTGGTGGTAGATGAGGGGGTTGGTCGTTTCCTGGATGAGACGCGACGCCTCGGCGACCGCCGCCGTCTCGGGGACCTCCACACCCGCGATGATCTCTGACATGACTGCTGCGCTTCCGTTCTTTTCTCGACGGATTGTGTCCGTCTCCATGGTGCCGATCGCGGCGCCCGTCGTGCCGCCTTTGTCCGGCCAGGAACCACTCAGATCGGGACGCGCGGTTCAGCCGTCGACGGTGTGTGCGTGCAGCAGTGCCTCGACGAAGGCGTCGGGGCGGGTCAGAAACGCCTCGTGGTCACCCGGAACGGTGATCGGCTCGACCCCGAGCCGGGCCGGGAATCGCGGACACCACGCGTAGTCGCCCGGGGGCATCGCCAGGTCGCATTCGCCGGCCAGGTAACTGACCGGCAGGCCGAGGGTCGAAAACGCGGGCGCGTGCAGGGGCTGTTCGAAAAAGCACATCGGCTGCGGCACGAGCAGTTCGTAGATCAGCTTTTGCGTCGGTTCCGGGGTGTCCTGGGCGAAGGCGCTCTGCCACACCGGGTAAGGCAGGACGACGGAATGGTCACCCGATTCCTGCGCGAGCTGCCGGAAGAGCGCGGCGTGCCCCGGCGGGACGTCGTCCACGAGCGCCACGCCGTTTTCCGGCACGAACGCGCTGTGGAACACCACGCGGCGAACCCGGTGCGGAACCCGGTGCGCCGCCCCGAAAACGGGGTACCCGCCCCAGCTGTGGGCGACCAGCGTGACGTCTTTCAGGTCGTGGCCGTCGAGGAAATCGACGAGGAAGTCCACTGTGTCCTCGAGCGTGAAACGGCGGGGGTCGTCGCCGTCCGCGAGGCCCGGCAGCGTCAGCGCGACCACGTCGTGCCCCGCGGCGCGCAGCCGCTGGGCGACCGGCCGCCACGACCACGCGCCGTGCCACGCGCCCGGAACCAGCACGTACGTCTCCACCATGGTTCGACTCACCTTCCTGTGGCTTCGTTGCCAGAGGGCTTGCAGCCCGTGCCGGACCTGCTTCTCGGTCGGGCCTGTGACGAAGGGAACGTAGCGAGTAGTTTAGTTACGGTCAATAGGTGTAACTAAACTTGGTGGGCGCAATTTTGTGGTGACGGTGTGCTACCAATGCCCTGTGCGCCCGTCTTCCGCCTCCACGACCGCCAGGCCGGGTTCCCCCGCGCGCGTCGTGGCGATCCTGGTCTTCGACGGGGTGACCCTGCTGGACGTCGCGGGCCCGGCGGAGGTGTTCAAGGAGGCCACGCGGCTCGGTGCCGACTACCGGATCGTGCTCGTCTCGCCGACGGGCGAGGACGTGGTTTCGAACCTCGGGTTCAAGGTCGCGGTCGAGGGTTCCGTGCGCTCCGAGCCCGCGCCGGACACCTACCTGGTGGCCGGGTCCGACCTCTACCCGCGCACGCCCGTGCCGTGCGACCTGGCGGAAGCCGCCCGCGTGCCGGCCGCCGGCGCCCGCCGCGTCGCCTCGATCTGCACGGGCGCGTTCATCCTCGCCGCCGCCGGCCTGCTCGACGGCAAGCGCGCCACCACGCACTGGAAGGTCACCCAAGAGCTCGCCGCGCGCTGCCCGACGTGCCGCGTCGAGCCCGACGCCATCTACGTTCGCGACGGCACCACCTACACCTCCGCCGGCGTCACCGCCGGCATCGACCTGGCCCTGGCCCTCGTCGAGGAGGACCACGGCCCCGACCTGACGCGCGACGTCGCCCGTTCCCTGGTCGTGTACCTGCAGCGCTCGGGCGGGCAGTCGCAGTTCTCCGCCCCGCTGCAGGGCCCGCCGCCGCGCTCCCCGGCCCTGCGCACGATCACCGACCTGGTCACGGCCAACCCCGGCGCCAGGTACTCGCTCGGCGACCTCGCGAAACACCTGAACGTCAGCACCCGCCAGCTCACGCGCCTCTTCCACGACGAACTGAACACCACCCCGGCCCGCTACGTCGAGAACATCCGCTTCGACCTGGCCCGGGCCCTGCTGGACCAAGGCCACACCGCGACCCAGGCAGCGACCCTCGCCGGTTTCCCCAGCTACGAGGCTTTGCGGCGGGTGTTCGCGCGGAAGCTGTCGATCAGCCCGGCGGCTTACCAGCGCCGGTTCAGCACGGCGCAACGGGCCAACGCTGGGTAGTTTTCGGCGGCCGTCCGGCCGGTCTGCGAGGCCACCATCGGCATGAAGCTCGCGGCCGCCCTTCTCCGCCGGGTCCGACGCGGCGGGGCGCGGCCCGATCCGGCTCACCTCGCACGGGCGATGCTTCGCGGGCCGGCGGCGAGGACCGTGGCGTCGTCCTCCCAAGCCGGTTCGAGCGGCGCGCCGGCGCGGCAGGGCCGACGGTGAGGAGGGCGGAGCATGGCGGAGACGGCTACGCCTGCGTCGGCCGGCGGCACCTCGGATGGGCCGGCCGGGCCGAGCCAGCTGCGCCAGCAGACGAAGCCAGACCAGCCGGGCGAGCAGAAGGAGCCGGACCCCTCAGCACGGCTCCGCTCACGTGCCTACCTGCGCCTTCTCGTGCTCGCCGCGATCATCGGGGTGCCCATCTCCGCGGCGGCGTACTTCTTCCTCCAGCTGGTCGGCGCGCTGCAAGTCTGGGTTTACACCGATCTGCCGCGCGCGCTCGGGTTCGCCGGGCCGCCGTTGTGGTGGCCGGTGCCGCCGCTCCTCCTCTGCGGGCTGCTGGTCGCGGTCGCGGTGCGGTATCTGCCCGGTGGGGGCGGCCATCCGCCCGTCTACGGGTTCACGCCGGGCCACCAGCCCACGCCGCGCCAGCTGCCGGGCGTGCTGCTCGCCGCGGTGGCGACGCTCGGGCTGGGGGCGGTCCTCGGGCCCGAGGCGCCGCTGATCGCGCTCGGTGCCGGGCTCGGGGTGTGCGCGATCCGGCTCGCGCGTCCGCACGAGCCGAAGCAGGTCGGTGCCGTGGTGGCGGCGACGGGGAGCTTCGCCGCCATCAGCGCGCTGCTCGGGTCGCCGATCCTCGGCGCGTTCCTGCTGATGGAGGCGTCGGGGCTGGCCGGCGCGACCATGGGGCTGGTGCTGCTGCCGGGGCTGCTGGCCGCCGGGATCGGCACGTTGCTCTTCATCGGCCTCGACTCGCTGACCGGCCTGGGCCCGGCGTCACTGGCGTTGCCCGAACTACCGCCGTTCACCCACCCCGACATCGGGCAGTTCGGCTGGGCGCTCGGCATCGGCGCGGCCGCGGCGGTGCTGGGCACGGGTATTCGCAGGCTGTCCCTGCTGCTGCACTCGCGCGTCGAAAACCACGTCCTGCTGCTGACTCCCGTGGCGGGCCTCGTGGTCGCCGGGCTCGCGATCGCCTACACCGCCGCAGGCGGAAGCCTGTCGGACGTCCTGTTCTCCGGCGAGACGGCGCTGCCGGCGCTCCTGGAGAACAGCGCGACGTACGCGGTCCCGACGTTGCTGCTCCTGGTGGCCTGCAAGGGACTCGCGTACGGCGTGACGCTGTCGGCGTTCCGCGGCGGGCCCGTCTTCCCGTCGATGTTCCTCGGAGCCGCCGGCGGCGTCGCGCTGTCGCACCTGCCGGGCCTGCCGCTCGTCGCCGGGGTGGCGATGGGGATCGGCGCGATGTGCGTCGTCATGCTGCGGTTGCCGCTGACGTCCGTCCTGCTCGCCACACTCCTGCTCGCGTCCGACGGGCTGGCGGTGATGCCGCTGGTGATCGTCGCGGTGGTCGTAGCCCACGTGCTGGCCGCGTGGCTCGGCCCGCGCGAGGGTTCACTCGCCAAGGGTGATGAGGCGACGGCGCCTGCCACGCCAGTCTCCAAGGGCTCTGAAACGGCTGTCCGGGGAGGAACCAGCATGGCTCAGCGACCGAACATCGTCCTCGTCCACGGCGCGTGGGCCGACGGCTCGTGCTGGAGCGCGGTGATCGAGCGCATGCAGGCCGACGGCTACCGGGTCACCGCACCGCAGTTCCCGGAATCGTCGCTGGCCGCCGACGTCGCACGGCTGCGTCAGGTGCTGGCCCGCCAGGACGGCCCGACGATCGTCGCCGGCCACTCGTACGGCGGGCAGATCGTCACCGCCCTGGGGACGGACGCGCCGAACGTCGTCGGCCTGGTCTACGTCGCGGCGTTCGGCCTGGACGAGGGCGAGACGATCGGCAAGCTGCTGGCGCAAGGCCCCGTGACCCCGGCGCTGGCGCACCTCGACGTCGACAAGCAGGGCTTCGCGTGGCTGCCCGAGGACGACTTCGTGAACCACTTCGCCGCCGACGTCGACCCGGTCAAGGCGCGCGTCATGCACGCGGTGCAGCAGCCGCTGGCCTTCTCGGCTCTCGACGAGGTGATGGGCGTACCGGCGTGGAAGTCGCACCCGGCGTGGTTCCTGGTGGCCGAGGGTGACCAGGCGATCCCGCCCGAGGCCCAGCGCCTGTTCGCCGCGCGGATGAAGGCTACGACCGTCGAGGTCGCGACCAACCACGTCGCGATGGTCTCCCACCCCGACGACGTGCTGCGGCTCATCGCGAGCGCCGTCCAGGCCGTGCGGTGAGATCGACCGAGCCGCGTGCCCCGGCCGACACCGCGGCACCGGTGATGCGGTACGGGCTGACGGCGGGGCGCCCCATTTCTTCCGCGCCCAGCTGTCCGTGCTCGGCGAGGCCCTCCTGAAGGACGGGGTGCTCCTCGGCGCGTCCCTCCTGACCGCCGCCGACTCGCTGAGCGCCGCGGCCGAGCGCTCGTAGGTTCAGGCCCGGTGCACGGCCTCGAGAATGACGCGGGTGACGGTGTCGGGATGCGTGATGAAAGACAGGTGCCCCGAGTTGATCACCGTCGTGCGCGCCTTCATCCGGGCGGCGACGAAACGCTGGAGCTCGGGCGTGGTCGTGCGGTCGGCCGTGGTGATCACGTAGCTGCTCGGCTTGGTTTCCCACGCGGCGGCGGTGGTTTTGGTCGCGAAGAGATCCTGCGCGACGCGGCCCTGGGCGGCGTAGAGGACCCGCGCCCTGGTGGTCGGGACGCCGTTGGCGAAGTCGTTGAGGAACGCGTCTTCGGTGAGGTGGCCGAAACCGTTCTGGTACACGAGACCCGCGCCGGCCGGCGCGGCCGGGAACCGCGCGGTGAGCGCGGGGTAGTCCTCGCCGGCCATCGGTGCCCGCGCGGACAGGTAGACGAGCGAGTCGACGGCCGGGTGGACGCCGGCCTCGCTGATCACCGAACCGCCGTAGGAGTGGCCCACCAGCACGGTCCGCCCACTCTGCAGGTCGAGCTCGCGCCGCGTCGCGGCAACGTCGTCGGCCAGCGAGGTCAACGGGTTCTGCACCGACGTGACCGTGATGCCGGCGGCTTGCAGGCGCGGGATCACGTCGGCCCAGCACGACCCGTCGGCGTAGGCGCCGTGGACGAGCACGACGGACCGCCGCGGCGCGGGCCGCGTGGCGGCGCTCGCCGAACCCGGTACGGCGAGCGCGAGCCCGGTGGCGCTCAATGCGGCGATGCCCGCGAAGGACCGGCGGGTCAGCCGCGCCGGGGATCCCGTGGTGTCCGGATTCTCGCGATGGTGCGGGTCTGTGCGGTTCATGGCTGAGAGCTCCCCTTGTCAGCAGTCGATGCCGTCTGTCCACAGTGGCCGCACGCGGCGGCCGGCCATGATCACGTTACGCCGCCGCCGCGACCTGAGTCGGCGGCCTTAGGGGTAAGAACTGTCACTTGATCGGCGCGACCAGCGGGCTCAATCGGACTCGGCGGCCGAATGCCACACACCGAACCACTGTTCGGCGCCGAACTCCTCGAACTTCTCCACCGCGGTGAATCCCAGCTTCGCCGCGAGCCGCATCGAGCGCTCGTTGGCGGTCTGGGTGCAGAGCGCCACCGGTTCGCCGGGCAGCGCCCCGGCGATCCAGGCGAGCACCGCCGCACACGACTCGGCGGCGTACCCGAACCCCCAGGCCCGCGGCAGGAACAGGTAGCCGATCTCCATTGCCTCGGCGCCCGGCCGGAGCTGACCCGGACGGGCCGCCTCACGCCGGTCGAGCGTGACCATGCCGATCATCGCCGCGTCGAGCTCGACGACGAAGAAACCGAAGCGCCGCCCGGGCACCTCGGGCGAGGTGCGCTCCAGCTCGGCCCGCGATCGCGGGCCACCGAGGAAGGTCGAGACCTCGGGCGAGGCGAACAACTCGATGATCGTCGCGCGGTCCCGGGCCTCGGACTGGCGCAGCACCAGCCGCTCGGTCCTGATCGGGGCGGGCGGCCAGGCGGTCATGGCGGTAACTTATCGCGGCACGACCATGGCGGAAGCTTGCGCCCGTACGGCCTCGGTGATGCCCCACTCAGGGGAAACCACGGCGCCGGCATCGGTTCACCGCTTCGGCGGTACTGCTGCTTGATCCGGGTCCGCCCGGAGGTGCCGGCGATGTCCGGGTGCGCGACGCGGGCATATTTGTTGACTTCGCAGAACAAGTTCTGACAGTCGACCAGGTGCAAGCGACGTCCGCCCAGCGAGGCGAAGCGCAGTCCGAGCCGCGTGAAGTGGGCTTCCTGCGTGTCGGTCATATACGCGATCACCGCGTCCTCGATACCGCGGGCGCCGGGTCCGAAGCATTTCCTGATGCCGTCGCGCGCGCCCGGGCCGGCGACGACGAAGTCGTTCTCGGAGAAGTCCAGCACGGACGTGTAGTTGAGGTCGATGGCGAACTGGAAGGCCAGGAAATCCCCCAGGCCCGGATAGGAGCGCAGCAGCGCGAACACTTGCGCCAGGCCGTGGGCGTCCTGGAGCTTCTCGGCCAGGCCGTCGCGGATCATGGTCTCGGCGAGCAGCAGGTGGTCGTGGTGCTTGCGGGCGCCGCCCAGCCGGGGCGGCGGGATGACGTAGGCGGGGGAGTACAGCGCGCGCCCGGCGCGCCAGGCCGCGTCGAGGACCGCGCGTGCCGCTGCCGGCCGCCACGACGCCCACGTGACGGGTCCGAGCTCGGCCTCCAGCAGGCGCCACGTGTCGATCTTGTTGAAGGACTTGAACAGCACCATCCGGAAGACCACGTCACGCGCCTCTTGCGGGCCGCGGTAGCCCACGTCGTGGATGGCGAACTGGCTCACCCGGTCCGCCGCGCGGTAGCAGTTCGTGAACCGGTGGGCGGTGAGGATCGGATCGCTCGCCACGGGCTCGCAGTTCCGCAACCGCGCGAAGTAGGCGTCTTGGCGGGCGGCGGCAAACCGCCAATACGTGTCGAAAACCGGGCTCGGCTGCAGTCTCCGGCCCAAGACGGTGAGGTCCGGAATGGACTCACTCACGGCGGCCGGGCTCCGGATTTCCCGGCGACGTCAGGTAAGCCAGCGCCATCTCCGCCGTCTCGGTCGCCCACGTGCGCCAAGTCAAGTCGTCCGGCCAGAAGCGGCCGGAGGCGGCGCGGTGGACGCACGAGCCGATGATCGTCCGCGCGGCCATCCTAAGGGCGAGGGCGCCGTCCGGGCGGCGGATCTCGGCGAGGCAGGGCTCGGCCGCGTCGACGAAGGTCCGCTGGATCGCGGCCATCGCCTGCAGGCCCCGGTCGCGGCCCTCGGCGCGCTGGGCATCGAGCAGGTCGGGGAAGACGCGGCCGTGGCGGGTGAACGTATGCGCCAGGGCCTCGGTGAACGCGGTGACGGTCTCGCGAAGCCCGGGCGCCGGCGAGCGAAGCGCGTCGCCGACGGTGGTTTCCAGCCGGCCGAGCAGCTCGTCCTTCACCGCGTAGAGCAGCTGGTCCTTGCCCGAGAACCGGCGGTAGATCGCTCCCACCGACAGCCCCGCCCGGTCGGCGACCGCGCCGACGGTGAACTCCTCGATGCCCCCGTCGGCGAGCACGTGCTCGGCCGCGGCCAGCACCTTCTGCAGGGACTCCCGGCTGCGGGCTTGTTGGGGCGGGCGGAAGCCCTGCTCGACGGATCGCTGACTCACCGGCCGCACGTTACCTCGCACTTCGGGGCGCACGGTCGGCGCCCATATGCGAATGATAACTTCCATTATCATTCGGGATGAGGAGGAGCAGCGGCATGGTGAGCATCGAGGTGACGGGTGCCTCCGTCGACTTCCCGATCTTCGACGCCAAGACGCGCTCGCTGAAGAAGCAGGTGCTCGGCAAGGTCGGCGGCAAGATCGGCACCGGCGCGAAGGTCCCGGTCATCGAGGCGCTGCGCGACATCACTTTGTCCCTGCGCGACGGCGACCGCGTCGGGCTGGTCGGGCACAACGGCGCCGGCAAGTCCACGCTGCTGCGGTTGCTGTCGGGCATCTACGAGCCGACCCGCGGCAGCACACGCGTCGTCGGCCGGATCGCGCCGGTGTTCGACCTCGGCGTGGGCCTGGACCCCGAGGTCTCCGGCCGCGAGAACATCCTGATCCGCGGGCTGTTCCTCGGCATGAGCCGCAGGCAGATGGAGCGCCGGCTCGACGACATCGCGGAGTTCACCGAGCTCGGCGACTACCTCCACCTGCCGCTACGCACCTACTCCGCCGGCATGCGCGTCCGGCTCGCGCTCGGCGTGGTGACCACCATCGACCCCGAGATCCTCATCCTCGACGAGGGCCTCGGCGCGATCGACGCGGCGTTCCTGGCCAAAGCCCGCGGCCGATTGGTGGACCTCGCCCGCCGCTCCGGCGCGCTGGTGTTCGCCTCCCACGCCGACGACCTGCTGCGCGAGCTGTGCACCACGGCCCTCTGGCTGGACGAGGGCCGCGTCCGCGCGCACGGCTCGCTGGACGAAGTCCTCGCCGAGTACAAGACACCCGGTCGGTGAGTCAGGCGGCCTCGAGGACGAAGAACAGGAAGCACAGGAACGCGTGCTTGTCCCCGAACTCCTCGGGGAACCGCTCGCGCGCGCCCGGCGCCGGGTACGGCTCGCTGATCACGGCTGTCCGGAAGCCGGCCGCGGTGAAGGCGTCGGTCATCGCGTGCAGGGGCCGGTGCCAGTACGTGAGCGTGGCCTTCTGGTCGGCGAAGTCGTACTCCTCCGACCACCGGGCGGTCGCGAAGTAGTTCGACTCGAGGTTGAGCAGCTTGAAGACGATCGGGTGGTTGACGGCCAGGATGAGGCGGCCGCCGGGCTTCAGCACGCGCCGCAGTTCGGCCAGGGGAGCGGACCAGTCCTCGAGGTAGTGCAGCACCAGCGACACGATGACGTCGTCGAACTCCGCGTCTGGATACGGCAGCGGCTTGCTCAGGTCGCCGATCCGCAGGTCCGCGTCGGCGCCGAGCCGGTGCCGGGCGAGCTCGATCATCTTGACGCTGGCGTCGAAGCCGGTCACCTCGGCGCCGCGGTCGCGCAGTGCGGCGAACACGGGACCGGCCCCACAGCCGGCGTCGAGGATTCGCCGGCCGGTCACGTCCCCGGCCAGGTCCAGGATCGCGGGCCGCGCGTAGTAGGCGTTGATGAGGCTGGTCTCGGTCTCGGCCGTGTAAGCCTCGGCGAAACTGTCGTAGTCGTTGGTGACGTCGGCTGGCATGCGCCCCATCCAACCCACCTCGCGGTCGTCACCCAACCGGCTCAACGCGACGGATCGGCCAGCCCGTGCAGTGCGCGGTCAGTTCGCGCCGCTCCTGGGCCGAATACCGCGACCTGATCACCCGGCACCGCGCCCCGGACGACGAGCGGAAGGTCCTGATCCGCCTCATCGCCGACGGTTCGCACCGCCTCGTGGCCCTGCGCACCGAGCTGCGGGCCCGGCAGTTCGAGGCGCTTTTCCGTTGCCCGACGTCGACGGGGCCGTCGCCGAAGTCGGGCACGCCGTGGACACCCTGCGTGCCGACGGGGTCGTCCTGATGTCCAATGTGGATGGTCGCTACCTCGGCGGACCCCGATTTTCGCGCCGCTGTGGGCAGAACTGGACCGGCGGCGAGCCGTCGTGTTCGTCCACCCGGCGCAGCCGCCGATGCCGCTGCCGGCCGGCACGCCGGCGCCGTTGGCGGACTACGTCTTCGACACCACGCGAGCCGCGCTCAACCTGGTGCTCACGGGCATGCTCGGCCGATTCCCGAATGTCCGCGTGATCCTCTCGCACGGCCGCGGGTTCCTGCCGTACGCCACCTACTGGTTCTCCGGGCGGACGTCGACCGTCGTGGACACCACACGCGACGCTGACGACGTGATCCGTGAACTCAGGCGCTTCTACTTCGACACGGCCCTCTCGGCCAGCCCCAGCGCGCTGCCGGCGCTGCTGGAGTCCGCCGAACCGGGGCACGTCCTCTACGGCAGCGACTGGCCTCGCTCCTGAACAGGCCGGCGCTTACTACAACCGGTACCTGGAGCAGTACCCACGCTTCGCCGAAGGCCAGGCCGCCGCGATCGACCGCGGCAACGCGGAGGTGCTGTTCCCGCGCCTGGCGGGCTGATCCGGCGGGACGACGGAGGTGGGTCCGCCGGTCAGGTGAAGGGCAACGGTGACCGTCAGGTCACCCCGCCGCGGTAAGGGTGGTCACCTCGAGCCACTTCCGGCGGTCGAGCAGAAGGTCGATGTCGGCCCAGACGGTCCGCTCGACGTCGGGGCGGCTCGACGGGGGAGTGCGCTCGATTTCCTGGTACAGCAAGGTGATGTGCTGGTCGACCGCGGACAGATCCGGGCACAGGTACGAGGTGCCGGTATGTCCGGTCACCGTGGTGAGGTCTTCGGGCTCGGAGTGCCCGGACCGCTCGTTCGATTTCATGAAACCCAGCGTCGCAGCGGGGCCGCCCGCGCACATTGCCGCCAGCGGCCGTTGCGGGCCCGGTGCTGCCGGGAATACGTCGATACCGGCCAGCCGGTAGCGTCCGTACCGGCTGGCCGGTATCGACCCGGTCCGGCTGCCCGCCACCGTCACCGGTGTCGGCCGGCCGCAGGAGTCATTTCGCGGCGGCGGCGGATCGCCGGCCGGTCCGCCTCGTGGCCACCGCGCGGGCGGGTTTCCCGGTTGCCCACTTGAGCTCCACTTCCAGCTCCACCTCGCTGCCGTCGATTTCGATCTCGACCTCGATCTCCACCTCGTCGGGCACGTGGACCTTCACGGTGCTGGCCCCGAGTGCGAGCTCCACCTTGCCCCCTTCCGCCAGCGCGGCGGCGAGCGCGGCGAGCCGCTCGGCGGCGTCCTCGCGCGACAGCTTCTCCTCGCGCTTGACCTCGACGTCGGACATGGCTGACTCCTTCGCTCGCTGCCGTTGCCGCGAACAGCACCAGCCGCCCGGCGCGGGCACATCACCTGCCACGCATGAAGGCGCACCGGGGTCGTCCGCTCACGCTCGGTGGCGAAAGAGGGTCGTGAGTTACGTCTCGCCCCGTTGATTAGTGTGCTAATTATCAGCGTACTATCCATCCGGGCGGTCAGGCGTGCGTAAAGGAGTGGTGATGGACGAGTTCATGCCGGAGCCGAGCCGCGAGGTGGCCGGGCCGCCCGGCGTCGGACCGCGACCGTTGGCGTTGGCGCTGGTGGTGGTGTGCGCGCTGGTCTTCGTGCTGACGGTCGCGTTCACCGTCCTGCCGCGATGAACGCCTGCGAACCCCAGCAGGCCTATGCGATGTGGTCGGTCTTCGCGGCCGGTCGGGTGCCTGGCTGTGACCAGGCGGCCGTCTCGCGGGAGGTGGAGCAGGCGCTGGCCGGCGGTGCCACGGTCCGCGGCGTCTACCTGCTGTCCGGGATGCGCGCGGACGCCGACTGGATGATCTGGTGGCACGCGGCTTCCCCCGAGGCGCTGCAGGAGGCCTACCTCGCGCTGCGCAGGACCACGTGGGGCGCCGCGTCCCGGCCGGTCTGGAGCTCGGCCGGAACCCACCGCGAAGCGGAATTCAACCCGGGCCACCTGCCGGCCTACCTGGAGGCGAAGGCGCCGGCGCGGTTCGCTTGCGTGTACCCGTTCGTGCGCTCGTACGAGTGGTACCTGCTGCCCGCGGCGGAACGGCGCCGGATGCTCGCCGACCACGGGGCCGCGGCCCACGACTACCCCGACGTCCTGTCGAACACCCTCGCCGCCTTCGGCCTCGGCGACTACGAATGGATCCTCGCGCTGGAAGCGGATCGCCTGGACCGGATCGTCGATCTGATGCGCGAGTTCCGCGCGACCGAGGCCCGCATGCACGTCCGCCTCGACACGCCGTTCTTCACGGGACAGCGCGTGTCGGTCCACGATCTGGTCAGGAGCCTGTCATGAGCACTGATTCGCCCGCGCGCGTCGCCCCGGTTCCCGTGGCGGTCCGTGCGCACCCGCGCCGCGACGCGCCCCGCGGTTCGCTGGTCGTCCGGTTGCTGCGCACGACGGACCACAAGCAGCTCGGCGTCATGTACCTCGTCACCTCGATGGGGTTCTTCCTCATCGGCGGCGCGATGGCGATGCTGATGCGCACGGAGCTGGCCCGCCCGGGGCTGCAGTTCCTGTCGCAGGAGCAGTACAACCAGCTCTTCACCATGCACGGCACGGTGATGCTGCTGCTCTACGCCACGCCGGTCGTTTTCGGGTTCGCCAACTTCGTGCTGCCGCTGCAGATCGGTTCTCCCGACGTCGCGTTCCCGCGGCTGAACGCCTTCTCCTACTGGCTTTTCCTCTTCGGGAGCCTGATCGTCCTTTCCGGATTCCTGACTCCCGGTGGTGCGGCCGACTTCGGCTGGTTCGCCTACACGCCGCTGTCGGACGCGATCCACTCGCCAGGTGTCGGCGCCGACCTGTGGATCTCCGGACTGGTGGTGGGTGGCCTGGGCACCATCCTCGGCGCGGTCAACGTGGGTCACCACCGTGGTCTGTCTGCGCGCGCCGGGCATGACGATGTTCCGGATGCCGATCTTCACCTGGAACATCCTCATCACGAGCATCCTGATCCTGGTCGCGTTCCCGATCCTCACCTCCGCGTTGCTCGGTCTGCTGGCGGACCGGCACCTGGGCGCGCACGTGTTCGACCCGGCCAACGGCGGGGTGATCCTGTGGCAGCACCTGTTCTGGTTCTTCGGCCATCCCGAGGTGTACATCGTCGCGCTGCCGTTCTTCGGGATCGTGTCGGAGATTTTCCCGGTCTTCAGCCGGAAACCGATCTTCGGCTACCGCGGCCTGATCTTCGCGACCATCGCCATCTCGGCGCTCTCGGCCGCGGTGTGGGCGCACCACATGTACGCGACCGGTGCGGTGCTGCTGCCGTTCTTCTCGTTCATGACGTTCCTCATCGCCGTGCCCACGGGGGTGAAGTTCTTCAACTGGATCGGCACGATGTGGAAGGGGCAACTGTCTTTTGAGACACCGATGATCTTCTCGATGGGCTTCATCGTCACGTTCCTCTTCGGTGGCCTGACCGGCGTGATGCTGGCCGCGCCGCCGATCGACTTCCACGTATCGGACAGCTACTTCGTGGTGGCGCACTTCCACTACGTGCTCTACGGCACGATCGTGTTCGCGACCTTCGCCGGGATCTACTTCTGGTTCCCGAAGATCACGGGCCGGATGATGGACGAGAAGCTGGGCAAGTGGCACTTCTGGACCACGTTCATCGGCTTCCACGGCACGTTCCTGGTCCAGCACTGGCTCGGCGCCGAGGGCATGCCCCGCCGTTACGCCGACTACCTGTCCACGGACGGCTTCACCGCGCTCAACACCGTGTCGACGATCAGCGCGTACCTCCTCGGCGCCTCGATGCTGCCGTTCCTGTGGAACGTGTTCAAGAGCTACCGCTACGGCGAGATCGTCACCGTCGACGACCCATGGGGCTACGGCAACTCCCTCGAATGGGCCACGTCCTGCCCGCCGCCGCGGCACAACTTCACCGAGCTGCCCCGGATCCGCTCCGAGCGCCCGGCCTTCGAGCTGCACTACCCGCACATGATCGAGCGGATCCGCGCTGAAGGCCACATCACCTTGACCGGTCAGCAGAAGGAGGTCTGACCCGTTCAGCGGGCTTCTGCCGACTGTCGACGAAACCCGTTACGATGTCCCGTGGAGTCCCCGGAGTGTCGACCGCATCACCCTGCCCTCGCTCGTCGACGAGTGTCATCGGCGGATCAAGGAGCAGATCCTCGCCGGCGAGCTGGGCCCGGGAGCGCTGCGGGTGTGGGAAGACCACGGCCCTCACGCGTTGCCGACACGCGCCCCGAGGGTGACCAGTGAACCGTGACGAGCTCATGCGGGCCCTGGACGAAGAAGGCGTGGCGAAGAGTTCTTACTCGATCAACGATGGTCACCCAAACGAGCAGTACGTAGTGGAACGGCGCGGGTCGAGGTGGTGTGTGTCTTATGCCGAACGGGGAAGGCGCATAAACGAGCACTGCTTCGACAAGGAGGAAGCGGCGTACTTGTGCCTCTTCGAAATGGTGGTCGGTGACGCCACTACCCGCGGATAGTTCCACCCACCTCGCCGAATCCGACGGCCCTCCCCGGGGCGGACCAGGCCTGCTGGAGCGATGATGACCGGCGCCGGCCGACGTCGCGCGCGTGGTGCGGGGCGAACGGCCGGTCTACCCGGTGAACGAGATCATGACCACTGTGGACTGACCGCGAGCGTCACGCGGTGACGTCGACCGCCGCGAAGAGTGTCCGGACGCAGATGTCGCGCAGCTCCTCGTGGGTGACCTTCGGCTGGTCGAGCCAGTCGAGGATCAGCGTGGAGACGAAGGCCAGCCAGCCGCGCACGGCCAGCCGCGTGGTGTCGGTGACCGGCCTCAGCAGGGCGAGCGCGGCCAGGATGCGTTCGGTGTTGGCCGCCATCCCGGCTTCGCGGATCTCCCGAATCTCGCGGTCGGCGTCGCCGGCGGAGCGGTGCACGATGCGGTAGCCGTCGGGGTGCGTGCGGGCGAACTCGAGGTAGACGTCCAGCCCGGCGCTCAGCTGCTCGCTGACCGGCAGCGCCGGGTCGGGCTCGCTCATCGCCAGGAGCTGGTCGCGCTGCCGGCGGACGATCTCGGCGAAGAAGTCCTTCTTCGTGGGGAAGTAGTGGTAGAGCAGGCCGCGCGAGACCTGCGCGATCTCGGCGACCTCCTCGATCCACACGTCGTCGTACGGCCGGTTCGCGAACAGCCCGGCGCCGATGCCCAGGAGCTGCTCGCGCCGCTGCTGCGTGCTCAGCCGTGTCCGCATCACGCGAGCTTACTTGACACGGGTTCAGTAGCGGGGGATCGTGACGTTATTGGATCTGGGTTCAATAGGGGAGCGAACGTGGACACCACCGGGATTCCGCACCGGCCGGGACGGCTGCCGGTGATCGGCGACCTGCTCGGGTCGAACCCGCGCACGCCGCTGCAGGACACCCTGCGCGTCGGGCAGCAGGTGGGGCCCATTTTCACGCGCAAGATCTTCGGCTTCGAGATCGTCTTCGCCGGCGGCGTCGACGTGGTCACGCAGCTCAACGACGAGACGAAGTTCGGCAAGCACGTCGGCCTCGGCATCGAGAACCTGCGCGCGCTGGCGGGCGACGGGCTGTTCACCGCCCACACACACGAGCCGAACTGGCGGCTGGCCCACGACATCCTGCAGCCGGCGTTCTCCGCCGAGGCGATGCGCCGCTACCACCCGGTGATGCTGGAGGTCGCGCACGAGCTGACGGACGCCTGGGACCGCGCGAGCGGCCCGGTCGACGTCGCCGCCGACATGACCCGGCTGACCTTGGAGACGATCGGGCGCGCCGGCTTCGGTTACCGGTTCGGCTCTTTCGAGCGGGCCGAGCCGCACCCGTTCGTCACGGCGATGATCCGCGCGCTGCGGTTCGCGCAGCTGCAGAACGTGAAGCTCCCGTTCGTGCGGCGCGCGTTCGCCGGGTCGCCCGCGCAGAACCAGGCCGACATCGCGACCATGAACGACCTCGTCGACGAGGTCATCGAGGCCCGCCGCCGCGAAGGTGGCGAGAGCCGTGATCTGCTCGGCCTCATGCTCACCGAAGGCCATCCGATGACGGGCGAGCGCCTCGACCCGGTGAACATCCGCAACCAGGCCATCACGTTCGTCGTCGCGGGCCACGAGACGACCTCCGGCGCGCTGTCGTTCGCGCTGTACTACCTCACGCGCAACCCCGACGTGCTGGCGAAGGCGCGCGCCGAGGTCGACGCGGTGTGGGGCGATCGAGAGCCGGGGTTCAGCGACGTCGCGAAGCTGCGTTACGTGCGCCGCGTGCTCGACGAGGCCATGCGGCTGTGGCCGACCGCTCCCGGCTACTCGCGCGAGGCCCGCGAAGACGTGCTGCTCGGTGGGAAGTACCGGATGCGCAAGGGCGACTGGGTGATCGTGCCCCTACCGCTGGTCCACCGCGACCCGGCGGTGTGGGGACCGGACCCGGAGAAGTTCGACCCGGACCGCTTCGAGCCGGCCGCGGTGAAGAAACGCCCGGCGCAGGCCTACAAACCCTTCGGCACGGGGGAACGCGCATGCATCGGCCGGCAGTTCGCGCTGCACGAGGCCGTGCTCGCGTTGGGAATGGTGTTGCAGCGCTACGACTTCGAGGCTGATCCGGCGTACGAATTGAAGATCGCCGAGTCCCTGACGCTCAAGCCGAGCGGCTTCACGGTTCGCCCGCGGGCCCGGGCGCGTGCGGCGGTTCAGCCGAGCCGGCCGACCATGTCGGGGAAGTTCTCCGTGTAGCCGAGTAGCAGCAGGCACCGCTCGGGCAGCAGTCCGGCCAGCTCGTCCCACGCGGCCACGCCGGGCGCGCCGGGCGCGCCGTAGAGGTGCGTCAGATCGGCGACGAGCGCCCGCGCCTGCTCGGTCGTCGGGGCGGCGACCCGGTCGAACCCGAGCAGCGAGGCCCCGATTCCGAAATGGCGATAGCCGTGCGTCGCCATCCGCCGGACGATCGCGTGGTTCTGGAACACGGTCCAGTCGCTGGTGAAGTAGCCGTTCGGGATCCCCGCGATGACCAGGTCGTCGCAGGCCCACCGGCACCCGCTGCACGAGCACGACATCGTCCAGGAAGGACCCTGTCGTGCGGCGGAAGGTGGACGACGCGCGGGTGGCGCACGACCTGACAGGAGAACGGATCGGGAGCGGTGGCTCGGATATCGACGGCAGGGGAAACCGGCGAATCCCACCGCTGAACGGGAAAATTGTTTTCCACAATTTCACGTGGGTGAGTCGGCGTAGCCGAATCGACGGCGACCTGCGACGATCGGATGCCTGGGGCAGTGGCCGGCTGTCGGTCGACCCCGAGCACTGACCTTTTCGGCCCTCTCGGAAAGGACTGCCGGTACTATGTCGATACTCATTTTCGTCGCTGGTGCGGCGTTGCTGATCTACAGCGCGGAGAAGCTGATCACCTACGTCGTCGGTGCGGCGGCCGGCCTGCGCGTGTCCGTGTTCTTGCTCGCGATCATCTTCACCGGAATCGAATTCGACGACGTCGCGCTCGGAGTGGCGCTGAACGTCGAAGATCTCGGTGACGTCGCTCTCGGGACCGTATTCGGCACGGCGATCTCGATGATCGGAATAGTGCTCGCCCTCGCCGCGATCGTTTCGCCGACGAAGGTGAACATTCCGCGCCCGTACCTCGCGTTGTTCGCCGCCGCGCCGCTGGTGCTGATTCCCTTCATCGTCTTCGCGCCTCTCACCCCGATCTACGGCGTGGTGCTCGTGCTGCTGTTCGTGCTCTTCATCGGGTACGTGGCGACCCGGGAGCTCAAGCGGAGCACGCCCGTCTTCCGCAATGCGGAGATCCTCGAGAAGCTGGAGGTCGGGGCACGCCCCAGCGGAACCGGAAGCGCAACCGCAAGCCCAGGCGGCACCTCGAGACAGGACCCCGCCGACGTGCCCACCGACAAGCCCCCGTTCGTCGTGACGATGCCCTTCAACAAGGAGCGCCCGATCCCCGGCTGGGCCGCGATCGCGCTGGCCGTGCTCGCGCTGGTGGGCCTCGTCGCCGGCGCCGCCATCACCAGCTACGGCACCAAGGGCATCCTGGAGGACTACCACATCCAGGGTGCCCTCTTCGGTGCGACGATCGCCACCCTCGTGCTCACCCTCGAGGACATCTTCCTGACCGTCGAACCCACCCGCAAAGGCGCGCCCGAGCTCGGTGTCGGGAACGTCATCGGCAGCGTGGTCTTCGGCGTGACCGCGAAGCTCGGCATCGTCCTGCTCGCCGGCGGCAGCATCGACGTCGACGAGAACGTGCTCTCCTGGCACCTCCCAATCCTCGTCGGCATGACCGCGCTCGCGGCGTACTTCCTCTACACCCGCCGGCTCAGGCGCTGGCACGGGTTCGTGCTGCTCGCGCTCTACATCGCCTACTGGGCCGTCAGCTTCGCCGTGTTCGGCGGAGCGCCGATCGAAACGGATTGAGTGTCACACGCTGGAATGTCCGGCGCGGTGCGGACGGGGGATCAACGGAAGATCGGTCCGCGAATCGGCGTTCGCGGTCTCGACCACCCGGGCCACGAGGTGGTGGTCGGGCGAGAGGTGGCAGACCGGGTCGGTGCGTGCCGCGTCGCCCGTGAGCTGGAACGCCTGACAGCGGCACCCGCCGAAGTCGAGCTCCCGCCGATCGCAGCTGCGGCAGGGATCCGGCATCCAGTCCGTCCCCCGGAACGCGGTCATCACCGGGGAGTCGGCCCAGATCCGCTCCAACGGGTCCTCCCGCACGTTCGCCCGCGGCAACGGCAGGGACTGGGCGGCCGGGCACGGCAGGACGTCGCCGTTCGGCGTCACGGTCAGCTGCCGGGACGCCCAGCCGCCCATGCACGGCTTCGGGTAGCGGCTGTAGTAGTCGGGCAGGACATAGATGACGTCCATGCGATCCCGCAACCGCTCGCGGGCGGCCCGCACGACGACCTCGGCCGCGTCGAGCTGGTCCCGGCTCGGCAGCAGTGCGGCCCGGTTGCGCAACGCCCAGCCGTAGTACTGGGTGTTGGCCAGCTCCACCCGATCGGCGCCCACCTGCTCGGCCAGCCCGAGCACGTCGGCGACGCGGTCGATGTTCTGCCGGTGCAGCACCACGTTCACGGTGAGCGGCCACCCCAGTTCCTTGACCACGCCCATGGCCTCGATCTTGCGCCCGAAGGACGGGGTCCCGGCGATGCGGTCGGACACCGCGGGTTCATCGGCCTGGACGCTGATCTGCACGTGGTCCAGGCCGGCTGCCCGCAGCTGCTCCGCTTTCGGCCGCGAGAGCCCGAGGGCGCTGGTCACGAGGTTGGTGTAGAGGCCGAGCTCGTGGGCTTCCGCCACGATCTCCACCAGGTCGCGCCGCAGCAGCGGTTCCCCGCCGGACAGGTGGCACTGCAGAACCCCGAGGTCCCGTGCTTCGAGCAGCACCCGCCGCCACTCGTCGGTGGTCAGCTCGTCGGTGTAGTCGGCCAGATTCAGCGGGTTGGAGCAGTACGAGCAGGCCAGCGGGCAGCGGTAGGTGAGTTCGGCCAGCAGTCCGAAGGGGTTATCCATCGGCCGGCTCCACACAGCGCCGGGCGACGAGCCGGGTCAGGAACCGCCGCACCTCGTCGTCGGGGACGCTCTCGTACCGCTCACCCAGCTCGGCCACGATCTCGGCCACGGTGCGCCGCCCGTCGCACAGCTCGAGGATGGCCGCGCCGCTGCGGTTCAGCACCACCACTGTCTCGGGGAGCTGCAGGACGTGCTGCTGCCGGGCTGTGTTGAACGCCAGCCGGACGTGGCGCGCCAGTCGCGGTCGGTCCGATGTGGACACTTCGCTGCGGGTCGTCGAGTCCATGGCGCTCACTCCGGGTAGGTTCGATCGATCGCGTCCATCAGGCTCCACAGGACATCGCACTTGAACGACAGCGCGTCGACGGCGCGGGCCTGGGACTCGGCGGACCGGCAGTGTGCGGTGACCACCTCGAGGGCGTGCTCGCAGTCGCGCGGAGCCTGCTCGAGGCGGGCGCGGAAGTAGGCGAGGCCCTCGGGTTCGATCCACGGGTACCACCGCTCGAACGCGGCCAGCCGCTCCGCCATCAGGTCGGGCGCGAACAGCTCGGTGAGCGACGACGCGACCGCCTCCACCCACGGGCGGGTCCGGGTGAAGTTCACGTAGGCGTCGACCGCGAACCGCACCCCCGGGACCAGGTGCCGGTGGTCGAGGACTTCCTCGCGGGTGAGCCCGGCGGCCTCGCCGAGGCGCAGCCACGCCTCGATGCCGCCCTCCCCGGCGTGGCGGCCGTCGTGGTCGATGATCCGGCGGATCCAGCGGCGGCGGACTTCCAGGTCGGGACAGCCGGAGAGGATCGCCGCGTCTTTGCGGGGGATGTTCTCCTGATAGTAGAACCGGTTGGCCACCCAGCCCCGGATCTGTCCGCGGCTCAGCCGGCCGGCGTTCATGCGGACGTGGAACGGGTGCTGGTCGTGGTACCGGCGCGAGTGGGCCCGCAACGTCTCGACGAACTCGTCGGTCGTCGCGGCGGTGGTCCCGGTTGTCGTTGTCATGCCTTACACCTCGACCTCGAGTCCGTCCACGGCCACCTCCATGCCGGCGGCCTCCACGAGGTGCCGCTCGGCCGTGTCTTCCAGCAGGATGGGGTTGGTGTTGTTCATGTGCACGAAGATCACCCGCCCGACGTTCAGCGACGGGAGCCGGGCGAGCGTGCCGTCCGGGCCGTCGACGGGCAGGTGGCCCATCTCGCGCGACGTCTTGCCGGCCAGGCCGAGCCGTACCAGTTCGTCGTCACGCCAGCAGGTCCCGTCGATCAGCAGGCATTCGCAGCCCGCGATCTCCGCACACAGCTCCGGCGTCAGCGCCTGCATCCCCGGCAGGTAGACCAGACGTCCTTCGCTGCGGTCGTCGGTCAGCCGGTAGCCCACCACACGACCGTGGTCCGCCCCCGGTCCGAACCGGTCCCGCTTGGTGGTGGGCACGTCGAACGCGCGGCAGGACAGCCCGTCGGCCAGTGGCACGTCGGCGCCGGGGACCACCGCCCGCCATTCGACCGGGCAGTAGAGCTCGAGGGTGCGGAGCAGCCCCGAGCCGTGGCGCAACGTCTTGTGCACCGCCGGCGTGGCGTGCAGCCGCAGACCGCGGGCCTCGCGCAGCAGCAGCAAGCCGAGTGTGTGGTCCAGTTCGGCATCGGTGAGCAGCACCGCTTGCAGCGGCGACGTGCGGTCACCGTCGTGCGGCCGCAGCCCCGGGAACGCCTCGATCTGGGTGCGGACGTCGGGGGAGGCGTTGATCAGGAACCAGGACCGGCCCTCGGCGCTCACCGCGACCGAGGACTGGGTGCGCGCGAACCCGGTCCCGGACCGGACGGCGGTGCAGACCGGGCAGCCGCAGTTCCACTGCGGGGAGCCGCCTCCCGCAGCCGAGCCCAGCACCCGCAGCCACATCCCGGCACTCCGTCCGTGGTCGTCCGAGCGGGCGGAGGGCGCCGGGCCGAAGCCCGGCGCCACCCGCGTCCTCTAGTCGTCCAGCTGAGCGATGTACATGGTCACCTCGGGCGCGACTCCGATCTCGTCGAACTCGGGCGTCTCCCACACATCGAGTCGAGACTCCATGGACTCACCTCCTCTGCCCCGATCACGGCTGGTTCTCCTCGAGCGTCACGCGGATTCCGGGAGGGCGAAGACGAACAGGGCGCTTCCGTGCCCCGCACCCAGCATGCCGGGGAGGAACCCCTCGGCCCACCCGCCCCAGCCGACCGGCACGGCGATGTACTGCCGCCCGTCGACCGTGTACGTGGTCGGGCTGCTGTGGTGGCCGCTTCCGCACTGGAACTGCCAGAGCAGCTCGCCGGAGCGCGCGTCGAGCGCGTTGAACTCGCCGGTGGCTTCGCCGGCGAACACCAGGTCGCCGCCGGTGGCCAGCGTCGAGGCGCACATCGGGAGTTCGTTGCGCCAGCGCCACTTCTCCTCGCCGTTGCCGTCGAACGCGCTGATCGATCCGGTCATGTCCTCGGCGTCCACCTGAACCCCGGCGCCCCAATAGGGGATGCTCTCCTTGAACTCCCGGCGGCGCCGGGTGGCCGTGGCCCCCGTGTCCTGGACCGGGACGTAGAACAGCTCGGTCTTCGGGCTGTAGGACGCGTGCGTCCACTCCTTGGCGCCGGCCGGACCCGGGTAGAAGTGGACCGGTTCGCCCTCCTTCTCCGGGTACAGCTTGGCTGTGACCCGGCCGTCCCGCGTGACCGCGCCCCACGTGATGCGGTCCACGAACGGCGTGGCCGACACCAGCTGACCATCCGTGCGATCGACGACGTAGAAGTAGCCGTTCTTGTCGAAGTGCCCGAGGAGCTTGCGACCGTCCTTCTCGAACAGGATGCACTCGGCGATGCTGTCGTAGTCCCACAGGTCGTGCGGTGTGCACTGGTGGTGCCAGCGGATCTGCCCGCTGTCCGCGTCGACGGCGACGATGCTGTCGGTGTAGAGGTTGTCGCCTTCCCGGACCTCGCCGTCGAAGTCGGGCGCCGGGTTGCCGGTGCCCACGTAGAGCAGGTTCGTCTCCGGGTCGAACGTGCTGGTGACCCAGCAGTTCGCGCCGCCGCGCGCCCAGGCCTCGCCGTCGGAAGGCCAGGTCTCGGAGCCGGGTTCGCCGGGCTTGGGCACCATGTAGCAGCGCCACTGGTGCTCGCCGGACTCGAGGTCGAACGCGTCCAGGTGACCGCGCACGCCGAACTCGCCGCCGGAACTGCCCACGATGACCATGTTCTTCACGATCAGCGGGGCGACGGTGGCGCTCTCACCGGCCCGCACGTCGCCGTAGGTCTTGGCCCAGACCATTTTCCCGTTGGTCGCGTCGAGCGCGATGAGGCGGGCGTTCGCCGCGACGAAGAAGACCTTGCCCTGCGCCACTGCGCACCCGCGGTTGACGTTCCCGCAGCACAGCGACACGTCGAACGGCACGGCGTGCTTGTACCGCCAGATCTCCACGCCCGTTTTCGCGTCCAGGGCCCAGATCCAGCCGTCCCAGCCGGTCAGGAACATGATCCCGTCGACGACGATCGGAGCGGCCTCGAACGAGTAGGTCGACGCACCCGCGATCAGGCCGGTCGTGCCGGCCTGGAACACCCAGGCGGGGGCGAGGCGCTTGACGTTCTCCGTGTTGATCTGGTCCAGCGGGCTGTAGCGCTGCCCGTCGTAGGCACCGTAGTAGGTCAGCCAGTTGTGCGGTTCGTTGCGGGCGTTGAGGATGCGCTCGTAGTTCACGCTGGCGGTGACCGGCGGAGCGAGTTCCCCGCCCGGCATCTTGTAGCTCAGGTTTCCCTGGTCGACGGCCTCACCGGCGTCGACGTAGTCTTCCGAAGTCGTCATGCCCTCCTCCTTCCTACGGTTGCGGCTGGTCGGGTCGGTCCAGGCGAGCCTCCGGCGGCGCGTCGCCCAAGACGACGATGGCTCCGGTCAGGCCCCGGCCCTCGTCGTTTCCGGTGGGCGAGCAGAACCAGTAGTAGCCCGGGCCGTCGAGGTTGAGCGTCGCCCGGCCACGCGAATGATTCACCAGCCAAATGAATTTCCGGTCGCCGTTGCTCGGCAGGAGCGCGCAGTGGGTGTTCTTGTCGTCGTTGACGAGCTCGAGGTCGATATCCCCTCCGTGGGGCATCACGAGAATGGAGGGATCCCACATCAGCTCGTCTTCGTTGATGCGAATGGTGGCCTGCATGCGGCCATCCGATCCTTCGCTGGCCCGCCCGATCTTTCCGGTGCCCAGAACGCGACCCAGCGTTGCGTGGTTCTGCACATCCAGCCCGATCTCTTTGAGCAAGTCGGTCCGCTCCGGCGCTGTCGTCATCGGCCTTCACCTTCCTCATCCCGGTCGTCGTGCCGACTCCGCATCGGTCGCATCGGAGGTGCTCGGGCGCGGCGATTCGCATTCCCGCACGGAAATTCTTCGAGATCCGATCAATTTTCCCGAGTTGTCCGGCGTCCGACTCAGAATCGGTACTCAATAGGCACGCTACGCCGGAGAAAACACGCCGACAAGCGCGCGGGGCGGCTCACTCGGCGCGCGCCGTTCACCTCGAATCGACTACCGTTCGCACGCTGTTCGGCTCCGTTGGGCAGGGGCCAGGTCACCCCAAACCCGCCCGTCCCGGGTACGGCCGGCGGCGCGCGGTGAAAAACTCGGCCGGCCGGCTCACGCCCGGAGGTCGTACCGGTCGAGGTTCATGACTTTGTCCCACGCCGCAACGAAGTCACGCACGAAGTGAGCTTCCGCGTCGTCGCTCGCGTAGACCTCCGCGAGCGCCCGCAGTTCGGAGTTCGAACCGAAGACGAGGTCGACGCGGCTGCCGGTCCACTTGATCTCGCCGGTGGTGCGGTCGCGGCCCTCGAAGGTCTCCGCGAGCGAACCGGATCCCGGCCTCGGCTGCCATTCCACTTGCGTGTCGAGGAGGTTCACGAAGAAGTCGTTGGTCAGCGACCCGGGCCGGGACGTGAAAACGCCCAGCGGCGACTGCCGGTGGTTCGCCCCGAGGACCCGCAGACCGCCCACGAGAACCGTCATCTCCGGCGCGCTCAGGTTCAGCAGGTTCGCCCGGTCGACGAGCTGGTGCTCCGGCGTGAGCCGGCCCCTCTTTCCCCGGTGGTTGCGGAACCCGTCCGCGGCCGGTTCGAGCGCGGCGAAGGACTCCACGTCGGTCCACTCCTGCGTCGCGTCCATGCGGCCCGGGGTGAACGGGACTTCGACGTCGTGGCCCGCGTTCTCGGCGGCCCGCTCGACGGCGGCGGCTCCGCCGAGCACGATGAGGTCGGCGAGCGAGATCTTCTTGGCTCCGTTTCGGGATTCGGCGAAGGACTGCCGGATCGCCTCCAGGGAGCGCAGCACCCGCGCCAGCCGGTCGGGCTCGTTGACCGGCCAGCTCCGCTGCGGTTCGAGGCGGATGCGCGCCCCGTTCGCTCCGCCTCGCTTGTCGCTGATGCGGAACGTCGAGGCCGACGCCCAGGCCGTGGAGACGAGCTCGGAGACCGACAGCCCGGAGGTGAGGATCTCGCGCTTGAGCGCGGCGACGTCCGCCGCGGAGACAAGTTCGTGGTCCGCCGCGGGGATCGGGTCTTGCCAGAGCAGGGTCTCGCGCGGGACCAGCGGCCCGAGGTAGCGCTGGATCGGGCCCAGGTCGAGGTGCGTCAGCTTGAACCACGCCCGGGCGAACGCGTCCGCGAGCAGGTCCGGGTTTTCCAGGAAACGCCGGGCGATCGGCTCGTAGGCCGGATCCGTCCGCAGCGCCAGGTCCGTCGTCAGGATCGTCGGGGCGTGCGTTTTCGCCGGGTCGTGGGCGTCGGGCACGGTGCCGGTTCCGCCGCCGCCTCGCGGGATCCACTGCCACAGACCGGCGGGGCTCAGCTCCAGGTCCCACTCGTAGCCGAACAAGGTCTCGAAGAAGCTGTTGTCCCACCTCGTCGGGGTAGGGGTCCACGTGCCCTCGAGCCCGCTGGAAATGGTGTCGGCGCCCTTGCCGGTGCCGTAACCGCTCCGCCAGCCCAGGCCCTGCTCCTCCACGCCGGCGGCTTCGGGTTCGGGGCCGAGGTAGGTGTCCGGCTCGGCGGCACCGTGGGTCTTGCCGAATGTGTGCCCGCCCGCGATCAGCGCGACGGTCTCCTCGTCGTTCATCGCCATGCGGCGGAACGTCTCGCGGATGTCGCGCGCCGCGGTGAGCGGGTCCGGGACGGTGTGGGGCCCCTCGGGGTTGACGTAGATCAAGCCCATCTGGGCGGCCGCGAGCGGGTTCTCCAGCTCCCGGACGCCGCCGTGCCGCTCGTCGCCCAGCCAGACGTGCTCAGGACCCCAGTACACGTCGTCGTCGGACTCCCAGACGTCCTCCCGGCCGCCGGCGAAGCCGAAGGTGGTGAAGCCCATCGTCTCCAGGGCGCGGTTGCCGGCGAAGACCATCAGGTCGGCCCAGGAGATCTTGCGCCCGTACTTCTTCTTCACCGGCCAGAGCAGCCGGCGCGCCTTGTCGAGGTTGCGGTTGTCCGGCCAGCTGTTCTGCGGGGCGAAGCGCTGCATGCCCGTCGCCGCGCCGCCCCGGCCGTCGTCGACGCGGTACGTCCCGGCACAGTGCCAGACCATCCGGATCACGAGCGGGCCGTAGTGGCCGAAGTCGGCGGGCCACCACTCCTGCGAGGTCGTCAGCACCTCGTCGACGTCGTTCGCCAAAGCGCCGAGGTCGAGGGTCCGGAACTCGGCAGCGTAGTCGAAGTCCCGCCCGAAGGGGGCGGCCGCGGCGGGGTGTTTCCTGAGGATGCCGAGGCCGAGCCGGTTCGGCCACCAGTCGCGGTTGCTCACGGCCGCGGCCGGGCGGCTGCCGCGGTTGGCCGAGCCGGGGAGGCCGAGGCCGCCCGCGCTCCGGTCGTTCGTCTCGCCGACTACGACGTCGGGGTTGTCAGACACCGGTGAATCCTTCCGGGTGGTGCGGTGGTGAAATATGCGGTGGTGCGGTGGTGCCGGGGGTCAGAGGTCCAGCGCGCGGCGCACCGCCGGAGCGTTGCGGCGGGAGACCGGCACCATCTCGTTCGCCCCGTCGTCCATGACGAGCCGCAGCTCGCCCTTGTGCCCGCGCTCGATCTCCCGGATGCGGCTGAGGTTGACCACGTACCTGCGGTGCACCCGCAGGAAGCCGGCCTCCGCCAGTTCGGTGTCGAGCTTGTCCAGGCTCTGCGAAGCGGCCCGCAAGCGTCCCTGCGCGGTGGACAGCCACACGTCGTTGCCCTCCGATTCCGCGAAGGAGACTTCCGGCAGGTGCAGCAGCACCATCCGGCTGTCCCGCATCCCGACCACCCGGCGCGGCCGCACGCGAGGGCTCGCGGACGCCTCCGCCTGGGGCAACTGCACACCGACGGAAATTCCGAACGAAACCAGGTGCCCGATCAGCTGAGCGGAGGAGAAGACGGGCCGGATGCTGATCGCCGTCGGCTCGTCGGCCAGGTGGGTGAAGATCTGCGTGGAGCCGATCCAGTCGGGGTTGTGGGCGGCCTGCTTGCTGGCGTGCCGAGCGGCTGCGATCAGCTCCGGGAGCCCGGGGTTCCAGCGCAGCGTCGAGTCGATCGCCGGAGTCGATGCCGGGACACCCATGAGCACACTCGCAGTGTCGTCCGCGATCACCGCCTTGCCCGCGGTGTCGACCGCGGCAAGCGGGCTACGGGAGCGGGCACTTGCCTGGGTGAAGGCCGCGACCAGCTCGGCTCCGCTGTCGCGGGCACGCCGCTTCAACGCGCTCTGGGTCTTGGCGACCGCGTTCGCCAGCCACCCGCCCGCCGACGGGGGAAGCTGGCTGCGCCAGCACGAGAGGTTCAGACCCCCGATGGGCTCCCCGGTCACCACGTCGCGCACCGCGATGCCCGCGCCGACCCAGTTGTGGAACGCCTGGCACCAATGCTCCGCGCCGCTGATCAGCACCGGGCCGTGCGCCTCGAGCGCCGTGCCCATGCCGTTCGTGCCCGCCGCGCATTCCGACCAGCAGAACCAGGGCGCCAGATTGAGGTCGGCAGCCCGGGCGAGCGTGACCGGGTCGCCCCAGTCGCCCAGGATCCGGCCGGCCGCGTCGGTGACGGTGACGACGCCGGGCAGACTCCCCATTTCATGGGCCACGGAGGCGGCGCGGAAACCCAGCTCGGCGAAGACGACATCGTGTTCGGGGTTGTGGCCGCGCTCGGCGACGGCGACCGGAGCCTCGGTCAGGTGCGGATCCACTCGGTACTGCTCCCGGCACCGGTGCCAGGAGATCGCCACCACCGGCCGGACGCCGGGGACTTGGTCCTCGCCCTGGACGAACCGTTCCCACGCCGCGAAAACGGCGCCACCGGCGGGGCTCGCCGCCTTCCCGTCGAACCGATGCGCATCGCCCATGGTGGGGACCCCCTCTGGTCCATCACCGACGCTCGACGGCAAGCCCACGGCCCGTACCGGTTTCCGTTCGTCCGGGCCTGGTCTGGCTTGCAGCGGACTGGCCACTGCCTCACGCTTGCGCGGCGTCGTCACTCGTTCCAGGTTGTGTCACCGACCGGTACCGCTCAGTCTAGGTATCGTTGCCAGGCTGCGCACGTCTCGTGACCAGGGGAATCGTCTGGCCGATCGCCGCGGGTCGGCAGGCGATTGTCGTTGCGGCGCCCCAATATTTTCTTACCGCTGCCCGGTGAAGTCCGTGATGAGTTCACTGGTGGGGCCGAGGTATGTCCACAGTGGATGGCCGCTGCGATGGTTCCCTCGAGACCCGGGCGCCGGTCACCCGGCCGGCGTGAACCGGCCGAGTTTGTCCGGGTTGGACATCCACTGGATTCCCGTGGCGAGGCCGTCGGCGGTCTCGAAGGAGCAGACATGCCACGTCGAGCCGAGCCGGACGACCAGCGCGGCATCGCTGTTGACGTCGGCGGTGCGGAGCTCGACCTCGGAGTACTTGCCGATCGTGCCGATAACGAACCGGCAGACCTTCGCGGCCCCGGCGGCCGGCCGCAGGGCCGCGCGGACCTTGCCGCCGCCGTCGCCCCAGAGGGTGACGTCCTGGGCGAGGAGGCCTTGCAGGGCGGCCCGGTCGCCGGTGCGGGCGGCGGTGAGGAACCGGTCCACGAGTTCGCGGTGCACGTCCGGGTCGGGGGTGAAGCGGTCGCGGCCGGTCGCCAGGTGCGCCGCGCCGCGCCGGTGCAGCTGCCGGGCGTGGGCCTCGCCCAGGCCGAGGACCTGCCAGATCTCCTCGTACGGCAGCTCGAAGGCTTCCCGGAGCACGAAAACCGCGCGTTCCGGCGCGGAGAGGCGGTGCATGAGCCGGAGGGTGGCCAGCGAGGGGGTGTCGCGTTGCGCGGCCGTGTCGGCCGGTCCCAGCGGCTCGCCCTCGTGGGTGTTCACCGGCTCCGGCAGCCACGGGCCGACGTAGGTCTCGCGCCACCGCCGGGCCAGGCGCAGGCGGTCGATCGCCGGCCGGGACACCACCTTGACCAGGAAACGGCGCGGTGCCTCGACCCTCGTGTGGTCGACCTCGGACCACCGCAGCCAGGCCTCCTGGACGACGTCCTCGGCGTCGTCGACGCTGCCGAGGATCCGGTAGGCGGCGCCGAGCAGCACCGGCCGGTGCTCTTCGAAAGCCGCGTCGGCACTGCCGGTGTCCGTCTCGGCGGGGCCGGCGTAGGAAGCAGCGCTCCGGGCGGGCCCGCGTTCGGCGGGCTGCCCGGAGTGTCGTGGTCGCCGGGCTCACGCGTCCAGCACCGGGGCCTGGCGGGTGCTGATCGCGATGCGGTTGAAGGCGTTGATCATGATGATCGCCATCACCAGGTCGGCCACCTCCTTCTCCGACCAGATCTCCCGCGCCTCGTCTCAGACCTCGTCGGGCACACCGTCTTCGCCGATCTTCGTGACCGCGTCGGTCAGCGCCAGGGCGGCGCGTTCTTCCCGTGGGAAGAACGGCGACTCGGGCCAGACTGAGACCGCGAACAGCCGCTGCGCGGACTCGCCGGCCTTGAGCGCGTCCTTGCTGTGCATGTCGACGCAGAACGCACAGCCGTTGACAATCGAAGCCCGGAGCTTGATCAGTTCCAGCAAGGGAGCGTCGACCGTGCCCTGGGCGTAGGTGTACTGCTCGAACAGCCGGTTCCCGGCGGGACAGAACCGCCGCGCGAGTGACCCGATTACCTACGCACCGTGTCCGTAGAGCCAGTCCACGTAGCGGTAGTCGTCCGCGGCCCGGTCGCGCAGCAGGGCATTGCGGGTGGCGCGGAACAGGCCGTCGCAGTGCCAAAGCTCGCCCCAGTCGCGCGCGGTGCGCTGGACGCGCGCGGTGCGCACGGCCCGGGCCGCGGCGTAGTCCCGCAAGGCCGGGTCCCAGTCCGTGCCGGAACCGGTGTCGTGCTTGTCGGCTTGCTCGACGAGACCGGCGGCGTCCTCGAGCGCCTGGCAGGCACCCTGGGCGAGGTACTGGAGCATCGGGTGGGCGGCGTCGCCGGTGAGGGCGAGGCGGCCGTCGACCCAGGTGCCGATCGGCCGGCGGTCGTACATGCGCCACCAGCGGTCCCGCCACAGGTGCGGCAGACCGGCGCGGACCGGCTCACAGGTGGCCGCGAACGCCGTGTCGAGCTCGTCGGGCGTGCCCCAGTCCTCCTCGCCGGCGAGGGCCTTGGGGGAGCGGAACACGGCGACGGTGTTGAGCATTTCGCCGCGGCGCAAGGGGTATTGGACGAGGTGACAGCCCGGTCCGACGTGGACGGTGACGTCCTCGAGGGCGAGGCCGCCGGTGTCCGGGAGGCCGGCGAGCGGGACGGCGCCGCGGTAGGCGACGTAGGCGGAGCTGACGGGTTCGTCGGAGCTTAGCCGGCGGCGCAGGCCGGATCGGAGGCCGTCGGCCGCGATCACGATGCGGCCCGTGTCGCGGCGGTGGTCGCCGACCGCTGTCGCGGAATCCGGGCCGTTCTCCACGCCGGTGACGGTCGCGCCGGTGACCAGGTCGACGCCGGCGTCGCGGCAGGCCCGCACGAGGATGGCGTGCAGGTCGCTGCGGTGGATCACGACGTAGGGCGCGCCGTAGCGGCGTTCGGCGTCGGCGAGGTCGAGGTGGGTGAGCTCGCTGCCGTCGAGCGCGTCGCGCATGACGAGCCGCCGCGGGCGGACGCCGTGTTCGACGAGTTCGTCGAGCAGATCCCAGTCCCGCAGGACGCGCGTCGCGTTCGGGGCCATCTGCAGGCCGGCCCCGACCTCGCCGAACTCCGCCGCCTGCTCCAGGACGCGCACCGCGCGCCCCGAGCGGGCCAGCGCCAGCGCGGTGCCGAGCCCGCCGATGCCGCCCCCGACGACGACGGCGTCGACGTCGGGAACGGTGGTCACGATCGAATCGGTCATCGTCGTCTCCTCACAGCCAGTTCGGCAGGGTGGGCAAACCGGCCTCGCGGTGGCGCCCGGCCGGCCAGGCGGCGGCCGTCGCGAGCGGGAGGCCGACGGGCACGGGCGTGCCGTCGCCGGTGATCTCGTGGTCGGTGTAGGGGGTGGTGAGCCGGATCGCGGGTCCCGGCCGGGCCGAGCGCCAGGCGGCGATGTCGTCGACCAGCACCGCGAGAAACCCCTCGGGCAGGTCGTCGAACGTCGTGCCGGCCCTGAGGTCGACTGCGTGGACGCAGGTCTCGCGCGCCCGCATCCACGACGTCTCGCCGGCGGCGACGGTCCGGCCCTGGGCCGTGACGACCTCGGCGGCCCACGCGGTGGCGGGCATCGCGTCGGCCGCCTCCGCGAGTCCGGCGGCGGTGGCGGCGACCCAGCGGCGGAGGTCGGGGCGGGCGGCGCCGGACTCGATCGCGGCGGCGCGCAGGGTCACCGGCGACACCGGTCGGTGTTCCGCCTTCGCTGTCATGCGGGCAACGCTAGACAAGTTCTGCTGTGCGGTGCTTATAGTTCTGATGTGAAGAACAAGCCGACCTACGGGATCGACTCCGTCGACCACGCGCTGCACCTCGCGACGATCCTTCAGCAGGAGGGCCCCCTGCGGCTGACCGAGGCGGCCGAACGGCTCGGCGTCGCCCGCTCGACCGCGCACCGGCTGCTGGCCATGCTCGTCTACCGCGATTTCGCCGAGCAGGACGAGGATCGGCGTTACGTCGCGGGCTCGGTGCTGCGGCGCCCGACGGTGATCGAACCCGTCGACCACCTCCGCCAGATCGCGTTGCCGCACCTGCAGAACCTGACCGAGCGGACCCGGGAGAGCAGCAACCTGATCGTCGTGGTCGGCGATCAGGCGCGGTTCGTGGCGACGGCCGAATGCGACCAGGTGCTGCGCGTCGGGGACCGGGCGGGGCGCATGCTCCCCGCTCACCTCGCGTCGGGTGGGCGGGTGGTGCTGGCGGCCCTCGACTCCGACGACGTGCGCGCCCGGTACGCCGGGACGGACGTCGACGTCGAAACGCTGGTGCGGGACCTGAAGAAGGTGCGGCGCCAGGGCTTCGCGCTCAACGACCAGCTCACCGAGGTCGGGCTGACGGCCGTCGGCTGCCCGATCGCCGGTCCCCCGGGCTCGATGCCGGCAGCGATCTCGATCGCCATGCCCACCGCCCGGTACCGGCGCGACCGCCTTCGCGAGTGGGTCGCCCACCTCACCGCCACCGCCGAGGACATCGCGCGAGAGCTCGCCGAGGCCTGAGTACACAGCCGGGGGGCGCGCCCGGGGGGGGGGGGGGCGGGGGGGGGGGGGGGGCGGCCCCGCCGGGGGCGGGGGGGGGGGCGCGGGTGGG